>NZ_JBHWHY010000076.1:0-33376 GCF_042732265.1 Streptomyces sp. NPDC059788 | reverse complement strand
CGGGGACGCCGTCCGCCCGGCCGCCCGTTTTGACCCGGGACCCGACCTCTTGGCACCCTTGGTCGCCCTCCGCACGCCGGCCACCCCGGCTTGACGTGACGGCGG
Source organism: Streptomyces sp. NPDC059788 (assembly GCF_042732265.1). NCBI lineage: Bacteria > Bacillati > Actinomycetota > Actinomycetes > Kitasatosporales > Streptomycetaceae > Streptomyces > Streptomyces sp. NPDC059788. The sequence goes on along the minus strand of NZ_JBHWHY010000076.1, from coordinate 33,271 downwards.
GCGGCCATGGATCCTTCGCCAAGTTCGCTTTGCGCTGAATTCCTACGGTCCGCCCGACGGCCCGTCTGTGTGTGATCCCTCACAGGCGCGAAATTCGAGCCATCCACTCTCCGTGACCGAAATGATCGCCGGAAGGCCGGGAAAATCCGGGTTTCCGGGGCCCTTGATCACGGGAAGTACACGTGATGGCGTGCGCGAGGTGCGACATTCGGACCGTGTACGGTCCTGATCGCCATCCAAACCGATCACCTCTTCAGGGGTGCGGTTGGGTGTCGATTGAGTAACAGACCTTGATGTGAGGCAAAATCTCCGCCTCAGGTCGGGCACAAGTCCGGCCTCTCACGCGTTACGTGCGCTGGAGACACCGCAGACACCCAGAGGGGGAGAGCGACATGGCTACGGATTACGACACCCCACGCAAGACAGATGACGACCTCAACGAGGACAGCATCGAGGAACTGAAGTCGCGGCGGAACGACAAGTCCGCCTCGGCCGTCGACGTCGACGAGTTCGAGCAGGCCGAGGGCCTGGAGCTGCCCGGCGCCGACCTTTCCAACGAGGAACTGGCCGTCCGGGTGCTGCCCAAGCAGCAGGACGAGTTCACGTGCATGAGCTGCTTCCTGGTCCACCACCGCAGCCAGCTGGCCGCGGAGGACAAGAACGGCCAGCCGATCTGCCGCGACTGCGCGGCCTGAAGGACCGGTCTACGCCGTGGCAGGCGTGAACCCGTTCCGTAAGGGACGCAAGGGCGAGAAAGGCCCGGCGGCAGGCGCACGATCACGCGACGAAACCGCGCCCGTGCCCGCCGACCCGACCGCCCTGCCCACGGAACGGACGACCGGTGCACTGGAGGAGCGAGGCCGCGCGGCCTCGCTCGCTGCGGCAGTGGGCCGCGGCACCAGAAAGGGCCGCGCGGGCGCCCGCAAGGGCCTGGCGGCCGTCGCCGAGCGCATCATCGAGGGCGCCCCGCGCATTCCGGTCCGCGACCTGGCGACGCTGCGCCGGCAGTTCCCCGGCCTGACCCCCGAGGAACTGGCCGACAAGCTGGTCACCGGCGCCACCCGGGGCACCGCCACCGTCGGAGCGGGGGTGGGCGCGGCGGCGATGCTGCCGGTGCCGCCCGCCATGCCGGCCGAGCTGGCGGCCGAGATCGCCGGGGTGGCCTCCGTGGAGATCAAGCTCATCGCCGAGCTCCACGAGGTCTACGGCCTGCGTCCCGCCGGGAACGGCAGGCAGCGCGCCACCGCCTACCTGACGTCCTGGACCGAGGAACGCGGCATCGACGTCACCCGGCCCACGACGGTCAACGCCGCGCTCGGCGGCCAGATGAAGCGCGAACTGCGCCAGCAGATCATGAAGCGCACGCTGCGCAATCTGCCGAACCTGACGCCGTTCATGGTCGGCGCCGCCGTCGGCGCGTTCATGAACCGCCGGGACACCGCGAAACTCGCGGACAAGATCCGCAAGGACCTGCGCGCGAAACAGGTGCCGTGGGACGCCCTCCCGGACACCGGGGCGACGGCCCTGCCGGACACCGGAGCGACGGAGCTGCCGCCGGCGAGCGGCCAGTGAAGGCCCGCTGAACCGTTCCGGCCTCGCCGCGCTCCCGCCGCGCACCCCCGGGAAGGCCGCTGTGCCGCCCGACGGCGCCCCGTCCGCCCCGCCGCCTCCCTCGTGGACGGTTCAGGCCCGCACGGCCGCCAGCGCGGCCACCAGGGCCTCCGGATCGCGGGTCGAGAGGTACGCGTACGGAGTCGGGTCCGACGGGTCCGTGATCTCCACCCGCACGGCGGTGCGGATGTAGCTGCGCAGCAGCATGAAGGCGCGGGTGTCGGCCTTGTGCGTACGCCACGCCACCGCCTCCTCGGCGTCCAGCGGCCGTGCCTCGCCCAGCGCCGCGACCGGAATCCGGGCGTCGCCCGCGATCAGCGAGTCGCCCACGACGCGGATGCGCACGGAGCCGTACGAGCTGACCGCGACCGCGGACAGCGCCGCGCCGCCGATCAGTCCGCCGAGCATCGGCAGCGTCCCGAGCGGGAGCAGCATCAGGGCGCAGGCCACGCCGATCAGACCGGCGATCACCCACCAGGAGCGGGGCGCGGTGAGGCGTTCTTCGTACGACTGCATGGCCCCAGCTTGGCACGGCGGCGCGGGCCGGTTACGCGCGCGGGTAGGGTCTGCACTCGTGAGTGGAACCGACAAGGCCCCGACGCGGCCGACGCCACCGGCCGACGCCGTCGCCCCGGTGCGGCACCCCGACGCCCCCGCGCCCGGCGAACTCCTCGGCGCGCACTACGACCACTGCTTCGGCTGCGGAGCGGCGCAGTCCCACGGGCTGCAGCTGCAGGCCCGCGCCGAGGAGGGGGTGCGGGTGACCGCGGAGTTCACGGTCAAGGAGGCCCACCAGGGCGCCCCCGGCCTCGCGCACGGCGGCGTGCTGGCCACCGCCCTGGACGAGACGCTGGGTTCGCTGAACTGGCTGCTGCGGGTGATCGCGGTGACCGGCCGTCTGGAGACCGACTTCCTGCGGCCCGTACCGGTCGGCACGGTGCTGCACCTGGACGCGGAGATAACCGCCGTCCACCGCCGGAAGATCTACTCGACGGCGGTGGGCCGCATCGGCGGCCCCGACGGCCCGGTCGCGGTGCGCGCCGACGCCGTGTTCGTCGAGGTGAAGGTCGACCACTTCATCGACAACGGAAGGCCGGCCGAGATCCAGGCCGCCATGGCCGATCCCGACCAGGTCAGACGAGCTCGTGCTTTTGAGGTGAACCCGTGAGTCAGGTACGCAATCCGGTGGATGTGCTGATCCGGCGTCTGGACCCGGAGGTGCCGCTGCCCGCCTATGGCCACCCCGGTGACGCGGGCGCCGACCTGGTGACCACCGAGGCGGCGGAGCTCGCGCCGGGGGAGCGCGCGGTGCTGCCCACCGGAGTGTCCATCGCGCTGCCCGACGGGTACGCGGCGTTCGTGCACCCCCGCTCGGGCCTGGCCGCCCGGTGCGGACTGGCGCTCGTGAATGCCCCCGGGACGGTGGATGCCGGGTACCGTGGGGAAATCAAGGTGATCGTGGTCAATCTGGACCCGCGCGAGAGCGTGCGGTTCGCAAGGTTCGACCGGATCGCCCAACTGGTCGTCCAGCAGGTCGAGAAGGTGCGCTTCCACGAGGTGGCGGAACTTCCCGGCTCGGCGCGGGCCGAGGGGGGATTCGGTTCCACCGGCGGTCATGCGGCGGTGGACGGCTCCACGGGTGGGAATGGATACGCATCGGTCGGTGCCGACCGGGAAGGACAGTGACGTGTTCGGACGTCGCAAGAAGAACGAGGCTCCCGCGGAGTCGGCAGTGGAAGCCGCCGACGAGGCGGCCTCGGACGCAACCTCCGCGGACGAGGCTGCCGGGCCCGACGAGGAGGAGCGGCGGGTGAACCTGCCCCCGGCCCCGCGGCCCGACGGCCCCTGGGACCTCTCCGAGGTCACGGACCCCGCCGAGGGGCGGGTGGACCTGGGCGGCATGTTCGTGCCCGGCGTCGAGGGCATGGAACTGCGCGTGGAGGTCGCCGGTGACGCGATCGTCGCGGCGACCGTGGTCCTCCAGGACAGCGCCGTACAGCTCCAGGCGTTCGCCGCCCCCAAGAAGGAGGGCATCTGGGGCGAGGTCCGCGAGGAGATCGGCGTCGGGATCACCCAGCAGGGCGGCGTCATCGACGAGGTCGAGGGCCCTCTTGGCTGGGAACTGCGCGCCCAGGTCCCCGTACAGCTCCCGGACGGCACCAACGGCGTCCAGGTGGTGCGCTTCGTCGGCGTCGACGGCCCGCGCTGGTTCCTGCGCGGCGTCATCTCCGGCCAGGGCGCGGTCCAGCCCGAGGCCGCCGGCATCCTGGAGCACATCTTCAAGGACACCGTGGTCATCCGCGGCGAGGCCCCCATGGCCCCCCGCGACCCGATCGTCCTCAAGCTCCCCGAGGACGCCCAGATGGTCCCCGACGGCGTCCAGCAGGAGTCCGCGGAGACCTCCCGCTTCGGCGGCGGCGTGGAACGCCTGGAACGCGGCCCGGAGATCACCGAAATCCGCTGACGCGCCCGCGTCGGCCGACGCCCGCGCACTTCGCCCCGTGACCTCGTCGGTCACGGGGCGAAGTGGTTTTGCGGCACCGGCACCGGCACCGGCACGGCCGGAAATCTACGCCGCCGATGGGTCGTACTCCCTTTCGAGGAGTGCGGCCCATCGGTGTTTTCGCAGGTCAGGGCGCGGAGCGTATGAGAGTCGTCAAGGGGGTGCTAATGGCCGTAAGGGAGGCGTCAACAGTGGTCGAAAATGGTCATGTTGGCGGTTTGCTCTAGGTGTCCGTTCAACCGAACCCACTAGGAGCACACGATGGCCGACGTGGCCTTCGTCGTCACCACGCTCGCGGTCTTCGCGCTGGTGGCTCTCGTCGCCAAGGGGGTGACGAAGCTGTGACCGTCGAGAACGTCGTCGGACTGATCGTCGCCGTCGCCCTGCTCGGCTACCTGGTCCTCGCCCTCGTCTTCCCGGAGAGGTTCTGAGCGTCCTGATGAGCCCCATCCTGGCCGGCGTGCTCCAGCTCACCGCGCTCGTCGCGGCGCTCGCCCTGGCGTACCGTCCCCTCGGCGACCACATGGCCGCCATGTACAGCTCGCGCAAGCACCTGCGCGTCGAGAAGGTGATCTACCGCTGCATCGGCGCCGACCCGGACACCCAGATGCGCTGGCCCGCGTATCTGCGCGGCGTCCTCGCCTTCTCCGTGGCCGGCGTGCTCTTCCTCTACCTGCTCCAGCGCCTCCAGGGCGCTCTGCCGCTCTCGCTGGGCTTCGCGTCGATCAGCCCGGACCAGGCGTTCAACACCGCCGCGTCCTTCGTCGCGAACACCAACTGGCAGTCGTACAGCGGTGAACAGGCCATGGGCCACGTCGTGCAGACGGCCGGCCTGGCGGTGCAGAACTTCGTCTCGGCCGCGACCGGCATGGCCGTCGCGATCGCCCTCGTACGCGGCTTCTCCCGGACCCGTACCGGTGACCTGGGCAACTTCTGGGCGGACCTGGTGCGCGGCACCGTGCGCATCCTGATGCCGATCGCCGTCGTGGGCGCCCTCGTCCTCGTCGCGTGCGGCGCGATCCAGAACTTCTCCGGCATCCACGGGGTCGGACAGTTCCTGGGCGGCACCCAGCAGACCAACGGCGGCGCGGTCGCGTCCCAGGAGGTCATCAAGGAGCTGGGCACCAACGGTGGTGGTTACTTCAACGCCAACTCGGCCCACCCCTTCGAGAACCCGAACGGCTTCACCAACCTCTTCGAGGTCTTCCTCATCCTGGTCATCCCGCTCGCGCTGACCCGTACCTTCGGCCGGCTCGTCGGCAACGTGCGGCAGGGCTACGCGATCCTCGCCACGATGGGCGTCATCTGGCTCGGCTTCACGGCCCTGATGATGTGGACCGAGTTCGCGCACGGCGGCCCGGCGCTCCAGGCGGCCGGCGCGGCGATGGAGGGCAAGGAGAACCGCTTCGGCATCGGCGGCTCGTCGATCTTCTCGGTCGCCACGACCCTCACCTCGACCGGCGCCGTGGACGCCTTCCACGACTCCTTCACGGCCTTCGGCGGCGGCATCCAGCTGCTCGGCATGATGCTCGGCGAGATCGCGCCCGGCGGCGTCGGCTCCGGCCTGTACGGCATGCTCGTGATGGCCGTGATCGCGGTGTTCATCGCGGGCCTGATGGTGGGCCGCACCCCCGAGTACCTGGGCAAGAAGATCGGCACCCGCGAGATCAAGCTCGCGGCCTGCTACATCCTCATCACCCCGACGCTCGTCCTCGGCTTCACCGCCGCCTCGATGGTGCTGCCGGACGCGCTGGGCTCGATGCTCAACACCAAGGCGCTCGGCGCCGGGCCGCACGGCTTCTCCGAGGTGCTGTACGCGTTCACCTCCGGCGCCAACAACAACGGCTCGGCCTTCGGCGGCCTGAACGCCAACACCCCCTGGTACAACACCACGATCGGACTGGCGATGCTGCTCGGCCGCTTCCTGCCGATGGTGTTCGTCCTGGCGCTGGCCGGCTCGCTCGCCGAGCAGAAACCGGTCCCGGAGACGGCGGGCACGCTGCGCACCGAGAAGCCGCTCTTCGCGGGCCTGCTGGTCGGCACGATCCTGATCATCACCGGTCTGACGTACTTCCCGGCGCTGGCCCTCGGCCCGATCGCGGAGGGGCTGTCATGACCACCGACGTAAACGACATACAGCACGAGGAGCGCCGCTCCATGTCCACCGCAACACCGACCCGCGCGCCGCACCAGGACGTGCCCGGCGGGCCCAGGCCGGACGGCGACGGCCGTGTCGGCGGCGGTCTCTTCGACCCCGGGCAGCTCGTGAAGTCGCTGCCGGACGCGGTGCGCAAGCTGGACCCCCGGGTGATGGTCAAGTCCCCGGTGATGTTCGTGGTCGAGGTCGGTTCGGTACTGACCACGGTCTTCGCCGCCACGTCCCCCTCGGACTGGTTCGGCTGGGCCATCGCCGTCTGGCTCTGGCTCACCGTGATCTTCGCCAACCTGGCGGAGGCGGTGGCCGAGGGCCGCGGCAAGGCGCAGGCGGACACGCTGCGCAAGGCCAAGACCGACACCGTCGCGCGGCGCCTGGAGGGCGCCGCGGAGACCAGCGTCCCCGGCACCGCGCTGCGCGTCGGCGACCTCGTCGTCTGCGAGGCGGGCGACATCATCCCCGGTGACGGCGATGTCGTCGAAGGCGTCGCGTCGGTCGACGAGTCCGCCATCACGGGCGAGTCGGCGCCGGTCATCCGCGAGTCCGGCGGTGACCGGTCCGCGGTCACCGGCGGTACGAAGGTGCTCTCCGACCGCATCGTCATCAAGATCACCACCAAGCCCGGCGAGACCTTCATCGACCGGATGATCAACCTCGTCGAGGGCGCCGCCCGGCAGAAGACGCCCAACGAGATCGCGCTGAACATCCTGCTCGCCTCGCTGACCGTCGTCTTCCTGCTGGCCGTGGTGACCCTCCAGCCGTTCGCGGTGTACGCGGGCGCCGAACAGCCCATGATCGTGCTGCTGGCGCTGCTGGTCTGCCTCATCCCGACGACGATCGGCGCGCTGCTGTCGGCCATCGGCATCGCGGGCATGGACCGCCTGGTCCAGCGCAACGTGCTGGCGATGTCCGGGCGCGCGGTCGAGGCCGCCGGCGACGTCTCCACGCTGCTGCTCGACAAGACCGGCACCATCACCCTCGGCAACCGCCAGGCCGCCGAGTTCGTCCCCGTCAAGGGCGTGACCGAGGCCGAGGTCGCCGACGCGGCGCAGCTGTCCTCGCTCGCCGACGAGACGCCCGAGGGCCGCTCGATCGTCGTCCTGGCCAAGGAGAAGTACGGCCTGCGCGAACGCCACCAGGGCGAGCTGACCGACGCCGAGTGGGTGCCCTTCACCGCCCAGACCCGGATGTCGGGCGTGGACGTGACCGAGCACGGCACCGTACGCAAGGTCCGCAAGGGCGCGACCGGTTCGGTCATCGCCTGGGTACGGGAGCAGGGCGGCACCGTCCCCGACGACGCCGACCGGCTCGCGGGCGGCATCTCCGAGGCCGGCGGCACCCCGCTGCTGGTCGCCCTGGAGGACGGGCGCGGCGCCCGCGTCCTCGGCGTCATCCACCTCAAGGACGTCGTCAAGGACGGCATGCGCGAACGCTTCGTCGAGCTGCGCAAGATGGGCATCAAGACCGTCATGATCACGGGTGACAACCCGCTGACGGCCAAGGCCATCGCCGACGAGGCGGGCGTCGACGACTTCCTCGCGGAGGCCACGCCCGAGGACAAGATGGCGCTGATCAAGCGGGAGCAGGCGGGCGGCAAGCTGGTCGCGATGACCGGCGACGGCACCAACGACGCGCCGGCCCTGGCCCAGGCGGACGTGGGCGTCGCCATGAACACCGGCACCTCCGCCGCCAAGGAGGCCGGGAACATGGTCGACCTGGACTCCAACCCGACCAAGCTCATCGAGATCGTCGAGATCGGCAAGCAGCTGCTGATCACCCGGGGCGCGCTGACCACCTTCTCGATCGCCAACGACGTCGCGAAGTACTTCGCGATCATTCCGGCGATGTTCGCGGTGGCCTACCCGGGCCTGGACACCCTCAACATCATGCGGCTGCACAGCTCGCAGACCGCGATCCTGTCCGCGATCATCTTCAACGCGCTGATCATCGTGGCGCTGGTCCCGCTGGCCCTCAAGGGCGTGCGATACCGCCCGGTGAGCGCGGACCGGATGCTCCGGCGCAACCTCGGCATCTACGGACTGGGCGGCCTGATCGCCCCGTTCGTCGGCATCAAGCTCATCGACCTGCTCATCTCGCTGATCCCCGGGATCGGGTGACCCTCATGAACAACTCGGTACGCAACAGCGCCCGCCTCCTCGGCGCCGGGCTGCGCGCCCTGCTCGTCCTGACCGTGATCTGCGGCGTGCTCTACCCGCTGGTGGTCACCGGCGTCGCCCAGGCCGCCTTCCACGACCGGGCCAACGGCTCCGAAGTGACGCAGAACGGCAAGGTCGTCGGCTCCGAACTCCTCGGCCAGCGCTACGACAAGGGCCAGGACAAGAAGGGCGACCCGATTCCGGACCTGCGGTACTTCCAGCCGCGCCCGTCCGCGGGCCTGGGCAGCAACCGGACCAACGGCGTCAACACCCAGTACGACCTCCAGGTCTCCGGCGCCACCAACCAGGGCGCCACCAACACCGACCTGATCGCCGCGGTCGCGGAACGCAAGAAGTGGGTCGCCGGGACCTACGGCGTCCCCGAGTCCGAGGTCCCCGCCGACGCCGTCACCTCCTCCGGCTCGGGCCTCGACCCGGACATCTCCCCGGCGTACGCGAAACTCCAGGTCGGCCGGGTGGCGAAGGAGAACCGCCTGGACCGCGCGAAGGTGGAACGCCTGGTGGAGGACACCACCCAGGGGCGGGTCCTGGGGTTCATGGGGGAGCCCAGGGTCAATGTCCTGAAGCTGAACATGGGGCTGCGGGAGCTGGCCGGATAACCCGGGGAACCGGAGTGATCGCAGGGACCGCGGCGGCCGCGGAGCCGACGCTGCCACCGGCCCGGTCTCCCGGGCAACAGGCCCGCCCGTATGTCACGGGCGGGCCGTTCGCCGTGTCCAGGGCGCGTACTTCCCTACGGACATCCCCGGGCCCCGCGCGGAGCCGCCGTCACCAGACGTCCCCGCTCCGCCAGTCGCAGGCCAGCTGCCCCGTGAGGTCCAGTGGGACGGCCCCCGGGAGGACGTGGACGGCGCCGTCCTCCTCAGGGGTGAGCCGCAAGCCGGCCGGGGCGAGGACGGCGGTCGGGCCCTGCCAGAGCTGCCAGCCGCGGGCGGCGTAGAAGGCGGCGGCGCCGGCGGAGGCGCTGAGGGCGCCCAGGTCGTAGGCGTCGCGTACGACCCGCTCCAGGGCCGTCATCATGGCGGCGCCGTGCCCCCGTCCGCGCCGGTCGGCACGGACACCCACGGCCTCCACGTAGCCGCAGCGCAGGGGCCGTCCCGCATGCAGCATCAGGCGCTGTACGACGGAGGCGTGGCCGATCAGCTCGCCGCCCTCCCACACCAGGGCGTGCACGCCGCCCAGCGCGTGGTCCCAGTCCTCCTCGGACAGGTCGCCTTCGAAGACGTCGTGGAGGAGGGCCCTGGCCGCGGCGCGGGCGGGTGCGTCCAGTTCCGCGGTGTGTACGAGACGGGGGCCGTCGGGACGGGGGCGTACGGGACGGGTGTGCGCGTCGGTCATGACTGCCATCGTCGTCGCGGCGGCGGGGGAGGTCGAGCCGGTTTCCCGGGGCCCGGCGGGGGCGGCGCGGGCCCGGCGGGCGGTGCGGCCGCCCCGTATCAGAGTCGCGTCAAGACCTGGGGCGAAGCCGCCACCTGCACCTTTTGTGGGGATGCGCGGTCTGTAGGGTCGCAGCAGGCTCAGCCCGGTGGGGGCGGCCTTCACGTAAGACAATGGGGCCATGGCACGCGGCAAGCTACGGATCTATCTCGGCGCTGCACCGGGCGTCGGCAAGACGTACTCGATGCTGTCCGAGGCGCACCGCAGGGTGGAGCGCGGCACGGACGTCGTGGTGGCGTTCGTCGAGCACCACGACCGGCCCCGTACGGAGGTCATGCTGCACGGCCTGGAGCAGATCGGGCGCGTGGAGCTGGAGTACCGGGGCTCGGCCTTCACCGAGATGGACGTGGACGCGGTGCTGCGCCGCGAGCCGGCCGTCGCGCTCGTCGACGAACTCGCGCACACGAACGTGCCCGGCTCCCGCAACACCAAGCGCTGGCAGGACGTCGAGGAGCTGCTGGAAGCCGGGATCGACGTGATCTCGACGGTCAACATCCAGCACCTCGAATCGCTGGGTGACGTCGTCGAGTCGATAACCGGCGTGCGGCAGCGCGAGACCGTGCCGGACGAGATCGTGCGCCGGGCCGACCAGATCGAGCTGGTCGACATGTCGCCCCAGGCGATCCGGCGCCGGATGGCGCACGGCAACATCTACAAGCCCGACAAGGTGGACGCCGCCCTCTCGAACTACTTCCGGCCCGGCAACCTGACCGCCCTGCGGGAGCTGGCGCTGCTGTGGGTCGCCGACCGGGTCGACGAATACCTCCAGCAGTACCGCACCGAACACAGCGTCTCCACGATCTGGGCGGGCCGCGAACGCATCGTCGTCGGCCTCACCGGCGGTCCCGAGGGGCGGACGCTCATCCGCCGCGCCTCCCGGATGGCCGCCAAGGGGTCGGGCAGCGAGGTGCTGGCCGTCTACATAGCGCGCAGCGACGGGCTGACCTCCGCCTCGCCCAAGGAACTCGCCGTGCAGCGCACGCTGGTCGAGGACCTCGGCGGGACGTTTCACCACGTCATAGGCGACGACATACCGAGCGCGCTGCTGGAGTTCGCGCGCGGCGTCAACGCCACACAGATCGTGCTGGGCTCCAGCCGCCGCAAGACGTGGCAGTACATCTTCGGGCCGGGCGTCGGCGCCACCGTCGCCCGCGAGTCCGGCCCCGACCTCGACGTCCACATCGTCACGCACGACGAGGTCGCCAAGGGGCGCGGCCTGCCCGTCGCGCGCGGCGCCCGGCTCGGGCGGGCCCGGATCATCGCCGGCTGGCTGCTCGGCGCCGTCGCGCCCGTCCTGCTGTCGCTGCTGCTCACCGCGCTCGACAACGGCCCCGGGCTGGCCAACGACGTCCTGCTCTTCCTCTTCCTGACCGTCGCCGCCGCGCTGCTCGGCGGGCTGCTGCCGGCGCTCGCCGCGGCCGCCGTCGGCTCGATACTCCTGAACTTCTACTTCACCCCGCCCACCCACTCGATCACCATCGCCGACCCCAAGAACATCGTCGCCATCCTGATCTTCTTCGCGGTCGGCGTCTCGGTGGCCTCCGTCGTCGACCTGGCCGCCCGCCGCACCCACCAGGCGGCGCGGCTGCGCGCCGAGTCGGAGATCCTCTCCTTCCTGGCGGGCAGCGTGCTGCGCGGCGAGACGACGCTGGACGCGCTGCTGGAACGGGTGCGGGAGACCTTCGGTATGGACTCGGTCGCGCTGCTGGAGCGGGCCGGCGACGTCGAGCCGTGGACCTGCGCGGGGCGCGTCGGCGGCACCGGGGACGGCGATCCGCAGGCCAGGCCGTTGCAGCGGCCCGAGGACGCGGATGTGGACATGCCGGTGGGCGACCACATGGCGCTGGCGCTGACCGGCCGGGTGCTGCCCGCCGAGGACCGCCGAGTGCTCGCCGCGTTCGCCGCGCAGGCCGCCGTCGTCCTGGACCGCCAGCGGCTGGTCGGCGAGGCGGAGCGGGCCCGTGAGCTGGCCGAGGGCAACCGCATCCGTACGGCGCTGCTGGCCGCCGTCAGCCACGACCTGCGCACCCCCCTGGCGAGCATCAAGGCGTCGGTGACCTCGCTGCGCTCCGACGACGTCGCCTGGTCCGAGGAGGACGAGGCGGAGCTGCTGGAAGGCATCGAGGCGGGCGCCGACCGGCTGGACCACCTGGTGGGCAACCTGCTGGACATGTCCCGCCTGCAGACCGGCACGGTCACCCCGCTGATCCGCGAGATCGACCTGGACGAGGTGGTGCCGATGGCGCTCGGCGGCGTCCCCGAAGGCAGCGTCACCCTCGACATTCCCGAGGAGCTCCCGATCGTCGCCGTCGACCCGGGCCTGCTGGAGCGCTCCGTCGCCAACCTCGTCGAGAACGGCGTCAAGTACAGCCCGGAGGGCGAGCGCGTGCTCGTCTCCGCCAGCGCCCTCGGCGCCCGCGTCGAGCTGCGCATCGCCGACCGCGGCCCCGGCGTGCCGGACAGCGCCAAGGACCGCATCTTCGAGCCCTTCCAGCGGTACGGGGACGCCCCGCGCGGCGCGGGCGTGGGCCTGGGCCTGGCCGTCGCCCGCGGCTTCGCGGAGGCGATGGGCGGCACCCTCGCCGCCGAGGACACCCCCGGCGGCGGCATGACCATGGTCCTCACGCTGCGGGCCGCGCCCGGCGGGCCGCCGGTGCGGCCCGACCTCCCCGCCCAGGCGACGACGTGAGCGCGCGCCCCGCGGCGGCCCCGCGCAAGGCGCCTCCCGGCCCCCTGGAGCCGCCGTCCAGCCGACACCCCGCGGGCGCGGCCCGGCGGGTTTCCCCACCACGAGGAGAACGACAGTGAACCGGGTGCTTGTGGTCGATGACGAGCCGCAGATCGTACGGGCCCTCGTGATCAACCTGAAGGCGCGCAAGTACGAGGTCGACGCCGCCCCCGACGGGGCCACCGCCCTCAAGCTGGCCGCCGCCCGCCACCCCGACGTCATCGTCCTGGACCTCGGGCTGCCCGACATGGACGGCGTGGAGGTGATCAAGGGGCTGCGCGGCTGGACGCGGGTGCCGATCCTGGTGCTCTCCGCCCGGCAGACCTCGGACGAGAAGGTCGAGGCGCTGGACGCGGGGGCGGACGACTACGTCACCAAGCCCTTCGGGATGGACGAGCTGCTGGCCCGGCTGCGGGCCGCGGTGCGCCGCGCGGAGCCGACCGGGCCCGCCGAGGACGCGGTGATCGTGGAGACCGACGGGTTCACCGTCGACCTCGCCGCGAAGAAGGTCAACCGCGACGGCCGGGACGTGCGCCTTACGCCGACCGAGTGGCATCTGCTGGAAGTCCTGGTCCGCAATACGGGCCGTCTCGTCAGCCAGAAGCAGCTCCTCCAGGAGGTCTGGGGGCCCTCGTACGGCACCGAGACCAACTACCTGCGGGTCTACATGGCACAGCTGCGCCGGAAACTGGAGAGCGACCCCTCGCACCCCCGGCACTTCGTCACCGAGCCCGGCATGGGCTACCGCTTCGAGCAGTGACGGCGGACCCGGGACCACCGGCCCCGCGGCCCGCTCCGGGGCCGTGATCCCCGGCCCCGCGCACCGGTACGCTGGCCTCATGAGTGCTGGGACCCGATCCGAGAAGCCGGCAGGCCGTTTCCGCCGGATGCTCGACAGGCTGTCCTCCTCCGAGGAGGAGCTGGAGTCCGCCGAGCTGCAGCAGGACGCGCAGGACACGGGCTGCACCCGCATCTGCGACTGCGACGACCGCCAGATAGTCAAGGTCACCGGCACCCTGCGGCATGTGACGCTGCGGCCGCGCGCCGGTGTGCCCGCCCTGGAGGCGGAGCTGTTCGACGGCTCCGCCGCACTGGACGTGGTCTGGCTCGGCCGCCGTGCCATCACCGGCATAGAGCCGGGCCGCAAGCTCATCGCCTCGGGCCGGATCTCCATGAGCCACGGCCGCCGGGTGCTGTTCAATCCGAAATACGAACTCCGACCACTCGGACAGGAGTAGCCGGTGACGTCTGACGACCGACCGACCCGAACCACCGGACCGGCCGGCGAGCCGGTCCACGAGCAGGACGCCGCCGCGGACGGCAGAGCCGTGACCGAGGCCGCCCTGTTCGAGGCCTTCGGCGGCGTGCGCGGCATGGTCGAGACCGTGCTGCCCGGCCTGCTGTTCGTCACGATCTACACGGTCAACAAGGACCTGCACGTCTCCGCGATCGCCGCGCTGGCGGTCTCGCTGGTGCTGGCCGCCGCCCGCCTGGTGCGCAAGGACACCGTCAAGCACGCCTTCGGGGGTGTCTTCGGGGTGGCCTTCGGCGTGGTCTTCGCGATGATGACCGGCAACGCCAAGGACTTCTACCTGCCCGGCATGCTCTACACGCTGGGCCTGGGCGTCGCCTACATCGTCACCACGCTGGCCGGCGCGCCGCTGATCGGCCTGATCCTGGGGCCGGTCTTCAAGGAGAACCTCTCCTGGCGCACCCGCAACCCGGGCCGCAAGAAGGCGTACGCCAAGGCCAGCTACGCCTGGGGCGCGATCCTGCTCGCCAAGTGCGCGATCCTCTTCCCGCTGTACTGGTGGGCGGACACCACGCACCTGGGCTGGATACTGATCGCGCTGAAGATCCCGCCGTTCCTGCTGGCCGTCTGGCTCACCTGGCTGTTCCTGGCCAAGGCGCCGGCCCCGATCGACGTCTTCGCCGAGATGGAGGCCAAGGAGAAGGCCGAGGAGGAGGCGAAGGCGGAGCGGGAGCGCCGGGCGCGCGAGAGCGACGTCCTGGGCCGGGTGGCCGACGACCTCTACCAGGACGTCACCCCGCAGGCACTGGCCGCCGAGCAGCCGCGTCAGGCCCCGCAGCAGCGCGGCTGACGGACCGGCCGTACGGCGTACGCGCCGCCCGCGGCCCGTACGGCAGCACACCGGCGCCGGCCCGGCACTCGTACGGGACCGGCGCCCACGGCACGGCGATGGGCCCGGGAACCACAGGTTCCCGGGCCCATCGGCGTCACGTACCGCCCGCGATCACGCCTCGCGGCGTACCGACAGCAGGTCCTCCAACTGCTCCTCGCGCGACTGGGCCGCGACGAACAGCAGCTCGTCGCCCGCCTCCAGCGCGTCCTCCTGGTTGGGGGTGAGCACCCGGTTGCCGCGGATGATCGTGACCAGCGAGGTGTCCTCCGGCCACTGGACGTCGCCGACGCGGGTGCCGGCCAGCGCGGCCTCCGGCGGCAGCGTCAGCTCCACGAGGTTGGCGTCGCCGTGGCTGAAGCGCAGCAGCCGCACCAGGTCGCCGACGCTCACCGCCTCCTCGACCAGCGCCGACATCAGACGCGGGGTGGAGACGGCGACGTCCACGCCCCACGCCTCGTTGAACAGCCACTCGTTCTTGGGGTTGTTCACGCGGGCCACCACCCGCGGCACGCCGTACTCGGTCTTGGCGAGCAGCGAGACGACGAGGTTGACCTTGTCGTCGCCGGTCGCCGCGATGACGACGTTGCAGCGCTGCAGCGCGGCCTCGTCCAGCGAGGTGATCTCGCAGGCGTCGGCCAGCAGCCATTCCGCCAGCGGCACCCGCTCGACCGAGATCGCCGTCGGCGCCTTGTCGATGAGCAGGATCTCGTGCCCGTTCTCCAGCAGCTCGCCCGCGATGGACCGGCCCACCGCGCCCGCGCCCGCGATAGCGACCCTCATGCGTGCGCCTCCTCGGGCCCTTCGGCGAACACCGCTTCCACCTTCTCGACCTCGTCGGTGCGCATCATCACGTGCACCAGGTCGCCTTCCTGCAGCACGGTCTGCGAGGTCGGCAGCGTCGCCTCACCCAGCCGGGTGAGGAAGGCGACGCGTACGCCGGTCTCCTCCTGCAGCCTGCTGATCTTGTGACCCACCCAGGCCGGCGAGGTGTGCACCTCGGCCAGCTGCACACCCCCGCTCGGGTCGCGCCACAGCGGCTCGGCCCCCGAGGGCAGCAGCCGGCGCAGCATCTGATCGGCGGTCCAGCGCACGGTGGCGACCGTGGGGATGCCCAGACGCTGGTAGACCTCGGCGCGGCGCGGGTCGTAGATACGGGCCGCGACGTTCTCCACGCCGAACATCTCGCGCGCCACCCGGGCCGCGATGATGTTGGAGTTGTCGCCGCTGCTGACGGCGGCGAAGGCGCCCGCCTCCTCGATCCCGGCTTCGCGCAGCGTGTCCTGGTCGAAGCCGACCCCGGTCACCCGGCGGCCGCCGAAGCCCGATCCCAGGCGGCGGAAGGCGGTCGGGTCCTGGTCGACCACCGCGATCGTATGACCCTGGCTCTCCAGGGTCTGTGCGAGCGCGGAACCCACCCGCCCGCACCCCATGATGACGATGTGCATCGGCCCCTACCTCGCACCTTTCCCTGTGCTGTGACGCCGGCTGCTTCGACCTGGCGTGTTCGGCGACCACGCTACCTGGCGCGGGAGCCGCTGCATCCACGGAGTTCGCCCGCACGGCCGTCCTGGGCGTTAAGAAAGCGACAAGAGAACATAAGCAACGAGTAAGGTTCCTTGCGGTGCGGCCGGGAATCTGGTCCTCGATCAAGGGGCGGGGCGTTCGTGCCGGGCGCGCCCGGCCTGTCCGGGACGCGCCCCCTTCGCCCTGGTCCGGGCCCCGCGGCCGGCCGCGATCACGTGCGGCGGCACCGCCCCGTAAGGCACGCTGAGCGTCGTGTCCACCGTGCCTCAACAGCCCCAACAGGGCGCAGCCACCCCACACATGGTCGTCTGCGGCGACGACGCCCTCGCGCGCCGCCTCGCCGCCGAACTCAAGGACGTCTACCGGGAGCGGGTCACCCTCGTCGTCCCCTCCGCCAGAGAACCGCACCGGCCCCGCATCCCGCCGCCCGCCGGACCCCTGGGGCGGGCCCAGGCCCTGCTGGGACGGGTCTCGGCCGCCATGGTCCGTACGCCGGCCGGCTCACCGGACGCCCCCGGCGGCGAGGCCGGGGACGCCGACGAGCCGCCCGACGAGCCCATACGGGTCCTGGAGGCGGCGGAGGCCGACGACGACACGCTGGCCGAGGCCGGCATCGGCGCGGCGGGCGCGCTCGCGCTGGTCTACGACGATGACGAGACCAACATCCACGCGGCGCTGCGCGCCCGGCGGCTCAACCCCCGGCTGCGGCTGGTGATCCGGCTCTACAACCGCAAACTCGGCCAGTACCTGGAACAGTTGCTGGACCAGGCCGCCGCCGTCGGCGCCCTGGACGCCGAAGGGGCCGACGCGTCCACCACGGTCCTGTCCGACGCCGACACCGTGGCGCCCGCGCTGGCGGCCACCGCCGTCGCGGGCACCAGCAAGGTCATCGAGGCCGACGGCCTGCTGCTGCGCGCCGTCGAACGCAACCCCGCCCGGCAGGGCCCGGCCGCCGCCACGGGGCTGTGCCCGCTCGCCGTCCTGTCCGCGACGGCCGACGTGGCCGTGGACACCCCCGGCGCGCCGGACGCGGACACCGGCCCGGCGGACGGCCCGGCCGCCGACGACGGCCCCGACCTCCTTCCCGACGAGGCCACCACGGCGGCCGCCGCCGCACGCGGCACCGTCGTCCTGGAAACCGTCACCTACCAGGGCCGCCAGCCGCGCCCCGGCAGCCGGAGCGGTCCGCGCCGCCCGGCGCGCCCCGAACGGCGCGGCGGACCGGGCGCCCGGTGGAACCTGGGCGGCCTGCGCGGCCGGGGCGTGCCGCTGGGCTCCTTCTTCTCCCGCAGACTGCGCTGGTCGCTGGCGGGCGTCGTCGGCGCCGTCCTCGCGCTGGCCGTCGCCTCCTCCCTGACCACCGGCGACACCCCGCTGCACGCCACGTATCTCTCGCTCCTCGACCTCTTCGCCATCAACGAACCGGCCATCGGCGAGCCGGTCTCCCGCAAGGTGCTGCAACTCCTGTCCGGCCTCACCGGATTGCTGCTGCTGCCGGTCCTGGTGGCCGCCGCGCTGGAAGGGCTCGGCACCTTCCGCAACGCCACCGCGCTGCGCCGCCCGCCGCGCGGACTGTCCGGGCACGTGGTGCTGCTGGGTCTCGGCAAGGTCGGTACGCGGGTACTGGCCCAGCTGCACGAGCTGGGCACCCCCGTGGTGTGTGTGGAGGCGGACCCCGAAGCGCGCGGCATCGCGCTGGCACGCCGGCTGCGCGTCCCGACGGTGGTGGGCGACGTCACGCACGAAGGCGTACTGGAAGCCGCGAAGATCCAGCGCGCGCACGCCCTGCTCGCCCTCACCAGCGACGACACCACCAATCTGGAGGCGGCCCTCTACGCCCGCTCGGTCAAGCCGCAGCTGCGGGTGACGCTGCGCCTGTTCGACGACCGCTTCGCCACCGCCGTCTACCGCACACTGCGCGCCGCCCACCCCCGCGCGCGGACCCGCAGCCGCAGCGTCAGCTTCCTGGCCGCGCCCGCCTTCGCCGGCGCGATGATGGGCCGTCAGATCCTCGGCGCCATCCCCGTCGAACGGCGGGTGCTGCTCGTCGCCCGCGTCGAGGTGCGCGGCCACGCCGCCCTGGAGGGCCGCAGGGTCGCCGACGTCTTCCGCCCCGGCCTGCTGCGCGTCCTGGCGGTGGACACCTCCGCGTCCGACGGGCAGCCGGACACCGCGTCCGGGACCGCCCAGGAACTGCCGGAGCGCGGCCGCGCCCGGCTCGTACGGGAGCTGGGGGACGGCTACGAGCTGCGCCCCCAGGACCGCGTCCTGCTCGTCGCCACCCGCCAGGGGCTCGGCGAGCTGATCTCCCGGCACTCGCGGGCCGCCGGGGCGGTCCGGCAGGAGGCATAGGGAGGCGTCCCCGGGCCGTCCCCGTCCACCGGGCCGTACCCGATGCCCGGGCCGACCCGATCACCGCGCCGTACCGGATCGGCCGCCCCCGCCGCCGTCCGGCAGGATGGACCTGCCCCGAAGGCCGGGGCAGGGTGCACGGTGCGGTGGCGAGGAGCGCGAACGGTGAAGGACGGCGGGATGTCCCCCGAATTCCTGGAGGGGTACACCACGCTCCTCGCCGAGGTGTCGGACACCGGGCGGCTGCCCCGGCGCGCGGAACTGGACGCGCTGCGCGACCTCGGGGAGCGGGCCGCCGAGTCCGGGCACGGGCTGCGCGAACTGGTCGGGCTCTTCCTGGGGGAGACCCGGCGGGTGTGGGGCACGCTGCCGGGTGTGGCGCGGGCCGCGGGCGCCGCGGAGCGGGGCCGTACCGGCGACGCCGTGCTGGGCGCGGTGGACGCCGCGATCGCCGCCTTCGGCGAGGGGCACGAGCGCGCGCAGCGGCTCGCCGTGCGCCAGGAGGAGGCCGAGCGCCGCGAATTCGTCGACGACCTCCTGTACGGGCGCAGCGACCTGGGGCGGCTGGCCGAGCGCGCCGAGCGGTTCGGGCTGCGGCTGGCCCACGAGCACGCGGTCGCCGTCGCGGAGGGCGCCGAGCCCTTCGACGACATCCACCCGGTCGCCCGCCGGGTCGAACGCGAACTGCTCGGCCGGTTCGGCGACCGCGACGTACTGATCACCACCAAGGAGGGCCGTCTGATCTGCGTCGGCGCCAGCCGCGAGCGGGCGGTGCTGGACGCCTTCGCCACGTACGCGCGCTGGCCCGACGTGGGCCGGCCCGGCGCGCGGCGGGTGGCCATCGGACGGGCGCACTCCGGCGCGGGCGGCGTGGTGCGCTCGTACGAGGAAGCCCTGAGCGCGCTGGAGCTGGCCGCGCAGCTGAACCTGGAGGAACCGGTCCTGCGCGCCGCCGACCTGCTGGTCTTCCCCGTGCTGCTGCGCGACCGGGCGGCCATGGCCGACCTCGTGCGGACGGTCCTCGGGCCGCTGACGCAGTCGCGCGGCGGCGCCAGACCGCTGCTGGAGACGATCGGGGCGCTCGCGGCGGCCGGGTATGTGAACGCCGAGGCCGCCCGCCGCCTCAAGGTGAGCGTGCGCACCCTGTCGTACCGCCTGGAGCGCATCAAGTTCCTGACCGGCTACGACCCCTCGGACGGCCTGCAGCGCTTCACGCTGGAGACGGCGGCGATGGGCGCGCGGCTGCTGGGCTGGCCGGACAAGCCGCTGTAGCGAGCGCCGCGGGAGCGGAATCCGGCCGCTTTCTCTACACTCCGGCCACCGCCGGCGGCAAGACCGTGACCCGTTAACAGGCTATTAGGAACGCGTAAAGATTGCCGGAATCCGGCAATGTGCGAGCCCCCTTCCGCTTGCCATCATCAAGGAACCGGAAGGCACAGGAGCGAACGGGGGACGACGGCCATGGGCGACTTCGGGGCATTCACACGAGCCGCACTCGCCTTCCCGGCCGCGCTCTTCACCTTCGCGCTGGTGGTGGTGGCCGCCTACTGGCTGCTGGTGCTGATCGGCGGGGCAGGCGTCGACATCCTCGACGGGGGTGAGGGTGTCGACGGCGGTTCCGCCGGCACCGCCGGACTGCCCGTGACGGTCACCCTCACGCTCGGCGTGCTGATCGCCTGGGCGGTGTCCCTGGCCGGTGCCGCGCTGACCGAGAGCCTGCCGCTGCGCGCCGCCGCCCTGGCGCTCGCGCTGTGCGCGGCCTGGGCCGGCACCCGCGTCGCGGTGCGCCTGGCCCGCCGCCTGCTGCCTCCTGAACGGGTCGCCTCACGGGACGACTTCGTCGGCCGGGTGTGCGTCATCCGCACCGGCCGCGTCTCGTCCGACTTCGGCCAGGCCGAGGTGCGCGCCGACGACGGCTCGACGGCCATCGTCCAGGTCCGTACGCAGGACCCCGGACTCACCGCCGGCCACAGCGCGCTGATCTTCGACTACGACGCCGACGGCGAGTTCTTCCGGGTCGCGCCCTTCGACGCCGCCCTGGACCCGTACGGCCCGGCCGTCTGAGCGCCGACCGACCACCGACCGGAGCGCGCCGCGGCGCCCGCCGCGCCGCCGCGCCCGTCGAACCTCCCGACACACCGCAGGGATTGATTCACCGATGGATGCCATCACCGTAGGAATCGGCGTGACCGTCGCCGTGGCCGTACTCGTCGTGCTCGTGACGGTGCTCGCCCTCACCCGCCTCTACCGCAAGGTCCACCAGGGCCAGGCCCTGATCGTCTCCAAGTACCGCAAGGTCGATGTGACCTTCACCGGCTCGGTGGTGCTGCCGGTGCTGCACAAGGCCGAGGTGATGGACATCTCGGTGAAGACCATCGAGATCGGCCGCACCGGCCACGAGGGCCTGATCTGCCGGGACAACATCCGCGCCGACATCCGCATCGCGTTCTTCGTGCGGGTCAACAAGACCCGTGAGGACGTCGTCAAGGTCGCCCAGGCCATCGGCACCGAGCGCGCCAGCGACGTCGGCACGCTCCAGGAGCTGTTCAACGCCAAGTTCTCCGAGGCCCTCAAGACCGTCGGCAAGCAGCTCGACTTCCAGGATCTGTACACCAAGCGGGACGAGTTCCGGGACCGCATCATCGCCGTCATCGGCACCGACCTCAACGGCTACAGCCTGGAGGACGCGGCGATCGACTACCTGGAGCAGACCCCGCTGGACCAGCTCGACACCGCCAACATCCTCGACGCGCAGGGCATCCGCAAGATCACCGAGCTGACCGCGATCGAGCACGTGCGCACCAACGAGTACCGGCGCAACGAGGAGAAGGAGATCACCCGGCAGAACGTCGACGCCCGCGAGGCCGTCCTGGAACTGGAGCGCCGGCAGGCCGACGCGGAGATCCGCCAGCAGCGCGAGATCGCCACCGTACGGGCCAAGGAAGAGGCCGAGACGGCCCGCGTGCAGGCCGAGGAGCGGCTGCGCTCGCACTCGGCGCACCTGAAGACCGAAGAGGCGCTCGGCGTCCAGAACGAGAACCGCGAACGCGAGATCGCGGTGGCGCAGAAGAACCGCGAACGCGTCATCGCCATCGAGAACGAGCGCATCGAGAAGGACCGCCTCCTGGAGGTCATCGCCCGCGAGCGGGAGACCCAGCTGACCCGGATCGCCGCCGACAAGGAGGTCGAGGCCGAGAAGCGGGAGATCGCGGACGTCGTACGGGAGCGGATCGCCGTCGAGAAGACCGTCGCCGCGCAGGAGGAGGAGATCAAGAAGCTCCGTACGGTCGAGGAGGCCGAGCGCGAGCGGCAGTCGCTGGTCATCCGCGCCGAGGCCGAGGCGCAGCAGCGCCTGGTCAAGGACATCAAGGCGGCCGAGGCCGCCGAACAGGCCGCGGCGCACCGCGCGGCCGAGGAACTGACCCTGGCCGAAGGCCGGCGCAAGGCCGCCGACCTGGACGCCCAGGCCAAGATCCGGCTCGCCGAGGGCACCCAGGCCGAGGCCGCGGCCGCCGGGCTCGCCGAGGTGAAGGTACGGGAGATGAACGCGGCCGCCGTCGAGAAGGCCGGCCGGGCCGAGGCGGAAGCGGCGGAGGCGCTGCTGCGCGCCGAGGCGGCCGGGCTCACCGAGAAGGCCGCGGCGATGGCGGCGCTGGACGCGGCGAGCCGGGAGCACGAGGAGTACCGGCTGCGGGTGGCGGCCGACAAGGAGGTCCGCCTCGCGGGCCTGGACACCCAGCGGCAGATCGCCGAGGTGCAGGCGAAGGTGCTGGCCACCGGCCTGGAGAACGCGAAGATCGACATCGTCGGCGGGGAGAGCGTCTTCTTCGACCGGCTGGCCGGCTCCATCGGCGCCGCCAAGGGACTGGACGCGCTCGTCGAGCGCTCCGAGACCGTCCGTACGGCCGCGGGCCCCTGGCTCGACAAGAACGGGTCCACCTTCACCAAGGACCTGACCACCATGCTCGGCGGGCTCGGCGCGGCCGGACTGCGCGACCTGACCCTGGCGGGGGCCCTGACCAAGCTCATCGACCGGGGCGGCCCGCAGGCCGGTCACCTGAAGAGCCTGCTGGACGCCGCACACGCCAACGGGATCGCGGACACCCGGATCTCCGAGGCGGTCGCGGGGCCGGCGCCGGCCAACGGCGCGGCGGTGGCGGCGAAGTAGCCGCCGCACGGGACAGGACGGGCCGTGGCGGCGGGCGCTTCCGGGGGGATGCGCCCGCCGCCCGCGGCCCGACCGCCGCGGACACCCCGGCCGCGTACGGGCGGGTACGGGACGGACCTCCGTACGCGACCACCACACAACGGACCTCCGTACGCGACCACCACACAACGGGCCTCCGTACGCGGCCACCACACACATGCAACAGCCGGCGGCCGGCACGCCCACGCGGGTGTGCGCGCCGCCGTGCGGGCCGCGGGACGGCCGCGCGCAGGGACAGGAGACGCATCTCGTGCAGGACGACTTCGTGACGGAGACGGACGCCCGCGACGGACACGACCGTGCCCCCGAGGACACGCCGACCCAGGACACCGGCCACGGCAGCGACCTCGCCGACGGCACATACGAGGTGTTGCGCGATCGCCTCGCGGGCGCCGCCGCCGACCTCGCCGACCGGGCCCGCACCCTCAACGCCCGCCGCGTCGAGACCTTCGGCGGCACGGAACTCGCCCTGCTCGGCACCGACGGCCTCCGCACCGACGGCGCGGCCGTGATCCGGGACGCCGCGCAGGTCGGCGGCCTGCTGCTGACCGGCCGCAACGGCCTGCCGGAGCCCGGCGCGCCCTCGACCACCGTGTCCGACGTCTTCGCCCTGCACCGCCTCCACACCACCGGCGACGGCGTGCACCTCGAACCGGCAGCGCCCGACGCCGTGCCCGGACTCCTCGACGACCCCCGCTTCCAGCGGGACTTCGACGAGCTGTACCGCTACTACCGCCAGGCCCGGCTGCTCCGCCTCCACCGCACCGGCGCCCTGCTGCTCGCCGTCTTCCAGACCGGCGAACGGCTCGACGACACCCGGGTACTGCGCTGGAAGATCCCCGCATCGGGGGGCGCGGCGGAACACGGCGCTCCCGTCTACCTGGACGCCAAGGGCGACCGCGACCACACCGCCCCGCCCGCCCACGACTTCGCGTGGACCCCGGCCACCCGTGAGGACCACGTACCCGGCCGCTACCCCCACCTGTCCGTCCAGGGAGAGGTCTTCCTCTCGACCGGTGGCGGCGCGCTCACCCTGAAGACGGAGCCGGACACCGAGACGGACGACGGCCTCCACTCCGAGCCGGTGGACGAACCCCTGCAGTCCCTCGCGGACGCCGAGGTCGCCCACGCCCGCGTCGGACCGCTGATCCTGCTGCGCGTCCGCCCGTACAACGAGACCGCCGACCGCTACCTGGTCTTCAACACCCGCACCCAGGACGTGCGCCGGATCGACGCGATCGGGCAGGCGTGCCGCGCGCTGCCAGAGAACCAGGGCATCGTCTTCCCCGGCGGCCACTACCTCACCACCGGCACCCTCAGGACCTTCGACACCGGCATCACCGGCCTCGCCTTCGACCGCGAACACCGTTCCCCCAACGGCGAGGACGTCCTCTACGCGTTCCACGACCGCGCCGAAGGACGCACCCTGCTCCTCCCGTACAACCTCGTCCGCGAAGAGGCCGCCACCCCGCTGACCGCCTACGGCCACGCGCTCCTCGACGACGGCACCCTGGCCGTGCTGCGCGGCACCCGCGAGCCGGGCCGCGTCCACCCCGTCCAGGTCTGGCGCACCCCCTTCACCTCCGACGCGTACGCCGCCGCGCGGCCGGCCGGGGACGGCGGCCCGCTGGCCCGGATCGGCAACGCCGAGCTGGTACGCGGCGTCTCCGACGCGCTCTCCGTCGCCCGCATGGCCACCGACATGGCCCCGGCCGGCCCGGTGTTCGAGGCCATCGCCGCCGCGGCGGCCCGGGTCGCGGACCGCCACCACTGGCTCGGCGAGGACGCGCTCGGCGCGCTGGGCGAGCCGCTGGAAGCCGTACGGGCCGCCGCCGACCAGGTCGTCGAGGAGTTCGCACGCGTCACCGAACTGCGCCGCCAGGCCGCCACCGCGCTGGAGGAAGCCGCTGACCGCACCACCGCGCTCGTCCGGCGCGTCCGCGGCGAACAGCCCGCGACCGCCGACGCCTGGGTACGCAACCTCACCGCGCTGCGCCACGCACAGGGCCGCCTGGAAACCCTCCGGGAAACCCGCCACATCGACCTGGACCGCCTCGCGGAACTCTCCGCGGGCCTCACCGACGACCTGGCCGCCGCCGGACGCCGGGCCATCGCGTTCCTCAGCGGCGAGGACGCCTTCGCCGCCACCCACCGCGCCGTCGCCGAGCTGACCGCGCAGGCCGCCGCGGCGGCCACCGCCGCCGACGCCGAACCGCTCGCCGCCCGCATCGACGAACAGGCCGAAGGGCTGCGCGTCGTCACCGAGGTCGTCGGCACCCTCGACCTCGCCGACACGACCGTACGGACCACCATCCTGACCCGCGCGGGCGAGGTGCTCGGCGCCGTCAACCGCGCCCGCGCCACCCTGGACGCCCGGCGCAGGCAACTGCTCGAAGCGGAGGGCCGGGAGGAGTTCGCGGCCCGGTTCGCGCTGCTCGGGCAGGCCGTGGCGGGCGCACTGGCCGCGGCCGGCACCCCCGAGGAGTGCGACGACGAACTCGGCCGCCTGCTCCTCCAACTGGAAAACCTCGAAGCGCGCTTCGGCACGTCGGACGAGCACCTGGAGCGGATCGCCGCCCAGCGTGAGGAGATCGGCGAGGCGTTCTCCGCACGCAAGCAGGCCCAGCTCGACGCGCGCGCCCGGCACACCGACCGGCTCGCCGGGTCCGCCGGACGCGTCCTCGCCACCGTCACCCGCCGGGCCGCCGCCCTCACCACCCTCGACGAGATCAACGCCTTCTTCGCCGCCGACCCGCTCGTCGGCAAGGTCCGCGCCACCACCGGCGAACTGCGCGACCTCGGCGACGGCGTCCGCGCCGACGAACTCGACGGCCGCCTGCGGGCCGCCCGCCAGGAAGCGGCCCGCGCCCTGCGCGACCGCACCGACCTCTACGACGCCACCGGCACCATCCGGCTGGGCCGGCACCGCTTCGCCGTCAACACCCAGCCCGTCGATCTGACCCTGGTCCCGCACGGCGACCGGCTCGCGTACGCCGTCACCGGCACCGACTACCGCGCGCCCGTCGACGACGCACGGCTGTCGGCCCACCGCGCCTTCTGGGACCAGCCGCTGGTCTCCGAATCACCGCAGGTCTACCGGGCCGAGCACCTGGCCGCGCTGATCCTCGCGCGGGCCGAGGAAGGCGCTGGCGTACGGGGCGCGGACGCGCCGGTTCCGGACCTTGCCGCGCTCCAGGAGGCAGCCGCCGCCGACGCGCTCCTCCCGCTCGTCCGCCGGGTGGCCGAAGCCCGCTACGACGAGGGGTACGACCGGGGCGTCCACGACCACGACGCCACCGCGATCCTCGCCGCCCTGCTCCGCTTGCACACCGCCGCGGGCCCGCTCCGCTACCCGCCGCACCTGCGCGCCGCCGCCCAGCTCTTCTGGGCGTACGGCACCGACGGCCGCGCCCGCGCGCTGTGGGCCACCCGCGCCCACTCCCTCGCGCGCGCCCGGACGGTCTTCGGGCCGCCGACGGGGTGGGGCGCGCTCTCCGCCGAGCTGGGCGGGGCGGCGTACGGGTTCCTGCGGGAGGCGGGGGAGGGACTGGCCGGGGAGGGGCCGCTCGTGGACGGGCCGGCCGGGGACGGGCCGGCCGGGGACGGGCCGGCCGGGGAGGCGCCCGATCCGACATCCGCCCTCGGCGCCTACCTCATGGCCGAGCTGGCCGACGGAGGAGGCCCCCGCTTCGCCACCAGCGCCGCCGCCCGCGACCTGCTGGCCGGATTCCAGGAGGCCATCGGCGGGCCGGGCGCGCCCGCAGCCAAGGAACTCGCCGAGGACCTGCGGGCCCTCGACGGGGACCTGGCCGCCCGCCACCAACTCGTCACCGCCTGGCTCGGCGCGTACACCGAGGCACACGGCGCCACGCCGGACGCCCTGCCCGAAGCCGTCGCCATCGAGGTCTGCGGCCCGGCCCTGGACCGCCGCGAGCTGACCGCGCCCACCGGCACCGAGGTGCCCGGCCTGCTCGGCAGCCACCCCCGGATCGCCGCCGGCGGCACCCTGCCCGTACGGCTGGACGAACTGCTCACCCGGACCGACACGTTCCGCCGCAGCCGCGTCCCCGCGCACCGCGCCTACACCCACCGCCGGACCGAACTCCTCGCCGCCGAACGCGACCGGCTCCGCCTGGACGCCTACCGCCCCCAGGTCATGTCCGGCTTCGTCCGCAACCGCCTCATCGACGAGGTCTACCTGCCGCTGATCGGCGACAACTTCGCCAAGCAGCTCGGCGCCGCGGGGGAGGGGCGCCGCACCGACAGCCAGGGACTGCTCCTGCTGCTGTCGCCGCCGGGCTACGGCAAGACGACGCTCATGGAGTACGTCGCGGCCCGCCTCGGCCTCCTCCTGGTCAAGGTGGACGGCCCGGCCCTCGGCCACCACACCACCTCCCTCGACCCCGCCGCGGCCCCCGACGCCGCCGCCCGCCGCGAGGTCGAGAAGATCTCCTTCGCGCTGGAGGCGGGCAGCAACGTCCTCCTCTACCTCGACGACATCCAGCACACCTCCCCGGAACTGCTCCAGAAGTTCATCCCGCTGTGCGACGCGCAGCGGCGGATGGACGGCGTGCGGGACGGCGAGGCCCGCACGTACGACCTGCGCGGCAAGCGCTTCGCGGTGTGCATGGCGGGCAACCCGTACACCGAGTCGGGACAGCGCTTCCGGCTGCCCGACATGCTCGCCAACCGCGCGGACGTGTGGAACCTCGGCGACGTCCTCAGCGGCAAGGAGGCGCTCTTCGCCCACTCGCACATCGAGAACGCGCTGCCGGCCAACCCCGTCCTCGCCCCGCTCGCCGCCCGCGACCGCGCCGACCTCGGCCTGCTGGTCCGGATGGCCGAGGGCGACGACTCCGTACGCGCCGACCGGCTCGCCCACCCCTACGGCACGGCCGAACTGCGCGAGATCGTCTCCGTACTGCGCGGCCTGCTCCAGGTGCGCGAGGTGGCGCTGGCCGTCAACCGCGCCTACATCGCCTCCGCCGCGCAGGCCGACGCGACCCGCACCGAACCGCCGTTCCTCCTCCAGGGGTCGTACCGCAACACCGCCAAGATGGCGGCGCGCCTGGTCCCCGTCATGAACGACACGGAGCTGGCGGCGCTCGTCGACGACCACTACCGCGGCGAGGCGCAGACCCTCACCACCGGCGCCGAGGCCAATCTCCTGAAGCTGGCCGAGCTGCGCGGCCGGCTCGGTCCCGAGCAGGCGCGGCGCTGGGCCGAGGTGAAAGAGATGTGGAGATCCCAGGTGATCGAGAAGGACCGGACGGCCCGGCCCGTTAAGAAAGCGTAGAAATCCCGGGGCGCTGGTCGGCGGTCTTTACGGAGGCATGGAAATCCCGCGGCGTTAAGAAGTCGTACAGAAGAAGAAGGGGCGGGGGAGCGCCGGTCCGCGCTGTGCAGGGAAGATGAAACCGCTGGTGGCCGAAGCGGCCGCGGAAGACCCCCGCGGCATACGGACCCATCGCCGCCACACGCACGGGTGGCGGGTGGGCGACCGCCTTGACGAAGGCTTAGCATCCTCTGCGTGTCCAAACTGACCGACGTGCCCAAACGGATCCTTATCGGGCGCGCACTGCGCAGCGACAAGCTCGGCGAGACCCTTCTCCCCAAGCGCATCGCGCTCCCTGTGTTCGCCTCCGACCCGCTCTCGTCCGTGGCCTACGCCCCGGGCGAGGTGCTGCTCGTCCTGTCCGTAGCGGGCGTGTCGGCGTACCACTTCAGCCCCTGGATCGCGGTGGCGGTCGTGGTGCTGATGTTCACGGTCGTGGCGTCCTACCGGCAGAATGTGCACGCCTACCCGAGCGGCGGCGGCGACTACGAGGTCGCCAACACCAACCTCGGGCCCAAGGCCGGGCTGACCGTCGCCAGCGCCCTGCTGGTCGACTACGTCCTGACCGTCGCCGTCTCCATCTCCTCCGGAGTGGAAAACCTCGGCTCGGCGATCCCCTTCGTCACCGAACACAAAACGCTCTGCGCCATCGTCATGATCGCGCTGCTGACGGTGATGAACCTGCGCGGCGTCAAGGAATCCGGAAAGCTCTTCGCGATTCCGACGTACATCTTCGTCGCCGGCGTCTTCATCATGATCATCTGGGGCGTGGTGCGCGGCGTGATCATGGGCGACACCATGAAGGCGCCCACCGCCGACTTCACCATCCACGCCGAACAGGGCGGCCTCGCCGGCTTCGCCCTCGTCTTCCTCCTGCTGCGCGCCTTCTCCTCCGGCTGCGCCGCGCTCACCGGCGTCGAGGCGATCTCCAACGGCGTCCCCGCCTTCCGCAAGCCCAAGTCGAAGAACGCCGCCACCACCCTGGCCCTGATGGGCGGCCTGGCCGTCACCATGTTCTGCGGCATCATCGGCCTGGCCATGGCCACCGACGTGAAGATGGCGGAGACCCCGGCCAAGGACCTGCTGCACAACGGCGTCCCGGTCGGCTCCGGCTACACCCAGAACCCGGTCATCTCGCAGGTCGCCGCCGCGGTCTTCGGCGACGGCACGTTCTTCTTCGTCGTGCTCGCCGCCGCCACCGCCCTGGTCCTCTTCCTCGCCGCGAACACCGCGTACAACGGCTTCCCGCTGCTCGGCTCGATCCTCGCCCAGGACCGCTACCTGCCGCGCCAGCTGCACACCCGCGGCGACCGGCTCGCCTTCTCCAACGGCATCGTGCTGCTGGCCGGCGCGGCCATCGTCCTCGTCTACCTCTACGGCGCGGACTCCACCCGCCTGATCCAGCTCTACATCGTCGGCGTCTTCGTCTCCTTCACGCTCAGCCAGGTCGGCATGGTCCGCCACTGGAACCGCCACCTGCGCACGGAGAAGGACCCGGCCAAGCGCCGCCGGATGCACCGCTCCCGGGGCATCAACGCCTTCGGCGCCACCCTCACCGGCCTGGTGCTCGTCGTCGTCCTGCTGACCAAGTTCAGCCACGGCGCCTGGGTGGCCGTCCTCGGCATGGTCATCTTCTACGTCACCATGACCGCGATCCGCCGCCACTACGACCGGGTCGCCGAGGAGATCGCCGCCGAGGACGTCCCCGGCGACGAGGCCGTACGGCCCTCCCGCGTGCACTCCATCGTGCTGGTCTCCAAGGTCCACAAGCCCACCCTGCGCGCCCTGAGCTACGCCAAGCTCATGCGCTCGGGCACCGTCGAGGCGGTCAGCGTCGACGTGGACCCCGCCGAGACCAAGGCCCTGAGGGAGGAGTGGGAACGCCGCGGCATCGACGTACCCCTGAAGGTCCTGGCCTCCCCCTACCGCGAGATCACCCGCCCCATCGTCGACTACGTCAAGTCACTGCGCCGCGAGAGCCCGCGCGACGCCGTCTCCGTCTACATCCCCGAGTACGTCGTCGGCCACTGGTACGAGCACCTGCTCCACAACCAGAGCGCCCTGCGCCTCAAGGGCCGCCTGCTCTACACGCCCGGCGTGATGGTCACCTCCGTCCCCTGGCAGCTCGACTCCTCCGAGGCCGCCAAGCGCCGCGCCCGCAAGCGCGCCGAATGGAACGCGCCGGGCGCGGTGCGGCGGGGCCCCGTCGCCCAGCCGAAGAAGGAGAAGGCAGCCACACGGAAGTAGCGCCGCGCCCGCAGGGCTACGGGCCCGGACCTGCCGTGGGGCGGGGCCGGGCCCTTTTCGTATGTGCTCTGCTGGGGGGCGGGCTCTCCCCTTCCCCGCCACGCGGCGGCGCCAGGCCCTCCCCGTACCTGATCTGCGCCCGCTCCACGCCCTCCCTCTACCCGCTCCCCGCCCGGTTCGGCCTCCGCCCCGTCGCCCCGTAGACTTGTCGGCTGGCGTCCGGCCCGTAGCACCACGGGTGACCGGCGCGCCCCTCCACCCCGCCCCACCTCCAGGAGCCCTCCCACCATGCAGACCGAACCCAAGAAGTCGCTGGTCGGCGAGGAGTACGAGGTCGAGGTCGGCCCCGTCGCGCACGGCGGCCACTGCATCGCCCGTACGGACGAAGGCCAGGTCCTGTTCGTACGGCACGCCCTGCCCGGCGAACGCATTGTCGCCCGCGTCACCGACGGCGAAGAAGGCGCCCGCTTCCTCCGCGCCGACGCCGTCGAGATCCTCACCCCCTCCAAGGACCGCATCCCGGCCCCCTGCCCCTTCTCCGGCCCCGGCAAGTGCGGCGGCTGCGACTGGCAGCACGCGGCCCCCGGCGCCCAGCGCCGCCTGAAGGCCGACGTCATCGCCGAACAGCTGTCCCGCCTGGCCGGCCTCACCCCCGAAGAGGCCCGCTGGGACGGCACCGTCGAACCGGCCCCCGGCGACAAGGTCCCCAAGGGCGAGGTCCCGGCCTGGCGCACCCGCGTCCAGTACGCCATCGACGCCGAAGGCCGGGTGGGCCTGCGCAAACACCGCTCCCACGACGTCCAGCCCGTCGACCACTGCCTGATCGCCGCGCCGGGCGTCAGCGAACTCGGCATCGAAAAGCGCGACTGGCCCCAGATCGCCACCGTCGAGGCCATCGCCGCCACCGGCTCCCACGACCGCCAGGTCGTCCTGACCCCCCGCCCCGGCGGCCGCCTGCCCATCGTCGAACTCGACAAGCCCGTCTCCGTGCTCCGCGTCGGCGAGAAGGACGGCGGCGTACACCGCGTCCACGGCCGCCCCTTCGTCCGCGAACGCGCCGCCGACCGCACCTGGCGCGTCGGCAACGGCGGCTTCTGGCAGGTCCACCCCCGGGCCGCCGACCTCCTGGTCGAGGCCGTCATGCAGGGCCTGATGCCGAAGAAGGGCGACATGGCCCTCGACCTCTACTGCGGCGTCGGCCTCTTCGCCGGCGCCCTCGCCGAACGCGTCGGCGAAAAGGGCGCCGTCCTCGGCATCGAATCCGGCAAACGCGCCGCCGAGGACGCCCGCCACAACCTCCAGGACCTCGACCGCGTCCGCATCGAACACGGCAAGGTCGAGCAGATCCTCCCGCGCACCGGAATCACGGACGTGGACCTGATCGTCCTCGACCCCCCACGCGCAGGCGCCGGCCGCGAAACGGTCACCCACCTCGCGTCACTGGGCGCCCGCCGCATCGCATACGTAGCCTGCGACCCGGCAGCCCTGGCCCGCGACCTGAAGTTCTTCGCGGGGGAGGGGTACGTGCCGCGGAGGATGCGGGCGTTTGATTTGTTTCCGGTTACGCATCATGTGGAGTGTGTTGTCATCCTTGAGAGGGCGGCAAAGGGCTCCTGACCTGCGGCTTTGTGCGTGCGCATGATGTGCGGTGTGGGCGTTACGGGTGATGTCCTGACGCTGGAACGACGCTTGTCAGGCGGTGCGCCGCCAGCTGCCGGGCGGGTGGTAGGCGGGGCGGCGCCAGACGGGGGCCGGTTCGGCGGGGGCCGGTTGCGGGGAATCGCGGTGGGCGGCGCGGGTCATCAGTACCGCGGTCAGTGCGGCGAGTTCGGTGGCGTCGGCCGTACCGCGGACGATGCGGAAGAGGGACGCGCCGGGTTCGGGATCGGGCACAACGGGCTCCTTACTGGGGCGGGTTGCCGTGCTTGCGTGCGGGCAGGTCGGCGTGCTTGTTGCGGAGCATGGCCAGGGAGCGGATGAGCACCTCGCGGGTCTCGGCGGGGTCGATGACGTCGTCGACCAGGCCGCGTTCGGCCGCGTAGTAGGGGTGCATCAGCTCGGACTTGTACTCCTTGACCATCCGCGCCCGCATCGCCTCGGGGTCGTCCGCCTCCGCGATCTGCTTGCGGAAGATGACGTTGGCCGCGCCCTCCGCGCCCATCACCGCGATCTCATTGGTCGGCCAGGCATACGTCAGGTCCGCGCCGATGGACTGCGAGTCCATGACGATGTACGCGCCGCCGTAGGCCTTGCGCAGCACCACCGAGATCCGCGGCACCGTCGCGTTGCAGTACGCGTACAGCAGCTTGGCGCCGTGCCGGATGATGCCGCCGTGCTCCTGGTCCACGCCCGGCAGGAAGCCCGGCACGTCCAGCAGCGTGACGAGGGGAATGTTGAACGCGTCGCACATCTGCACAAAACGCGCGGCCTTCTCCGAGGCCTCGATGTCCAGCACCCCGGCCAGCGACTGCGGCTGGTTGGCGACCAGCCCGACGACCTCGCCGTCCATCCGGGCCAGCGCCACGATGATGTTGGTGGCCCAGCGCTCGTGGACCTCCAGGAACTCGCCGTCGTCGACCAGCTCCTCGATCACCGCGCGCATGTCGTAGGGGCGGTTGCCGTCGGCCGGCACCAGGTCCAGCAGCGCCTGCCCGGCGCGCCCGGCCGGGTCCTCGCACGCCACCGACGGCGGGTTCTCCCGGTTGTTGGAGGGCAGCAGGGAGATCAGGTAGCGGACCTCTTCGAGGCAGGTGGCCTCGTCGTCGTAGGCGAAGTGGCACACCCCCGAGGTCTCGGCGTGCACATCCGCGCCGCCCAGCCCGTTCTGGGTGATCTCCTCGCCGGTCACCGC
>NZ_JBHWHY010000075.1:0-34065 GCF_042732265.1 Streptomyces sp. NPDC059788 | reverse complement strand
CTGACGGGCGAACGCCCCGTCACCGGTCGTTTTCTCCCCACGTTGCCGCAGCCCACCCCCGGTGGGGTGGGCTGCGGTCAGGCAGATGGATTTGGGGGGACTTGGTCAGGTTGGGCTCATCGCCCCTGTTCCGGGCCCACCGGATGCACAGGGCACTTCGACTCCTGAGCCGGCTGCTGTCGCTTCAGCGGCTGCTCGCGGGCCACCGCGACGGCGTGCTTGCCCGGGATGAGGGTGGCGTGCCACATACGCTGGGCCTCCGACGCGGGGTTGGCCGGGGTCAGCCGTACGTGCCTGAGTACCTCTCGGGTGATGACCTTCATCTCCATCGTGGCGAGTTGCGCGCCGACGCAGTAGCGGCGGCCGCCGCCGAACGGCAGGAACGATTTCTGGGCCGGTTTGGTGTTCTCGCCCAGGAAGCGCTCCGGCCGGAACTCCCCGGGGTCCGGGTACGCCTCACGGTCCTGGAGGATGAGGGAGAACATCGGGATGGCCACCCAGCCGGCCGGGACCTCGTACGCGTCGAGCCGCAACGGTTTGGTCAGCAGCCGCCCCAGGCCGAAGATCACCGGGCGCGAGCGCAGCGCTTCCTTGACGACCGCGTCGAGGTAGACCTCCTCCTCGCCCCGTTCCATCTCCTCCTGGAGCCGCGCGAGTACCCGCGGGTTGCGCATCAGCCGTTCGAAGGTCCACGACAGGCCGGTGGCCGTGGTCTCCAGCCCCGCTTCCAGCAGGGTGAGCATTTCGTCGCGGATCTCCTGGTCGCTCAGCGGCCGGCCCTGGTCGTCCCGGGCCCGGAGCAACCGCCCCAGAACGTCGGTGGCCTTCTCGTCCGCCTCGTCCCGGCGCCTGGCGATCTCGCCGAACAGGATGTCGTCCACCGCGTCGGCGGCCTTCGCGGCGCGGGTCGTCGGCAGGAACGGCAGGCGCAGCGCCAGCGGTGACCGGTCCGCCCAGGTGCGTACCCAGCCAGGCGTCAGGAACAGGGCCGGGGAGCCGCTGGCCTTGGACAGGGCCATCAGCGCGGCCCGCAGCCGGTCTCCCTGTGCGGCGTCGCGGACCCCGAAGACCAGCCGCAGGATGATCTCCAGCGTGATGGTCTGCATGTGCTCGCGCAGCGAGAACGGCTTGCCCCGCGGCCACTTCTCGATGTCCTCGGCGGCGATCTCGGCGATCAGCTCGGGGTAGCTCGCGATGGACTTGCCGTGCAGGGCGGGGCTGAGCAGCTTGCGGTGGCGCCACCATTCCTCGCCGTCGTTCGTGAGCAGCGAGTGCCGTCCGAGCCACGGCACGTATCCCGCGCGCAGCGCTCCGGTGAGGTTGCCTTCGCCGTCCACACGGTAGATCTCCGCGGCCAGCTCCGCGTTCGCGACCACCACCTGGGGCGGGAAGCCGAGTAATTTCATGCGGAACACCGGACCGTGACGCCGCCGCAGGGTCTCGAAGTACCGGACCGGATTGCGCATGTGGAAGGTCTGCAGGAAGGCGGGCTGTCGCGATCCGGGGGGAAGGGGAGGCATCGTTTTCTCCATTCTCCAGCATCTGCCCAGTTCAGAACGTGCACAGACGATGGCCATGAGGGCCGGCGCGCCAGGGATCCGCCGACGACCGGGGAGAACATCGGGTATGGGGGGACAGGGAGTGGGGGCGGGAGCTGACAGGGATTCTAGACGTGGACCGACCGGCCGCCGCTCCATAGTTTTCCGGTCGCTAGGGAAACCCTTAGTTGCGGCGGCAGGCCCACCGGACGTTGCCTGGAGTTCTGCTACGGTCTGCGACATCTTCATTGAAGTCCTGCCCGGGCAGATGACGTCTTCACTGCCGCACGGATAAAAGTTCAGGCCACAGCGTCTCGAAGATCTTGAGGTTTCATGCGAGCCATAATCGCCGAAAGTCCTCCAGGTGAGGTCGCACGATTAGCAGGCGGCAAGGGGAAGAATCTGCACGCACTCTCGGGCAGCGGGCTCGACATCCCCCGATGGGCCGTAGTGGGCCTCGATGTGTTCCAGGAATTCATCGCCGAGCTCGATACGTCGGGGCACATCGAGGCCCTGCTCGCCGGCGTCACCACGGACACCGTGGGAGAAACCTCCGGGAAGCTGGCCGAACTCATCGATTCGGGAGAGCTGAACGAGCGGGCCGCGTCGGTCATCGAGGACGCGTACGCGCAGGCCGGGGGCGGCCGGGTCGCGGTGCGCTCCTCCGGGGCCGAGGAGGACGGTGCGCAGCACTCCTTCGCCGGGCAGTTCGCCACCTCTTTGAACGTCCGCGGGCTCGACGAGGTCAGGGCCCACGTCAAGAAGTGCTGGGCGTCGGCCTTCTCCGAGCGGTCCCTGCACTACCGGCTGCGCCACGGGCTGGCGCTGCGCGGCGCGGGTGCCGCCGTTGTCGTACAGGCCATGGTGGATTCCGAGCGCAGCGGCGTGCTGTTCACCGCCGACCCGGTCAGCGGCGACCGGCGGCGCTTCGTGGTCAGTTCCGTCTACGGGCTGGGCGAGGGCCTGGTCTCGGGGGCGGTCGACGCCGACACCGTCACGCTCGACGCCGCCACGGGCACGGTGACCGAGACGGTGCTGGGCGACAAGCGCGAGCGCTATCACCCGGACGCGGCGGGGTCGGGATACCTGATCAGCGAAGTGCCGCAGGCCGAGCGGGACAAGCTGTCGCTGACGCCGAAGGAACTGGCGCGGCTGCACGATGCCGGGGCGCGCGTCCAGGCGGTCTTCGACACTCCGCAGGACATCGAGTGGGCGTTCGCCGGCGATGTCCTGTGGCTCCTTCAGGCCCGTCCCATCACCGCGCTGCCGGAGTACACCGGGGCACCGGACGAGGCGTCGGAGCCCAGCGAGGGCGAGCTGCGGATCTGGGACAACGCCAATATCGTCGAGAGCTTCTCCGGAATCGTCTCGCCGCTGACCTACAGCTTCGCGGCCCATGTCTACGGCAAGGTGTACGAAAACTATGCGCGGGGCCTTCGGGTTCCGCAGACCGGGCTGCGCGAGATCGAGGAATGGGCTCCTCATATGCTCGGCCATTTCCATGGCCGGGTGTACTACAACTTGCTCAACTGGTACCGGATGGTACGCATCGCGCCGCTGTACAAACTCAACAGGAAAGTCCTGGAGATCGCCATCGGCGTCGAGGAGGAACTCGACGACGAAGCGGCAGAGGCGATCTATCCGTACGACTTCTCGTCGTCCTTGCGTGACCGACTGGCCCGGGCCAGGACGGTAGCGGCGTTCGTGCACCGTTATTTCACCATGAACCGTTCCGTCGAGCGTTTCATGGAGTACTTCTACGCGGCGTACCAGGAATTCGACAACGTCGACTACGACGCGATGGAGGGCCAGGACGTCTATCGGCGTTTTCGCGCCCTGGAAAAGGACCTGCTGGAGAAGTGGGGTCCGATGCAGACCCTGGACGCGTCGATCCTGTGGTCCGTCGGCGCGCTCGCCCTGCTGAGCAGGCGCTGGCTGCCCGACGCTCCCGAGTGGCTGACCTGGAGCGCCGCGTCCCCGGGCCCGCAGGTAGAGTCCCTCGAACCCGCCCGTGCGCTGGCACGCCTCGCGGCGAGTGTGCGGGAGGACGCCGAACTGGAGCGTCTCGTCCGGGAGACCCCGGCCGAGGACACCTACGAGGCGCTGCGCGCGAGCGGCCACACCGGGTTCCTCGCGTCGGTGGACGAGTATGTCGCCGCGTACGGCTACCGCAGTCTCGACGAGCTCAAGCTCGAAGTGCCCGACCTGCGGGAAGACCCCTCGACGCTGTTCGCCATGGTGCGTGCCGCGCTGCCCGAGGTGGACGCCGACCCGGCCGGGAAGGCGGAGTCCTATCTGGACGTCCACCTTCGCGGGCCGCGCCGGATGATCTATGACGTCGTCCGCCGCAAGGCGCAGAGCACCCTGTACAACCGGGAGCGGCTGCGGTTCTGCCGTACCCGCGCGTTCGGCTCGGCGAAGCGGATGCTGCGGGCCATGGGCCGTGACCTCGCCCGGATGGGGGCGATCGACCGCTACGACGATGTCTTCTTCCTGCGCCTCGAAGAGTTGCGCGGCGCCTACGAGGGCGCGTCGGCGCACACCGGCCTGCGGGCCCTGGTGGAGCTGCGCAAGCGGCAGCGGGCCGAGGACGAGCAGTTGTCGACGCCGTCACGGTTCGTCACGCGCGGGGCCCCCTACTGGCGGGGCAACCTGGAGCGGGCCGGTTTCACGTCGGGCCCGGTGGCGCGTACGGGCGTCCAGGAGATGCGCGGAACGCCGTGCTGCCCCGGGGTGGTGGAGGCCGACGCGGTGGTCACGGACACCCCCGTGGAGGTCAACGGCGGAGTGCTGGTGGCGTACCGCACGGACCCGGGCTGGGTCGCCGCGCTGCCGTCGGCCTCGGCCCTGGTCATCGAGCGGGGCAGCCCGCTGACGCATGTGGCGATCGTCGCCCGTGAGCTCGGCATTCCGACGGTCGTCCAGGTCAAGAACGTGATGCGGGAGCTGGAGACCGGTATGCGGGTGCGGGTGGACGGCGCGGCGGGGACGGTGACGATCCTGTCCGAACCCGCGGAAGCGGCGGCGGGCGGCGCTGCCGGGGCCGGGAGCGCGAAGGACGTGGGCCGTGAGTAGCGAACTGCTGGCCTGGCTGACGGAGCCCGCTCGGGCCGAGTCGGGCGACGGCGGCCCCGGCATCCATCTGGCGGACGACCGCGGCGGCTGGGTCTTCCACCCGTACACCGAACTCGCCGCGTCCGCACGGCGGGTGGCCGGTTCGCTGGCCGCCCTGGGTGTGCGCCCCGGCGACGTGGTGTGCGTACTGCTGCCGACCGGCCTGCCCTGTTTGTCCTCGCTCTTCGGTGTCTGGGCCGCGGGGGCGACGGTCTGCCTCATCCCCCCGCCGGCGTTCGCCGCGCAGGCCGAGTACGTCGAGCACGCGGCGGGGATCGTGGAACAGTGCGCGCCCGCCGTCACCATCACCGACGAGCACCTGGCGCCGATGACCGCCCAGGTCCTGGCCGCGGCCGGCGCGGACCGCGAGCCGTGGATCTGGCATGACGACGGCGAGGAGGCCGTCGTACGGGCCTCCGGCGGGCCGGCCCTGCTCCAGTTCACCTCGGGCTCCAGCAGCAGGCCGCGCGGTGTGCGCGTCGCCTGGGCGAACCTGGAGGCCAACATCCGGCTGATCCTGGACCGGCTCGGCTGGCGCGCGGGCGACGCCGCGGCCTCCTGGCTGCCGCTCCACCACGACATGGGTCTCATCGGCTGTCTGCTCGCTCCCGTGAGCGCCCAGGGCGATGTGTGGCTCATGCGTCCCGAGCAGTTCATCCGCGATCCGGCCCGCTGGCTGCGCACGTTCGCCGTCGCCGCGCACACCGCCGCTCCGCCCTTCGCGTTCGCGTACGCGGTCCGGCGGCTCGGTGAACGGCTCGCGGACCTGGATCTGTCCGCGTGGCGCAACGCCATCGTCGGCGCCGAGCCCATCGACCCCCGGGTGCTGGAGCGCTTCGCCGAACTGGCCGCGCCCGCCGGCTTCTCCCCCGGCGTCTACCTGCCGTCGTACGGGCTGGCCGAGGCGACGCTCGCGGTGACGGTGCACTCCCCCGGCACCCGCGTGCCGACCGTGCGGGTGGACACCGGCGATCTGCGTTTCGGTCACCCCGTCACCATCGACGCGACCCGTGAGTTCGCGAGCGCCGAGCGGATCGACGACAGCGAGGACGGCTGGGTGGTCGGCTGCGGTCACCCCGGCGACGGGGTGGGCGTGGCGATCGTCGACGAGGAGGGCAAGCCCCTGCCCGACGGGCACCTCGGCGAGATCGAGGTGACGGGCCCGTCGGTCGCCGGCGGCTATCACGCCGGCCGCACCGGCTCCACGCGGTTCACCCCGGACGGGCTCAGGACCGCGGACGCCGGCTTCTTCCACCAGGGCGAACTGTTCGTGCTCGGCAGGATGGGCGACAGCCTCAAGGCGCATGGGCGCAGCGTCTACATGGAGGACCTGGAGGCGAAGGTGGTCTCGGCGACCGGCATCGCCCGGGAGAAGTGCGCGGTCGTCGGCGTCGGGGGCGGTGGCGAAGCCTCGGTGACGCTGTTCGCGGAGAAGGCCGCGGGCGCGTGGGTCGAGGACGCCACGCGGGCGTTGCGCGGTGCGCTGTCGGACGAGGTCGTCATCACCGTCGTCGTCGGCGGCAGCGGGCTGATCAGCAGGACGTCCAGCGGCAAACCCAAACGCCGCCACATGTGGGAACAGCTGCGAAGCGGCGGTCTGAAGAACGCGCGCGTTCTCGGACCGGCCGACGTCACGACCGGGAGGCCCGTGTGATCCTCAGCGAAGAATACTTGCAGAACCTGTTCGACAAAACGTTCCCGCAGATCGCCTCCGCGGCCGGCTGCGCCGTGGTGCTGGAGGGTTCGATCGCCGAGGGCTTCGGCAACTCGGGCTCCGACATCGACTTCCTGTTGATCGCCGACAGCGACGCCGACCTGCCGACCATGCCGTCCCTGCTGTTCGTGGACGGGCGGCGGGTCGAGGTGCGGACCCGTTCCGTGCGGCAGATCGAGGAGCAGTTCTCCGCGCTCGCCACGGTCACGGCCGGCGGCCCGGGGTCGGCCGCGGAGGATCTGCTGAACCGCTGTCAGCGGCTGCTGCGCAGCTTCCCGCTGCGCAACCACGAGCTGGTGGCGAAGGTCAAGGGGCTGGTGTCCTACGAGGACTTCCAGGCCACGGCCGGCGCGTGGTGGGCGCACGCCGCACGCCAGTCGATCCGGTACGCGCTCGTCCTGCGGCAGCTGGGCCAGGAGCGGGAGGCCGCGGCCTGGACCGAGGCCGGGCTGCTCCAGGCCGTGAAGTCCTGGGCGGCCGGGCAGGGAGAGACCTATCTGGAGCCGAAGTGGCTGCCCGAGCAGCTGACCCGCATCGGCGACCACCCCTTGGCCGCCCGGTACCTCAAGCTCGCGTCGCTGGACGCGAGTGGTCTGGACGCAGCCGAGTACGTCGCCGAGGGCGCCCGGCTCACGGCGGATCTGGGCGTCGAGGGCGCCGCGCCCGGTCCCGGGCAGATCACCGTGGCCGGGGCCGGGAAGGTGACCACGTGGCAGACCGGCGAGCGCGTGCACGTCGTACGCGCCCGGCAGGACGTGTTCGCCCTCGGGGACCAGGCGGCGCGCGCCTGGCGTTCCCTCGTCTTCGGCCGGACCCTGGAACAGGTGCTGGCCACGGCCCACGCGGCCGGGGCACCGCAGGCGGGCCCGCTGATCGCCCAGTTCCTGCGCTTCGGCCTGGTCAGGGCGGCGTGGCAGGGCGAAGGCCCGATCATCCCCACCATGCCGCTGGCCGCCCCCGCGGGTGACGTCACGCCCCCGCCGAGCACCGCTCGGCCGGTCGTCGCCGTGGGCGGGGCGCCGGTCGGCGACGCGCAGGCGGTCGATCTCGTACCGATGCCCGCCCGCCGCTTCAGCGCCGCCGCGATGACCCTGGTGTGGTCCAACGTCCTGGTGGAGAACGCCCGCGAGGACCTCGTCGGCGCCCTCGACCGCGAGCAGTGGGGCGTCGCCCAGCTCAGCGCCCGCAGGATGGTGCGGTTCGCGCTGCGCGGGCTGCTCAGCGCCCACGGCGTCAATCCGCTGCCGCCGGACTCCGAGGTCGTCCCCCGGCTGTCGCTCCTCGCGGCCGGGGCGGACACCGACGAGCTGCGGTCGAGCGCCACCCACCTCGAAACCCTCACGATCGCCTCCGGCTCCGAGGGGACCGCCGCGCTGGCGGCCCTGGACGGCTTCGTGGCACAGGTCCGCCGTGCCACGGGCGCCGACGACTTCCCGTCCTCCTTCGACTCCTCGGACGAATGGCGGCAGACCCTGGAGATCGGTTACGACTGGCTGCGCCTGGGCGCGCACCTCAACGCGGACCTGCCCATCGACGAGGCGGGCGACCTGCTGGCCAGCGGCGGGGCGCAGCCCCACGCCGCCACTGCCTGACGCTGCTGGAGGAACCTTGACATCGCCCATCAACCCACCCACCACCCAGGCCGGCGCGGCCGAGGACGACACGCGGAGCACGGTGTACGCGATCGTCGGCGCGATGGCTCCCGTCGCGGGCGCCGAACTGACCGACGAGACGACCCTGATCGCCGATCTGGGCTATGACTCGCTGCGGCTCCTCGAACTGACGCTGGCACTCGAACAGGGCTTGGGACTGCCGGAGCTCGCCCCGGAGGAGACGGCCACGGTCGCCACGCTCGGCGATGTCGTGCACCTGGTGTCCGCGGCACGGCGACAGGAGGCGGCCCGATGACACAGCAGCTGAGGGTCCTGGTGACCGGCGCGGCCGGGCTGGTCGGCGCGGAGGTCACCGCCCGGCTGGTGGCGGCCGGCCACCAGGTGACCGCCGTGGTCCACAACACCCCCGAACTGGTGCGCAACGACGGCACGCCCCTGGACCCGGCCACCGTCACGTGCCTGCCCGGCGACGTGACCCGGCCCCGGCTCGGGCTGTCGGACGCCCCGTACGCCGCCTTGTCCGACGGCGCGATCGACCGGATCGTGCACTGTGCCGCGATCACCGACTTCGGCCGCCCCCAGGAGCACTACCAGTCGGTCAACGTCGACGGCACCGCCCACGCCATCGAGCTGGCCCGCGCCGCCGACGCCGACCTGGTGCACGTGAGCACCGCCTACGTGTGCGGCGAACGCGACGGCCTGATCCGCGAGACGGAGCTGGACGAGGGCCAGCAGCTCGCCAACGCCTACGAGGCCAGCAAGCTCAAGGCCGAGACGCTGGTGCACAAGGCGCGGGCCGAGGGGATGCGCGCCGCGGTGGTGCGCCCCAGCATCGTCGTCGGCGACGAGCACACCGGCGTGGTGCGCGACTACAAGAACATCTACGTCGTCCTCAAGCTGGTCACCGAGGGCAAGGTCCGTTCCGTCCCCGGGCTGTACGAGGCGCGGTTGGACCTGGTGCCCGTCGGCTACGTCGCGGACGTCATCACCCGGGTCACCGAGCGCTTCGAGGAGGCGGAGGGCCGCACCTTCCACGCGGTGGGCGCGCCCCTGGCCCTGCGGGACTTCTCCGACGTCCTGGCCGAGTACCCCTCGTTCCACGTACCGCGGTTCGTGCCGGTGACGAGCTTCGACGCCGAGCGGCTGCCCCTGATGGAGCGGCGGTACTACGACCGCATCGTCACGCTGTACGAGAGCTACTTCCGGCGCCGGATGAAGTTCGACGGCTCCAACACCGAGGCCCTGGGGGTCCGCAGGGCGCTCGACGACGGCCCCGACTTCCTGCGCACGCTGATCAACCACTGCCTGGCCGCGGGCTACCTGGGCACGCCGCCGCCCGACGTCACCGACGTACTGGCCCGGCTGGGCCTCACGGGAGCGGGCGCCGCCGACGCGGCCGCGGGCGGCCCGGCCGCGAACGACTCGGACGGAGCCGACCGATGACCACCCGCACGGACCCGCGCCCCTTCGGCGAAAGCCTCTCTCCCGCCCTCAGCTGCGATCCGCGCAAGCTCGAACTGTTCGCCGCTGACACCTACTTCCTGGAGAGCCACGAACAGCTCGGCTCCCTGACGGCCGACGTGGACGGCTTCGCCCACCGGCACGCCGCACTGCTGCTCAAGCCCGACGCGGTCGTCAGCCGGCAGATACCGACGACGGTCAAATGGCTGGCCGCGAACGGTTTCCGGATCGTGGCCGCGGAACGCACCCGGCTCACCCGGACGGCCGTACGGTCGCTGTGGTACTACCAGTGGAACCTGGCCACCCCGCAGCGGCGCCGCCTGGCCGACATGTTCATGGACTCCTGCGACGCGGTGGTGCTCGTCGTACGTCCGGTGGCCGAGGAGGCCGGCGCCGCGCCGGCGTCGGTCGTCGTGACCGAGGGCAAGGGCCCGACCGATCCGCTGGCCAGGGTCCCCGGCCAGCTGCGTTACGAGATCGGCCGCTACAGCTACCTGCTCAACCTCGTCCACACCCCCGACGAACCCGCCGATGTCCTGCGCGAGTTGGGCATCCACTTCGACACGGCGCTGCGCGAGCGGGTCTACACCAGCGCGCTGGCGGGCGAGGACCGGTCGGACCGCGCGCTCGAACTGGCCGCGCAGCTGCACGCCGAGGTGGCCCAGCGGGACCTGACCTTCGAGCCGGCGGCACAGCGGCTCAAGGACGCCGTGCGGGCAGCCGAGGAGTCCGTGCCGCCCGGCGCGGTCCGCGACGAGTTGCACGCGGCGCGGCTGGGCGCCCACTCCCCCGCCGGCTACGAGCGGCTGCTGGAAGCCGCCTGGCAGGCCGGGCTCCCGCTCGACCCCTGGGACGTGGTGATCGTCGGCACCCATGTCCTGCCGATGAAGCGCAAGGGGCTGGCCCCCGTGCTCGACGGGGTCGGCGTGCACGACTGGCAGTTACACATGGCACGGCTCACGGCCGGGCAATCCGCGGTCGGCTAACACGAAGGAGAAGCATGGACACGGTGGAATTCAGCCGTACGGTGGCCCGCGAGCTCGTCCACCGGTCGAGTGTCACGGAAGTGCTGGTCACCGGAGTGCTCGCCCGAGACGAGGACACCCTCGACGTCGGGGTGCAGATACCCCGCTCCCACGCCTTCTACCGGGACACGGTGGGATGCCACCACCTCTACGACCCGATGGTGCTGGTGGAGGCGGCCCGGCAGACGCTCATCATGCTCGGCCACGAGCTGTTCGACATGCCGTTCGGCACGAAGTTCGTCCTGCGCGAGATCGCCCTGCGCGAGGGGAACATGTCCGCACTCGCGGTGCACAGCGTGCCCACCGATGTGGTGCTGCGCTGCCGCGTCCTGCGCCG
Source organism: Streptomyces sp. NPDC059788 (assembly GCF_042732265.1). Taxonomy (NCBI): domain Bacteria; kingdom Bacillati; phylum Actinomycetota; class Actinomycetes; order Kitasatosporales; family Streptomycetaceae; genus Streptomyces; species Streptomyces sp. NPDC059788. The sequence goes on along the minus strand of NZ_JBHWHY010000075.1, from coordinate 23,263 downwards.
TTTCCGTGATCAGACGGGCGTGCGGGGCGCGCGGGTGGTCTACACCGCGCTGGTCGGCGACGACGTGGCGGCGACGCTGGAATGCAGCATGTCCTGGATGCCGCCCGGCGAGTGGCAGACGATGCGCGATCAGGGCCGGGTGGCTCTGGGGTTGTCGCCGCTCCTGGGCCCCGAGGCTCCCCAGCCGCCGCGGGACCACAAGACCCTGGTCGACCGCCGGGACGCCGCGAATGTGGTCCTCTCCGGCTTCCAGGCGCCGCAGGACGACCAGCCCGCGGGGACCGCGCGGCTCGTCGTCGACATCGGCCACCCCGTGCTGTTCGACCACTTCGTCGACCATGTCCCCGGGATGCTGACCCTGGAGGCGTTCCGGCAGCTGAGCATCGCCACCGCCGTCGCCACCAAGGCGCTGCCCTCGGCGGCGGCCTGGCTCTCCGCGGTCAGTGCGCGCTTCACCGGGATCGGCGAGCTGGATCTTCCGGTCACCGGCGAGAGCGTCCTCGTGCGGAGCGACGGGCCCGGTGCCGTCCTGCGGTGCGTCCTGCACCAGGAAGGACGCTCCATCGCCGAGGGCGAAGTGCGCCTGACCAGGCCCGGCGTCCAGAGGGGGATGGCATGACTCCTGACGGCACGCCCTCTGACGGGACGCCCCCCGAAGGGACGGACCCCGACGGCACGACCCGCCGGCCCGCCTCCGCGCCCGTGACGCTCGACATCGACGAGCTGCTCTCCCGTACCCCCACGGTGCGCCGCAGGCTCGATCTGACCAGGCCCGTTTCCAGGACGCTGCTGACCCAGTGCCTCCAGCTCGCCCTGCACGCCCCCAACGGAGGGAACCGGCAGAGCTGGCGGTTCCTGGTCATCGACGATCCGGAGACGAAGAAGGCCGTCGCGCACTACTACAAGAAGGCCTCGGAGGCCTATCTCGCCGCCACTCCCCCTTCGGCGATGAGCGAGCGGGCCGTGGCCGGGGTGCGCTACCTCGCGGATCACCTGGACCAGGTCCCCGCGCTCGTCCTGGCCGGCATCCGCGGGCGGCTGTCCCACGAGGCGACGCTCGCCCAGCAGTCCAGCTTCTTCGGGTCCGTCTATCCGGCCCTGTGGAGCTTCATGCTCGCCGCCCGCAGCCGCGGCCTGGGCGCCGCGCTGACCACGGTGCACCTGGCCTACGAACGCGAGGTGGCGGAGCTGGTCGGCATCCCGTCCGACGAGCTGACCCAGGTCGCCCTGGTGGCCGTCGGGCACACGACGCAGGGCCCCGACTTCCGCCGCACCCCGCGCCAGCCGCTCGACGAGGTCGTGTTCTTCAACAGGTGGCCCAGGTGAGTCACGCCCCCACCGCCGCCCGGACCCCCGCCCGGCTGGGCCGCTTCGTACTGAAGATGTTCCGCCCGCAGATCTACGTCACCTACGGCGTGCTGTGGACCGTGACGCTGGAGGCCACCGCCGCCGCGGTCTCGGGCTCCGGCGCGTCGTGGACGCCGTCGGGATCGACCGTGGTGCGCGCGGCGAGCGTGGTGCTGGCGCTGCTCTTCACCCGGATGGTCGATGAGCAGAAGGACCTGGACTACGACCGGCAGCACCATCCGGACCGGCCGCTGGTGACGGGCGCCATCACGGTCGCGGAGCTGCGCGGCGCCATGGCGCTGATCACCGTGGTCGTCGTCGCGCTCAACACGCTGGTCTCGGCGCTGTCCGTGCTGCTGATCCTGGTCTGCCTGGGCTACACACTGTTCCTGGTCGCGCTGGAACGCTGGTTCCCGCCCCTCGGCGAGAACCCGGTGGCCAGTCTGCTGGTCAGCTATCCGGTGCAGTTGCTGCTGTCGGTCTATCTCTACCTCTCGCTGCTGACCGGCGGCGAGATCCACGCCGACGGGCGGGCCGTGCCACTGCTGGCCATGTTCGCCTGCGCGTTTCTCCAGTTCGAGATCGCGCGCAAGACCGGGTGGAGCCCCGATCCGCAGGAACGGCTGTACTCGCAGGTGTTCGGCCCGCGCGGCAGCGCGGCGGTCAGCCTGGCCCTCGCCGCGGGCGCGACTGTGCTGGCACTGACGCTGCTGGGCACTACGGGTCTGCTGCCGGCGGCGGCCCTCGTCCTGCCCGTGCTCGGCGCCTGGCGCTTCCTCGTACGCAAGAAACCCTCGGGGCTGACGCTCCCGGCCATGGGCTTCGTACTGGCCTTCAACCTGCTGTGCCTCTACGGGTCCACAGCGCTCGCCACCGGACGGTGAACCAGGTGCAGCCGACGATCATCGACAGCGTACGGATCTTCGACGGGGAATCGACGACGGGCCACGGCTCGGTCGAGTTCGCCGACGGTGTCATCACCCGCGTCACCACCGGCCCCGCCCCCGGACCACCGGCCTCGGCCCAGGTCGTCGACGGGACGGGCATGACGCTGCTGCCGGGGCTGATCGACGCCCACACGCACGTCTTCGGCGTGCCCGACAACCTTCGGCTGGCGCTGGCCTTCGGTGTGACCACCGAACTGGACATGTTCATGGGCCCGCCGGAGGCCACCCGGGCCCTGTGCGACCTGGCTCGCGACCGGGACGACCTCGCCGACATGCGCAGTGCGGGACTGCTGGCCAGCGCGCAGGGAGGCTATCCCGGCAACGCCATACCGACGCTGCCGACGGTCGCCGGCCCCGAGGAGGCGGACGCCTTCGTGGCCGCGCGGCAGGCCGAGGGCGCGCACTTCATCAAGATCATGGTGGACGACGGAGCGAACCACGGACCGGCGCTGCCCGCCCTCGGCCCGGCGACCGTGACGGCGCTCGTCGACGCCGCGCGCCGCCGGGGCCTGCTCACCGTGGCCCACGCCTGTGCCCTGTGGTCCGCCCAACTGGCCCTCGACAGCGGCGTGGACTTCCTCACGCACCTCCCGCTGGAAGCGGCATTGGACCAGGCCTTCGCCGACCGGGCTGCGGCGGGCGGACGAGCCGTCATCCCCACCCTGGCCATGCTGGAGGTGTCCACATCACACGAGTCCCCCGGGACCGGTGTCGCACGGTCCCTGGCCGGTGACCCGCGGATCGCCGCGTTCCTCCCGGACGACGTCCGCGACGCGATCGCCACCGGCTGCGAGGGCTTGTGTGTGGAACACCCCCTGCCCGAGCACCACTTCGAGTACGCCCTGTCGAGCGTGGCCCGCCTGCACCGGGCGGGCGTCCCCCTGCTGGCCGGTACCGACGCCAACCAGATGCCGCAACATGCCTGCCCCATCGTCCACGGTGCCGGCCTGCACGCCGAACTGGCTCTGCTCGTCGCGGCCGGCCTGAGCCCGGCCCAGGCACTCGCCGCCGCCACGTCGGTGCCCGCCGCGCACTTCGGCCTGGACGACCGCGGCCTGATCGCGCCCGGACGACGCGCCGACCTCCTCCTCGTCAGCGGCGATCCCACCACGGACATCACCGCCACCCGCTCGATCGAGGCGATCTGGCGGGGCGGCGTCCGCTTCGACCGCGAAGCGCACCGCGCGCACACCGCCTCACCCGCGGCCCCGTGAACCACACCCCGCCCCACTCGTGGCCCCGTGCGCCACACCCCACCCAGCGGAGAACACCATGACCACCCCGTCCCCGCCCCTGGCCCGTCTCAGCGGCACCGCGCTGATCATCGCCAGAGCCCGCGCAGCCGAAACCCGGCGACCGGACCACCTCTTCGAAGACCACCTCGCCCAGCAGTTCCTCGACACCGCCGGTCCCGACCACGAGACGGCGTGGAACACCGAGCAGGGTCAGCTGTTCACCGACGCCATGGGCGACTACTTCGCCCTGCGCACCCGCTACTTCGACGACTACCTCGACCGGGCCGCCGCAGCGGGCTGCCGCCAGGTCGTCCTGCTCGCCGCGGGTCTGGACACCCGGGCCCACCGGCTGCACTGGCCCTCCGGGACGCGCCTGTTCGAGCTCGACCAGCCCGACGTCCTCGCCTTCAAGGAGCACGCCCTGCGCGGCCGGGCCCCGCGCTGCCACCGCGAGGCCATCGTCGCCGACCTGCGCCAGGACTGGGCCGAGCCCCTCGCCGCCCACGGCTTCCGTGCCGACCTGCCGACGGCCTGGCTGATCGAAGGACTCCTGGTCTACCTCACCGAACAGGACGCGGACGGCCTCCTGGAGCGCGTCACCGCCCTGTCCGCGCCGGGCAGCCACCTCGCCATCGAGCACACCACCCGCGGCATGATCAACACGGACCAGGCCCAGCAGGCCGCGGCGGCCGCCCCGGACAGCATCGTCGACCAGCTGTCCACCCTCTGGAAGAACAACATGACCCGCCCTCCGGGCGACTGGCTCGCCTCGCACGGCTGGCACAGCACCCAGGAGTCCCTCACGCACCTCGCGCAACACCACAACCGCCCTGTCCCGCCCGCTTTCAACCCGGAGCTCCCCGGCACCGGCCGTATCACCCTCCTCTCGGCCAGCCGGTAGTCCGCTGCCCCTCGATGCGGTGGGCGGTCGGCCGGGCTCCGGTTCCGGGCCTGCGGACAGGTGCGGAGCGGGGCCGCGGACGAGCCGTACGCGCCTGAGCCCGGCTCACCGAGCGTCCTGTTCGTCCGTCCACGGGCGCCAGCGGCCGGTGCCGTCGACGGTGCCGAGCTGCTGGTCCGCGAAGTGGACGCCGAAGCCGAAGACGCCGTCCCGGGCGAGGTACTCCACGAGTCGACGGCGCGAGTGTTCGGCCCGGTCCCGGTCGTGGTCGAGGACGACTTCCCAGTCCGGGTGCTCGACCTGGACGGGTGAGTGCATCGCGTCGCCGAAGGCCACGATCCGGCGGCCGTCGCCGGTGTCGAGTATCCAGGCCGTGTGTCCGGGGGTGTGCCCGGGCAGTGCCCAGGCACGTACGCCCTCGGAGATCTCGGCCCCGTCGGCCACGGTGGTGATCCGTTCGAACCCTCCGGCGAGCCGTTCGCCGGAGCCGTCGCCGCTTCGCACCTCGCCGTCCCCGACGATCCACCGCGCGTCGGGGAACAGGCTGCGCGGATCTTCGACCGCGTCGGGCCGGGCCCAGCCGGTGTGGTCGTCGTGCAGATGGGTGAAGGCGACCGTCTCCAGTCCGGACGGGTCCACGCCGAGGCTCGCCAGGGACGCGGGCAGGTTCTTCACGTGGTCGAAGGCGTGCTGGAAGTGCTCCGGGTCCTCCCCGGAAATGCGGCCGTGTCCGGCGTCCAGGAGCAGGCGGGTTCCGTCGCGCTCGACGAGCAGGGCGCCGCACCCCATGGCGAGGTGGCCCGCGTCCGTCAGGTGGTGACGGTGCGGGCGCCAGTCCTCTTCGGTGGAAGAGGGGTAGACGCGGGCCGGAATCATCGCGACTCCGGCGTCGGGGAGGTAGCTCAGGGTCAGTTCGCCGACGGTCCGCGTCCACGGGCCGGGCAGCCGTCGCCCCGAGTCGTCGTCGCGGTCGTGGCGCGGGGTGTCGGTGTCGGTGGTCTGCTTATTCGTCGCCATGGTCGGTGTGTGCCTTTGCTTGTTCGTGTCGGCGGTCATGCGGTACGTACGGTGGCCGGCCTGCTGTCGACGGTCACCGGACGGCCGGCCAGCGGTTCAGCCGGGCTGGGACGGAGAAGTTCGAGCGCCCAGATCCCGGCGCCGATCAGCGCGATCACGGCGCCGAGCCCGCACACTCCCGCCCAGCCCACCAGCGGATACAGCGCCGAAGCCAGCGCTGAGGCAACGGTGCTGCCGGCGAACGCGGAGACCATCAGGGCCGTCGTCACCCGGCTGCGCGCGTGCGGGACCCGGCGGTAGAGGGCGCTCTGATGGCTGATCAACAAGGCCTGCTGAGCGAGGTTGAGCATCATGATGCCGCCGACGAGCGCGATCAGACCGCCGGGGCCGCCCGCCCCGGCGAGGGCCAGCACGCCCCAACTCCCCGTCAGCACGACCAGTCCCCCGGTCGCCACCTGGCGGCCCCGCCCACGGTCCGCGAACCGCCCGGCCGCCACCGCGGCGGCGGCTCCGACGACCCCGGCCAGCCCGAACAGGCCGATGGCGGCGGGCCCGTATCCGTAGGACGGACCGGCCAGCAGGAACGACGACGCGGTCCACAGGACGGTGAAGCAGGCCATGCCGACCGCGGCCAGGCCCATCCGCCTGCGCAACAGCGACTCGGTGCGCACCAGCGTCAGCACCGAGCGCAGCAGCTGGGGATAGGGGGTGCTCTCGGACGGCGGCACGGGACGGAGAACCAGGCGCAGGGCGATCGCCAGTACCACCATCACGAAGGCCGCGAAGACGAACACCAGCCGCCAGTCGCCGAACTGGGCGAGCAGGCCCGCCGCGGTACGGGCGAGCATGATGCCGACGAGCAGGCCGCTCATGACGGTGCCCACCACCGAACCGCGTTCGTGGTCGGCGGCCAGCGAAGCCGCCATCGGCACGACGATCTGGGCCACCGCCGAGGTCACTCCGACCAGCGCGACGGCGGCGTACAGCGGGCCCGGCGATGGCGCCACGGCCGCGCCGAGGAGGGCGAGGGCGCTCAGGCCGAGCAGCGCGCTCACCAGGCGGCGCCGTTCGAGTATGTCTCCCAGTGGCACGAGCAGGGCCAGGGAGATCGCGTAACCGATCTGCGAGGCGGTGACGACCAGTCCCCCGGCTCCTTCGGAGATCTTCAGTGCGCGGGAGATGACCGGCAACAGCGGCTGCGCGTAGTAGATGTTCGCGACCGCCGCGCCGCACGTCACCGCCAGCAGCAGGACTTTCGCCCGACTCAGCGGAGGGCGAGCGCCGTCTTCGCGCACCCCGGATTGTGGACCGGTGTCACGCACTTCGAATTGTGGATCGTTCATGCCAGAATCCTCGCGCCGGCCAGGTGCGCCCGTCAATCCATTCTGGATCCATCGATCCAAAAGTGGTACGGATCACGCCGTGCGGCGGGAGCCCCCGGCCCGGAACACCGGCATTTTTGGAGCAGGTAGTCCAATATGGGAGCGGAAGGAAGCCCACCACGCACCGGCGGGCTCGCATCACGCCGGAGCACTCGTTCCACGACGCAGGAGGTCCATGTGCCGTCCGCCGGCCGCCCCCGCGCCTTCGACATGGAGGCCGTACTCGAAGCCGCGATGCTGCTGTTCTGGGAGCAGGGGTACGAAGCGACCTCGCTGGCACAGCTGCGAGCGGGCACGGGGCTGTCCTCCGCGAGCCTGTACGGCGCCTTCGGGTCGAAGGAGGGACTGTTCGAGCGGGCCGTCGAGCACTACATGAAGGGTCCGGGCACCGTCACCGACATCATCGGCGACGTATCGGTGAGCCCCCGCGAGGCCGTCGCCGGCCTGCTCCACGGTTCGATCGACATGCAGGCGGACTCATCCCACCCCGTCGGCTGCCTCATCGCCCTGTCCGGCACGATGCGGGCACCGGGAGAGGACCACGCCGGAGTACGCGCGGCCGTGACGGCCCGCCGAAGAGCCGACCGGGCGCGCATCAGGGCGTGCGTGGAGCGGGGAGTCGCCGCGGATGAACTCGACGCCGACACCGACATCGACGGAGTGACGTCCATGATCCACGGCTTCCTTCTGGGGCTCTCCACGCAGCTGCGCGACGGGGTCGACGCAGCGACGCTGCATACGGCGACCGAGGCGCTTCTGTCGAATTGGCGTGGCGTGCCGAGGGGTTGACGCGTTCGACGATCAGGCGGCGCCGGGCCGGTACACGCATTCCGCCAGGGTCGCGTGCCTCTTCCAGCCCAGCGTCTCGTACAGCGCGCGACCGGCGTCGGTCGCCCCGAGAACGCCGAGGCCGGCACCCGCGTCCAGGGCCCGGTCGGCGAGCTCGCGCATCACGAACCGCCCCAGCCCGCGCCGCCGGTGGGCCGCTCCGGTGACCACCCGGTCCGCGACCGCGGCCGCCCCGAGCACCGCCATCTGCCCCTTGGCCGCCTGCTCGCCCGCCACGCCCAGCACCCGTACGCAGATGACGGATCCGCTGGTCTCCACGGTCGCGGTGTACCCCTCGGGCTCGACCGGGTTCGTGGCCACGAGGTCGGTTGCCATCAGATGGCCGGTCTCCTCGTACGCCACCCCCCAGCCCGGCAGCAGCCAGGGCTCGATCTCCTCCGGCTCCGCGGGCATCTTCATCCAGGTCCGCGGCACCGTCACCGAGGCAGCGGCACCGCGGACCAGCGACTCGTCCACCTCGGGCAGGACGTGGCGCCCCACCTCGTCGGGATTGTCGGCCACCGCCGTGTAGAACCCCCACGGCGTCTCGACCGGCGGCGGCGTCCGCCGTGACACGGCCCAGCCCGCCACCCAGGTCCTGACCACGTCCGCAACCATCGAACCCTCCCGCTCCGTCAGCCACGGCAGCCACGTGTAAGAGCCGCTTGCCAAGGGGGCAGGTTACGTCACCGCATGGCGTACGGCATCCGGTTTCCGTTTCCGTGCACGACACGGCTCCCGGCCGGCGCGACGACCGTCGTCACACCGCCTGGGCGGGCCCCGGCCGTCGGTGGCGGTAGAGCAGCCAAGCCGTGCACGCGACGACCGCCACGGCGAGGGGAGGCACGATCCACCACGGGTAGCCGAGCAGCAGGGCGGGGAACCCCAGGGCAAGGCACGTGATCACCATGGCGATGAGCAGCGGCCTGCCGTACGGGCGCCAGCCATAGGTCTCGTGACTACGGGGCCGGGCCAGCCGCAGCACACCGGTGCCGAGCAGCTGCGCTGCCAGGAGACCCATGAAGGTCCCGATGGCCGCGGTCATCTGCGGCTCGTCGCGAGGCTCGTCGGAGGACTCCTGCCGTACGCCGTCCTTGGCGACCGCCATGACGTTGCCGCGCCAGACCGTACCGGTCACCCGGTCCCCCGGCCGGAGCAGTTCCAGCAGCGGCCCGGAGTCGCCGAACGGCAGAACCCCGTTTCCGGCCGGCGCGCCGGACAAAGTCGCCGTGTACCTGGAGTTCCGTCCGCCGTGCACCTCCGTGGCGTCGACCGTGAAAGCGACCTCGCGCAGACAGTCCTCGAACTGACGCGCCGCCGTGTGGGCCGGGCACGGCTCGGCCGCCACATATTCCTCGTAACGCCTGACGTCGGTGGGCAGCAGCACCGCGAACATGAAATAGCAACCCAGGACCGGAAGGAGAGCCGATACGACCAGCCAGGCGCCCCCGAGCCTTATCCGGCGCAGCGGGCGCGGGGCGGCGTGCCCGGTGCCCCGGGGCGGCAACGGCCCGCCTGGCTGGTGGGTCGAATTCGCCCTCGTCGCTCTCATTGCCCGTTCTCCTTGCCGGTCCGGAGACCCGCGTCTCCAGACGCGGCGCCCCCGCGCCTGTCACCTCAGTTTCCTTGCCCAAAGGAGCAGCGAAAAGGGTCACTTCCGGCAAACCAGGGTGGTCTCTGCTTTCCACACTCCGGCAACGGTAATTCCACCGCCCATCAGGGAGACGCCCTACAGGCCGAGGTCAAGGGCCAGACAGGAGAAGTGGTTCCATGACCCTTCGGGGTTGTACGCGTCCTGTCCGCGGCTGTCCGACGACGTCTTCTCGGTGACCATGTCCTCGTACGGGATACGGTCGGGCAGCTTACCGAACTTGGCGTGCCGAACTGCTGCCGTTGCCGCCGCACTGTTCGTCGTGCTGTCGTTGGTGTTCATCTTTGCCCTCTTCTCCCTCGCCCCCGCGCTACGGCGTGTGCGGGTGTCGTCGTTGTGTGATCAGAAGTGGTCGACGTCCACGACTGCCCGGGCGAAGGCGTCGGGTGCCTCCTGGGGCAGGTTGTGGCCGATGCCGGTCAGGGTGCGGTGCTCGTACGCGCCGGTGAACCGGTCCCGGTACGAGGCCCCGTTGCCGGGCGCGGTGAACGGATCGCGTTCGGCATCGAGGGTGATGGTCGGCACCCCGATGACCGGCCGGGCGGCGAGCTGCTTCTCGTAGCGGTCGTAGCGGCGCTCACCGTCGGCGAGGCCCAGGCGCCAGCGGTAGTTGTGGATCACGATGTCGGCGTAGTCGGGGTTCTCGAAGGCCCGGGCGGTGCGTGCGAACGTGGCGTCGTCGAAGTCCCACGTCGGCGAGACGGTGTCCCAGACCAGCCGGCACAGTTCGAGCCGCTTGGCCGTGTCCTGCATGGCGCGCCGGCCGCGCTCGGTGGCGAAGTAGTACTGGTACCACCAGGCGTACTCGGCCTTCGCAGGCAACGGCTCCTGCTGCGCCTCGACGTTGGTGATCAGGTAACCGCTCACCGACACCAGCGCCTTGACGCGCTCGGGCCAAAGGGCCGCGACGATGTCGGCCGTACGGCTCCCCCAGTCGAACCCGGCCAGTACGGCTCTGTCGATTCCGAGGGCGTCCATGAGGGCGACGAGGTCCAGGGCCACGGCGGACTGCTGGCCGTTGCGGAACGTCCGCGAGGAGCGGAAGCGGGTCGGGCCGTGGCCGCGCAGATACGGGACGATCACGCGGTAGCCCCGCGACGCCAGGAGCGGGGCGACGTCGACGAAGCTGTGGATGTCGTAAGGCCAGCCGTGCAGGCAGATGACCACCGGGCCGTGGGCGGGGCCCGCCTCCGCGTATCCGACGTCGAGCAGCCCTGCCGTCACGCGGCGGACCCGGTCGAAGGACGTGCGCGTACCGCGAGTTGGCTCGGGGTCGGCGGAAGCACTCGCGCCGGGCCGCGAAGCGGAGGTGGCGGCGAAGGCCGGGGCGGGCGGCGCGGCTCCGAGTCCCGCCGGTGACACGGCGGCCGCGCCGATGCCCAGACCCATGCCCTTGCCGAAGGTGCGTCTGTTGATCATGTGAAGTCCTCCGTGCGCTGCGTGCGCCGACTCTCGCAGGCGCCGCGTCACCAGTCAAGGGGGTGACGCGGTTGCGGAGCCCGTGCGGATGGCTCCGCGCACCGGCCGCCACGGCAACACCACCCAGGCGTCAGTTCCGGCCATGCGGGAACGACGAAGCCGCGGTCGCACGCGGCGGCCGTAAACGTGCGCGCCGGGGCCCTCTGACATGCAGTCATACGCTGTGCCCTGCCACGGCAACGCGGGGCGGAGCGCTGGACATCGAGGGAGGCCGAGGGAGAACCGGCAGCGCGCGACCGGTGAACACGGCCTTCCGGTATGGCCGAAGACGTACCTGTACGCGGTGGCGGTGGCCTGCGTAGCGTAACGAGCAAGCAGAACGAACGTTCTTTCTCCCTAGGAAGGGGAGCCATGACCGATCGCCGGAAGGAACGACAGAGATACCCGCCACCGGCCCCGTGACGGCCCCGGAGCCGCCGTCGGGTCATCCGTACGCTGTGCGTCATGACTTCGAACGCCAGGGGAACGGCCCATCCGCGCGAGCGCCTGCTGAACATCGCGGCAAGGCTGTTCTATGCGAACGGGATTCACACCGTGGGCGTCGAACAGCTCGTACGGGAGGCGGGCGTCACCCGCGCCACCTTCTACCGTCACTTCTCCAGCAAGGAAGGCCTGGTCGTCGCCTATCTGCAGGAGCGGGACGCCCGGGTGAAGCAGGCGGTGGCGGCCATCCGCCAGGTCCACCGGGGGCGCGAGGCCCTGCTGGGAATCGTCGCCATGGTCGCCGACAGCGTCCGGCGGCCGGAGTTCCGCGGCTGCGGATTCCTCAACGCTGCGGCCGAGTTCCCCGATCCGCGGCACCCCGTACGCGTATGCGTGGCCGAGCACCGCCGCTGGTTCCACGGTGTCCTGCACGAGGTCGTGAGCGACACCGGGCACCCCGATCCCGAGCGGGTGGCGCGGGCGCTCATGGTGCTGCGCGACGGAGCGATGGCGGGCGGATATCTCGACGATCAGCACGACGTCGCCGACACCTTGCGCGCGGCGGCCGAGAGCATCCTGAACGCCTGAGCAACCGTCGGGCCACCGGCCCGGCGACACCCCCACCCCACCCACCACACCCCACCAACTCAAGGCGGAAACATGTCGACTTCCCTTTCCAGATTCGCGGCGGCCGCGGGCGGCGTCCTGGCGAGCAGCCTGCTCGTCCTCGGAGCCGGCGGCACGTCCGCCGTCGCCGCCGGGCTTCCCGGCGTCACCTTCTACACCGGGGCCGACGCCACCGGGAGCGCGATCACGGCCGACCTCGACAAGGTCGGTACCTGCCAGGAACTGTCCGCTCCCGTGCGGTCCTTCCGTTCGATCTCCGAGCGGAGCGTGGAGGTCTACTTCAACGCCGGCTGCCGCCCCGGCGCCCCCGGTACGAACGGTGACCTCACCTATGTGGTGGGCACCCTGAACACCGGCAACTTCCCCTATGCCGCCGTGAGCTACCGGGTACGCGCGAACTGATCGGCACGAGAGCCGGTCAGCGGGACGCCGTGGCCGACGCCCCCTTCTTGCGCGCGCGGTAGGCGGCAGCCTTGTTCTTGTTGCCGCACGACTCCATGCCGCACCAGTGCCGCCGCATGCCCCGGGAGCGGTCGATGTAGACCCGGGTGCACTCGGGGTTGCCGCATTCCTTGAGCAGCGGCACGTCCGGCCCGCTCAGCAGCTCCACCGCTTGGCGGGCCACCACGGACAGCGCCTCCTGCGCGGTGGCGTCGGTCCGGCGCCCGGCCCTGGTGAGCTGCGGGGCGGCGGAGGGCTTGCGGGCGGCCTCGTTCAGTACGTCCAGGGCGCGGTCGCCGAACGGCTCGTCCAGGCGGCGGGCCGTGATCAGCTCGTAGACCGCTTCCCGTACGGCCTTCGCGCGCTCGACGTCGGACGGCCGGCTGGGCGTGACACGGTCCACGACGGTGGACTCCAGGTACCACGCGTCCAGCCGCGCCGGCGCCGCGAACATCTCGAAGCGCACGGTGCGCCTGGCCCGGAGCGTCGCGGCGAAGTCGAGGGCAGGATGTCCGCAGACGAAGACATGATCGAGATTCACAGTCACCATTCTGACGGGTGACTATGAGTGCGGCAACGTCTGTCGGGACACTTCGTCAGCGCGGGTCCGGGCTCCTCCCCTCGTTGCCGTACGCGTACGCCTCGCCCGAGCGCAGTCGCAGGCGGCGCCCGCTCCAGCGGCGGCGCAGCCAGCGGTCGTGGCTGGCCACGACGATCGCGCCCGGTCCGGCGCCGAGGGCGTCCTCCAGTTCGTCGCACAGGCGCGGGGACAGATGGTTCGTGGGCTCGTCGAGCAGCAGGAGGTGCGGCGGGCAGGCCATCAGCAGGGCCAGCGCGAGCCGGCGGCGCTGGCCGACCGACAGCTGTCCCACCGGTTTGTCGAGGTCCGCGGCGCGCAGCAGCCCCAGCGAGCCGAGCGGAACCGCCTCCGCACGCTCGGCGCCCAGCACGCGCGCGTAGGTGTCGCGCACCGGACGGTCCGGGTGCGCGAACTCGGTGTCCTGCGTCAGCAGCCCCACCGAAAGGCCCGGCCGCCTGTGCACCTCGCCCGCCGCGCGCAGCCGCCCGGCCAGCAGCATCAGCAGTGTCGACTTCCCGGCCCCATTGCCGCCCGTGACCAGGAGCCGGTCCCCCGGCAGGATGTCCAGGCGCGCGACGCCCAGCCGTCCGGGCACCCGCGCGTCGCGCAGCGCGACGAGCCGGCCGTCCGCCGGGGCGGGGTCGGACGCCAGGTCCGGTTCCTCCGTCGGCCCGACGGCGAGCACGGTGGTGTGCAGGCGCAACGGGCGGGGCGGTTCGCCGACCTGGGTCCGTTCCAGTTCGCCGAGCCGACGGGTGGCGTTGCGCACCCGCCGGGAGATCTGCTGCTGCACCCGGCCCGCCCGGTGGCCGTAGCCCATCTTCTCGTTGTCCCGCGGTCCCCGGTCCGGGGCGACGCGGCGCGCGGTCACCCCGGCCGAGCGGCGCAGCGCTTCCAGTTCCTCCTGTTCCTCGGCGTACCTGCGCTCCCAGCGCTCCCGCTCCGCCCGTTTCTCCGCCTGGTACGCGCTGTAGTTCCCGCCGAAACGCACAGGTCCGTCCACGGCCGGGTCGAGATCGATCAGATCGGTGCAGACCGCGTCGAGGAACGCCCGGTCGTGGCTGGCCGCCACGACGACCCCGGGCAGGTCGCGGAGCTGTCCTTCCACGAAGGCGGCCGCTTCGTCGTCGAGGTGGTTGGTCGGTTCGTCCAGCAGGAGCGCCGCCGGACGGCGGACGAGCAGCGCGGCCAGGGCCAGCCGGACGCGCTGTCCTCCGGAGAGGGTGCCGAGCGTCCGGTCGTACGCGAAGCCGCCGAGGCCGAGGCCGTCGAGGACGATCGCGGCGCGCCGGTCGGCGTCCCAGGCCTCGCGTTCCCGGGCCTGTTCGAGCCGCTGTCCGTACGCGTCCAGCAGTTCGGCGTATGCGGGGCGGTCGTCCGGGGTGTCGGCCAGCAGCCGGGTGAGCCGGTCGAGTTCGGCCAGGTCGGCGCGGGCCTCCCGCAGCGCGTCGTCCAGCACCCGCGCGATCGTGGTACCGCTGTCGTACGGCATCTCCTGCTGGAGGAAGCCGAGGTCGTGCGGGCGTGTGACCTGGCCGGCGTCGGGCTCGTCGACGCCGGCGAGCAGGCGCAGCAGTGTCGACTTGCCGACACCGTTCTCGCCGATGAGCCCGACGCGGTGGCCGGGGGAAGCGGTGAGGGAGACGCCGTCGAGGACCCGCCGGGTCCCCAGCGTACGGACGAGGTCATGGGCGAGCAGAGCAGGTCGGGGCATGGTGGTCCACCTGATGTGTGAGCTGTGCGCGGTACGCGGCCCGCCGGGTGGCACACCTCGGACACGGGCCAGGCCGGTTCGCGACGCCTCACACCTCGGGCGCCGCCGTCTCCCGCAGCTCGCCATCGGCCAGCCGCAGCCACCGGTCGATCCCGATCCGGGCGAGGAAGCGTTCGTCATGGCTGACCACGACGAACGCGCCCTGATAGGAAGCCAGCGCGCTCTCCAGCTGCCCGACGCTGACCAGGTCCAGATTGTTCGTCGGCTCGTCCAGGAGCAGCAGCTGCGGTGCCGGTTCCGCGCACAGCACACACGCCAGGGTGGCGCGCAGCCGCTCGCCGCCGGACAGCACACGTACCGGCAGGTGGGCCCGAGGGCCCCGGAAGAGGAAGCGGGCGAGCAGGTTCATCCGCTCCGCCTCCGTACGGTGGGGTGCGAACGCGGCGAAGTTCTCGGCCACGGTACGGGCGAGGTCGAGTACGTCGAGGCGCTGTGAGAGGTAGGCGATACGGCTGTCGGCCCGCTTGATCTGCCCGGCGTCGGGGGCCAGGTCGCCGTGGAGCAGGCGCAGCAGCGTGGTCTTGCCGGCGCCGTTGGGGCCGGTCAGCGCGATGCGTTCGGGGCCCCGGATCGTCAGGTCGACGCCGTCCGCCGCGAACAGGGGCCGCTCGCCGTGGCTGACGCGAAGGCCTTCGCCGAGGAACAGGGTGCGTCCCGCGGGCACGTTGGTGTCGGGCAGGTCCAGGGTGATGCGCTGCTCGTCGCGCACGGCACGCCCCGCCTCGTCGAGACGGGCCTTGGCCTCGCTGACCCGGGAGGCGTGCATCTGGCCCGCCCGGCCGGCCGACTCCTGGGCGCCGCGCTTCATGTTCCCGGCGAAGATACGGGGCAGGCCCGCGTTCTTGAGGTTGCGGGAGGCGTTGCTCGCGCGGCGGTCGGCGCGCTCCCGGGCCTGCTGCAACTCCCGCTTCTCGCGCTTGAGTTCCTGCTCGGCGTTGCGGACGTTCTTCTCGGCCACCTCCTGCTCGGCCTGTACGGCTTCCTCGTACGCGGTGAAGTTGCCGCCGTACAAGCGTAGGGAGCCGCGGTCGAGTTCGGCGATGCGGTCCATGCGGTCGAGCAGCGCACGGTCGTGGCTGACCAGGAGCAGACAGCCGTTCCAGTCCCCCAGTACGTCGTAGAGCTTGTGCCGGGCGTCGAGGTCGAGATTGTTCGTCGGCTCGTCGAGCAGCAGGACGTCCGGCCGCTTGAGCAGCTGCGCCGCCAGGCCCAGCGAGACGATCTGGCCGCCGCTGAGCGTGCTCAGACCGCGGTCGAGCGTCAGCTCCGTCAGGCCGAGCCGGTCGAGCTGGGCGCGGGTGCGTTCCTCGATGTCCCAGTCGTCGCCGATGGTCGCGAAATGCCGCTCGCTCACGTCGCCGGACTCCACGGCGTCCAGGGCCTTGATCACCTCGGCGACGCCCAGCACCTCGGCCACGGTGAGGTCGGCGGCGAGGGGAAGGCTCTGCGGGAGGTAGCCGAGGACGCCGGACGCGGACACGGACCCGGCGGCGGGGCGCAGCTCACCGGCGATCAGCTTGAGCAGGGTGCTCTTACCGGAGCCGTTGGGCGCCACCAGGCCCGTACGGCCGGCGCCCAGGGTGAAGGAGAGGTCCTGGAAGACGGGGGTGTCGTCGGGCCAGGCGAAGGACAGGTTCGAGCAGACGACGGAAGCGTCGGACATGGTGATACCTCGGAGAAACGCCACGGGCCCGGCAGACACCGGTGCCCGGGAGGACGGGTGGGAAGCCACGAAGGCACGACAAGGCAGCCACCACGGCGGTGCTTGCGCGCACCGGCCGGCGGCCGTCAGGTCCGGGTATCACCCGGAGATGTCGTCGTCACCCGCCACAGCTGCGTCTCCTCGATGTGATCGATCCCGATTCGGGATCACTTCATCTCACGTCGTCGCCAGGCTAACACCATTGTTCGGGTGGGGTGGGAGGGGTGGAGGGTGCGGAGGGGCGAGTGGTGCGCATGGGGCGGCTCGGGGCTCGGGGCTCGCAGCTCGGGGCTCGGGGCTGCGTACGAGGGTGAGCGCACCATCGTCGGAGTAGAGCCGCGCGGGGGGCTTGCCGGGTGGTCGGCCCCGGCCTGCCCGGCCCCCAAAAGTGGACTTGCGGGTCCATTTTCGTCTTCCTACTCTGACCGCATTCGGTACTCGCGATACCGGATCGACGGCTCTCAACCACCCATCGGGGCACGGTAGTTCGCACCTCACAGCTCACAGCTCACAGCTCAGAGCTCAGAGCTCAGAGCTCACAGCGATTTCCCCCGACCCACGAAAGGCATTCCCCATGCACGCGATCTTCATCGACCGGCACGGCGGCCCCGAGGTCATGGCCTGGACCGAATTCCCCGACCCGGCCCCCCGGAAGGGGCGAGGTACTCGTGCGGCTCGCCGTCGCAGGGGTGAATTTCATGGATGTCGGGGCCCGGACGTCCGGCGGCCCCGGCTGGGCCGCTCCCACGACGCTCGGAGTGGAGGGGGTGGGGCAGGTGACCGCGCTCGGCGCCGGCGTCGAACATCTCGCCGTGGGCGACCGGGTGGCCTGGTTCTATCACGTGGGCAGCTACGCCGAATTGCTCGCCATACCCGAGAATTCCCTCGTCAAGGTTGCTGACGGGGTGTCCGACGAGACCGCGGCCGCGGTGCTGATGCAGGGCCTGACGGCCAACCATTTCACCACCGAGACGTACGCCGTCAAGCCGGGGGACACCGCTGTCGTACACGCCGCGGCCGGCGGCGTCGGTCTGCTGCTGACACAGATGATCAAGGCTCGCGGCGGCCGGGTGATCGGACTGGTGTCCCGGGAGGAGAAGGTGGCACCGGCACGCGAGGCCGGGGCGGATCATGTTCTCGTTTCCAGTGGAGGCGGCTTCGAGGACAAGGTCAGGGAGCTGACCGGGGGCGCGGGCGCCCACGTGGTGTACGACGGGGGCGGCACCCCGACGTTCCACTCCTCCCAACTGGCCCTGCGACCGCACGGAGTACATGCCTATTACGGGCCCTTCATGGGCGTCCCGGCCCTCGCCCCGACCGATCTCCCCAACAGCATCCTTTTGACGTATCCCGTGGTCCACCACCACGTACCCACACGCGAGGCCCTGGTCAGGCGCAGCGGGGAGGTCTTCGAAATGGTCCGGAAGGGGCAGGTCACCCCGCGCGTCGGGGGACGCTACGCACTGTCGGACGCCGCGCGGGCCCACGCCGACCTGGAATCCCGCAGGACCACGGGCAAACTCCTGCTGATACCTTCCTGATCCGCACGGCTGCCGTGCAAGTCCGTTGAGCGGGCGGCCACACGGCGATTTCCGGTTACCGATACCGATTACCGACCGCCGATCGGAGAGCAGGGGAAAACCTCATGCCGTTGACACGCAAAGGGCTCGCCACCAGGCAGCGCATCATCGAGGGCGCGGCAGCCGAGATGCGTCGGCAGGGGATTTTCTCCCTGACGCTCGATGACATCATGCACCGTACCGCTACCAGCAAGAGCCAGCTCTTCCACTATTTCCCGGCCGGGAAGGACGAATTGCTGCTGGCCGTGGCCCGGTATGAGGCCTCCGGCGTGCTCAGTGACCAACAGCCGGAACTGGGCGCGCTGAACTCGTGGCCCGCCTGGCAGAGCTGGCGCGACAAGGTTGTCGCCCGCTACCGCGAACAAGGCACCAACTGTCCGCTCAACACCGTCATGGGTCTGATCGGGCCGACCACGGAGGGCGCCCGGGCCGTGGTGGTGGAACTCCTCGCCCAGTGGCAGGGCGAGCTGGCCGCGGGAATCCGCGCGATGCAAGCCCTCGGCGAGATCGACGCCGGTCTGGATGCCGAACGCGGCGCCCGGGCCCTCCTGGCCGGAATTCAAGGTGGCGTGTTGATCCACATCACGACCGGCGGCCTTGAGCACCTGGAAGCGGTACTGGACGAAGGCATCGCGTCCCTCCGCCGCTCGGGAGGAAAGGCGTAGCGAGCGACCGCCTCATGTCGGCAGGCAACGCGGCGCCGCTCGCCACCATGGATCGGGCCCGGGCTCAGGCGCGGGCCCGGGCCCGATCGCGTACGTGGCGCGGGGAGGCTCAGGCGGCAGGTCCCGCCGGGCCCGCCGACGCCGTGCCGGCCGTACCCGCCGTACCGGCTGAAGCTGTGCCGACAAGCGGGTGGGAATCGAGCCGTGCGAGCAGCTCCCGCAGCTGCTCCGTCTCCGCGCCCGGCAGCGGCAGCAGCGGTGCGCGCGGCGGTCCGGCCGTCCGGTTGCGGATTTCCAGCCCTGCCTTGACGGCCCGGGGCAGCCCGTGGCCGACGATGAACTTCAGGAACGGCAGGAGCTCCGCCAGGATCGCGTCGGCCCGCTGCTTGTCCTCGTCCATCGCTGCCGAGTGGAGCGCGAGGCACCATGCGGGGACGAGGCAGGGCGCCGCCGTGCACCAGCCGACGGCGCCCGAGCGGAAGGCGTCGAGCGCGACGGGGTTGTTGCCGTTGTAGACCGACAGCGTGCCGTCGGACATGTCGCGGAGGGCGCGGAAGCGGGCGACGTCGCCGGAACTCTCCTTGACCATGGTGATATTCGGGATCTTGCGCGCCAGCGCGACCACCGTTTCCGGCAGCAGGTCGACTCCGCTGGTGCCCGGGTTGTTGTAGAGCATCACCGGGAGGTCGGTGGCTGCCGCGACCGTGGCGAAGTGCTGTTCGAGCTCCGCGTGGGTCAGCTTCCAGTACACCTGCGGCAGCACCATGATCGCGGTGGCTCCGTGCCGGGCGGCCACGCGGGCGCGGCGGACGGTGCCCCGCGTGCTCCAGTGCGAGACGCCGACCAGGGTCGGCACCCGCCCGTCGACGCCCTGGAGTACGGTCTCGCAGACAGCGTCCCACTCGCTCTCCGCGAGATACGCGCTTTCGCCGGCGCTGCCCAGCGGGGCGACGGCGTGGCTCCCCGCCTCCACCAGCGCGCCGGTGAGACGGCGCAGCGCGTCGAGGTCGACCTCGCCGGTGTCCGGGGCGAAGGGGGTGACGGGGTAGGAGATGATGCCCTGTAAGTGCGGTGTCGCCATCAGATGTCCACCTTGCCTGTGATGCAGTCCGGGTGATTACGCAGGGCCTTTCGCGCGTAGTACGCGAAGTTCGCCTTGTTGCGCCGGTCCGTGGAGGTCCAGTCGTGAGCCTCGCGGGCGAGGGCCGGGTCCAGGGGCTGGATCGTTCCCGCCGCCATGGCGAGCAGTTGGAGGCGGGCGGCGCGTTCGATGAGGATCGCCAGGTTGCACGCCTCCTCGACGGTGGCGCCGGTGACGAGTTGGCCGTGGTGGGCCAGGAGGATGGCGCGTTTGTCGCCGAGAGCCGCGGAGATGATCTCACCCTCCTCGTTGCCCACCGGCACTCCGGGCCAGTCCTTGAGGAAGGCACAGTCGTCGTACAGGGGCGTGGTGTCCATCTGGGAGACCACGAGGGGCACTTCGAGCATCGCGAGGGCGGCGGTGTGCAGCGAGTGCGTGTGGATGATGCAGTTGACGTCCTCGCGCGCGCGGTAGATCCACGAGTGGAAGCGGTTGGCGGGGTTGGGCATCCCCTCCCCCTCGCGTACCCGTAGGTCCTCGTCCACCAGCAGGAGGTTGTCCTCGGTGATTTCGTCGAAGCCGAGGCCCAGACGCTGGGTGTAGTAGGTGCCGGGCCGCTGCCCGCGGGCGCTGATCTGGCCGGCGAGGCCCGAGTCGTGTCCGCCGTCGAAGGCGATGCGGCACGTCAGGGCCAGCTTCTGGCGGGTGGTCAGCTCCGAGTCCTTGAAGTGATCATGCATCTGCCGCTCTGCGCGGTCGAGAAGTACGTTCTTCGGCTCGTGCAGGGTGTCTGCCATGTCCGCTCCCGTTCCGAGGCGTCGACGCACTGGCGGCCTCGTCCTGTGGCGTGGCTCGCCGCAGCGCGTCGAGGAAACAAGGTTCACGATAGGACACCAGGTGTCATGCCACAAGGGTCCCCCGACGCCGTCGGCCGAAGGGCCGCGGTGGCGCGGGACATACTGGGAGCCCGCCCGGCCGGATCCGGACCTGCGGGCGGGGCGCACGAAGGGAAGCAGTCAGTGACCAAGGGAAGCAAGCGGTGATCAATCGGGTACGGCAGCTGCGCAAGGAGCGGCTGATGACGCTGGAAGCGCTCGCCGAGCGCTCCGGCGTCACGAAGAGCTACCTTTCCAAGGTCGAACGCGGTCGGAGCGTACCCTCGATCGCCGTCAGCGCCTCACTGGCCAGGGCCCTCGACGTCCCGCTGGACAACCTCTTCGCCGATACGCAGGAGCTGACCGAGGTCACCGTCACCCGGGCCGACGAGCGGCAGCCGCTCACCTCCGGCGACGAACCAGGGTCCCGCTATGAGGGCATCGCGCTCCGGGCCGGCGCCAAGAAGATGACACCGTTCATGCTCCACCCGCCGCACGACACCGGCCCGGTGCCCTTCCGGGACCATCCGGGCGAGGAGTTCCTCTTCGTCCACCAGGGACAGGCCGAACTGCTCTTTCCCTCCCGGTCCATCACGCTCGGCCCGGGCGACTCCGCCTACTTCAAGGCCACGACGCCCCACAAGGTCCGCTCGCTGAGCACGGAACGCGCCGCCCTTCTGCTGCTGGTGTGCGACGACCGGGAGGCAGCGGAGACGCCGCATCCGCATCTGCCCTGATCGGGAGGTGGCTGCACGTACCTGCGCATACCTGCACGTACTGCCGCACCCCCGACAGTCGGCGCCCCGGCCGGTCCCCCTGCCCCGCAGCGTCACCCGCCGTAGGTGAGGGCCGAACAGCGCGGGTTTCGCCACGGTGTACGGCGGAGGTGCGCGGCCATGGCTCATGAGGAATCGGCGCACGACGCTACGACGGGTGACGGTACGGCGGACGGCGGCACGGCAGACGGTGGCGGGGCGGGCGGCGCCACGGGCGTCGGCGACCCGGCGGCCGGCAGCGAGCTGGAACGTTTGCGCGCGGAGGTCCGGGAGCTGCGGGCCCGCGCCGGTACGGGCGAGCGGCGTCGGGCCCGGCTGCTGGCCGTGCGGCGCATCGTCGCCGCCGTGGTGATCGCGCTGGTGGCCGTACTGGCGGTCACCTCGGTCGTGGGCGTGTGGGGCGCGCGGACAGCGCTCGACACGGACCGCTGGGTCGCCACGGTAGGGGCGCTCCCGGAGGACCCGGCCGTGGACGCGGCCGTCTCCGCCTACCTCGCGGACGAGATCTTCGACCAGTTGGACGTCGAGAAGCGGCTGTCCGACGCGCTGCCGCCGCGGGCGTCGTTCGTCGCGGCGCCGGTCACCGGGGCCGTGCACGACTACGTACGCGACTCGGTCTCCAAGCTGCTCGCGACGGAGCAGTTCCAGGACCTGTGGCGCTCCGCCAACCGCTTCGCGCACACACGGATCACCGCGGTGCTGGAGGGGCGCAGCGAGGGCGTGCGCGTACAGGGCGACACGGTCACCCTCAATCTGCTCCCCCTGGTCAACAACCTCCTCACCGCGTTGGAGGACCGGCTGCCCACCCTCTTCGGCAAGCGGCTGGACCTGCCCACCCTCTCGTCGGGCGAGGTCCCGCCCAAACTCCACGACCGGATCGAGAAGGCTCTCGGCGTGTCGCTGCCCGCCGATTTCGCACAGATCACGCTCTACAACCGTCAGGAACTGGGGCAGTTGCAACAGGCCGTGCTGCTGTTCAAACGCGTGCTGGTGGGCCTGCTGATCGCCGTACCCCTTCTGCTCGGACTCGCCCTGTGGATCTCCCCCAACCCCCGGCGCACCCTGCTCCAGCTGGGCCTGTGGCTCGTGATCACCGTCACCGCGCTGTCCGCGGTGCTACGGGCCGTACGGGATCAGCTTCTCGGCCAGGTACCGTCCGGCGTCTACCGCGACGGCATGCGAAGCGCGCTGTGGACCATCTTCACGACCCTGCGCGAACGCGGCGACCAACTGCTGTGGCTCGGCATCGTCCTGGCCGTCCTGGCCTATCTGGTGGGACCCGGGCGCCTGCCCGTCGGCCTGCGCCACCACACGGCCAGGGGCGCCCGGGCCACCGGTCGGCTCACCGTACGCGCGGGCCGGGGGCTCGCCCGGGGCGGCAGCCTGCGTCCGTGGGTACGGGAACACGCCGACGCGCTCCGGGTCGCCGGTGTGGTCCTCGCGGCCCTGATCGCGCTGCTGCTCTCCTCGTGGACGAGCCTTCTGGTGATCGCGGTCGTGCTGGCCGCGTACGAGGTCGCGGTCACGCTCGCGCTGCGCGACGGCTCCTCACCCGGTCGAGGTGAGGCGGCGCCCGGCGCGGACACCGTCCAGCCGGGAGGCGGTGCCGGTACCGACACGGGGGCCGGTGCCGGTACCGGGTGACCGTGGGAAAGGGAGGGCGGGGCCGGACCGGCCGACAGCGGGCGCGCGGAGCGGACGCTGTGGCCCCCGCAAGGTTCGGCACCCGATCGGCCGGTTTGCCGTCGGGTGCCTTCCCCCCCACCCCGGCTTCGACGGTGCTCCGTGCGGTGCTGGGTGCGGGCAGGGTAGAGCTAGGTGGTTATGAAGGGTTATGGGCTGTTGTGCTGTGATCAATCGTTGAGGGTGTCGCGGCGGACCACGCACAGGGCCCAGATGGTGGTGCCGTACAGCGCGATCAGGGTGATCGACCAGACCGGGTAGTAGGGGAT
>NZ_JBHWHY010000074.1:0-36280 GCF_042732265.1 Streptomyces sp. NPDC059788 | reverse complement strand
CGGCGGCCGGGTCTTCGTCGGCGACATCCGCAACCGGCGCCTGCTCCGGCTCTTCCGTACGGCCGTCGAGCTGACCCGCGCGGGCGCCGACGCCGAGGCGACCGCGCTCGGCGCGCTGATCGACCAGGGCGTCCGCCTGGAGAAGGAACTCCTCGTCGACCCGGACTTCTTCGCGGCACTGCCCGCCGAACTCCCCGACGTGACCGGCACCGACCTCCAGCTCAAGGGCACCCGCCACCACAACGAGCTGACCCGCCACCGCTACGACGCCGTCCTGCACAAGCGGCCCGCCCGAACCGTCTCCTTCGCCGACGTACCGGTTCTGGCCTGGGGCCGCGACGTCACCGACACCGCCGCCCTCGAACAGGCCCTGCGCGCTCGCCCGGGACAGCGGCTGCGCCTGACCGGCGTGCCCAACCCGCGCCTGGCGGGCGAGGCCGCCGCCGAGGCCGCCGTCACGGCCGGCCTGCCGGTGACCGAGGCCCGCGCCCGGCTGGCCGCGTCCGCCGACGCCACGGCCGGGGCCGAACCGCAGCAGATCACCGAACTGGGCGCCCGCCTCGGCCTGTGGACGGCCGCCACCTGGGCACCCGACAGCCCGGAAGGCCAGTACGACGTTCTGTTCGCGCCGCAGGAAGACCTCGCCTCGGCGGCCCCCGTCGGCCTCTGCCGCCCGGCCGGCGCCCTCACCGGCCCCCTCGCGGACCACACCACCGACCCCGGCACGGCACTGAACACCGCCGCCCTGGTCACCGCCCTCCACCGGCACCTGCGCGACCGGCTGCCCGCCCACCTCGTCCCGTCCGCCCTGGTCGCGCTGGACACCCTGCCCCTGACGCCCAACGGCAAGGTCGACCGCGCCGCGCTGCCCGCCCCCGACCCGGCCCACCTCGGCGCCGAAACCGGCGGCCGGGCGCCGCGCACCCCGCGCGAGGGCGTGCTGTGCGAGCTGTACGCCGACATCCTCGGCGTGCCGCAGGTCGGCATCGACGACAACTTCTTCACCCTGGGCGGCCACTCCCTGCTCGCCACCCGCCTGATCGGCCGCATCCGCACCGCCCTGGGCGTGGACCTCCCGATCACCGCCGTGTTCGAGGCGCCCACGGTCGCCGCACTCGCCGAGCACGTCGACGCCGCCGCCTCCGGGGGCCGCCCGGCACTGCGTCCGCTCCCGCGCCCCGACGCCCTCCCGCTGTCGTACGCCCAGCGCCGCCTGTGGTTCCTGCACCGCCTGGAGGGCCCCAGCGCCACGTACAACGTCCCGACGGCGCTGCACCTGTCCGGTGAGCTGGACCACGACGCGCTGCGCGCCGCGCTGGGCGACCTGCTCGCCCGGCACGAGAGCCTGCGCACGGTCTTCCACGAGACGGCCACCGGCACCCCGTGCCAGGTCGTCCGCGACCTCGGCGACCTGTCCGGCCTCCCGCCGGTGTTCTCCGTGGTCCGGACGAACCCCGACGAAGTCCGGCGGCTGGTCCGGGAAGCCACCTGCCACGCCTTCGACATCGCCACCGAACTGCCCCTGCGCGTCACGCTGTTCCGGACCGGACCCGAAGAGCACGTCCTGCTGCTGTTGCTGCACCACATCGCGGGTGACGGCTGGTCGGCGGCGCCGCTCTCGCGCGACCTGGCGCAGGCGTACGACGCGCGGCGCCGGGGCACGGCGCCGCAGTGGGCCCCGCTGCCGGTGCAGTACGCCGACTACACCCTGTGGCAGCGGGACTTCCTCGGCGACCCGCAGGACCCGGCCAGTGTCCAAGCGCGGGAACTCGCTTATTGGACGCGGCAGCTGGACGGCATCCCCGAGGAGATCGCGCTCCCGTACGACCGCCCGCGCCCCCGGCGCGCGACGTACCGGGGCGACGCCCTCGACCTGGAACTGCCCGCCGCCCTGCACGAGAACCTGCACGCCCTGGCGCGCGACACCGGCACCAGCCTGTTCATGATCGTGCAGGCGGGCCTGGCGGCCCTGCTCACGCGTCTCGGCGCCGGCACCGACATCCCGCTCGGCAGCCCCGTCGCGGGCCGCACCGACCAGGCACTGGACGACCTGGTGGGCTTCTTCGTCAACACCCTCGTCCTGCGGACGGACACCTCCGGCGACCCGACCTTCCGCGACCTGCTGCGCCGCGTCCGCGACACCGACCTGGCCGCCTGGTCCCACCAGGACCTGCCCTTCGAGCAGCTCGTCGAGGCCCTCAACCCCGTGCGGTCCGCGGGCCGCCAGCCCCTGTTCCAGGTGGTCGCCGCCGTGCAGAACGCCCCCGAGGGCGGCTTCGACCGGCTCGGCGTCCGCACCCGCACCGAACTGCTCAGCACCGGCACCGCGAAGTACGACCTCTTCTTCAGCCTCTGGGAGCGCCAGGGCCCGCAGGGCGAACCCCGCGGCCTGGACGGCTTCGTCGAGTTCAGCACCGACCTCTTCGACCGCCCCACGGTCGCCACGCTCGCCGCCCAGCTCGTCCGCGTCCTGGAGACCGCCGCCGCCACGCCGGACGTGCCCCTCGCCCACCTCGACGTACTGACCGGCGAGGAGCACGAGCGGCTGCGCCGGGACGCTTCGGCCGCCCGTCCGGAGGTGCGGCACAGCACGCTGCCCGAACTCTTCGCCGAGCAGGCGGCCCGTACGCCCGACGCCACGGCTCTGGTCTTCGAGGACAAGTCGCTGACCTACCGCGAGCTGGACGCGCGGGCCAACCGCCTGGCGCACTGGCTCACCGGCCGGGGCGTGGGCCCGGAGACCCTGGTGGCCGTGGCGCTGCCGCGCTCGGTGGAGCTGGCGGTGGCGCTGCTCGCCGTCCTGAAGGCGGGCGGCGCGTACGTGCCCGTCGACCCGGAGTACCCCGCCGAGCGGCGCGCCTTCGTCCTGGCCGACACCGCGCCCGTCCTCGTCCTGGACGCCGAGGCGACGCGCCGGGACCTGTCCGCGTACCCGGACACCGCCCCCGCGACGGACCTGCGCCCGGCCCACCCGGCGTACGTGATCCACACCTCCGGCTCGACGGGCACGCCGAAGGGCGTCGTCGTCCCCCACACGGGCCTCGCCGCGCTCGCCGCCGCGCAGGCCGAGCGGTTCGCGGTGACGGGGGAGAGCCGCGTCCTGCAGTTCGCCTCGCCCAGCTTCGACGCGTCGGTCTCGGAGATGTGCGTGACGTGGCTGGCGGGCGCCGCCCTGGTCATGGCGCCGGGGGAGCGGCTGCTCCCGGGCGCCGGACTGGAGGACCTGCTCGCCGCGCAGCACGTCACCCACGCCACCCTGCCGCCGTCGGTCCTGGCCGCGCTGCCGCCGCAGGCCACGCTGCCCGGCATCGCCTCACTGACCGTCGCGGGCGAGGCCTGCCCCGCCGACCTGGTGGAACGCTGGTCGCAGGGGCGCCGCATGGTCAACGCGTACGGCCCCACCGAGGCCACCGTGTGCGCCACGGCCGGCGAACCGCTGTCCGGCCGGACGCTGCCCGCGCTGGGCGCGCCGATCGGCGACGTACGGCTGTTCGTGCTCGACGCGCTGCTGCGGCCGGTGCCGGACGGCGCCGCGGGAGAGCTCTACCTCGCGGGCTCCGGCCTGGCGCGCGGCTACCTGGGCCGCCCGGGGCTGACCGCGGAGCGCTTCGTGGCCTGCCCGTTCGGCCCCGCGGGCGCGCGGATGTACCGCACCGGCGACCTCGTACGGCGCCGGAGCGACGGCGAACCGGAGTTCGTCGGCCGCGCCGACGACCAGGTCAAGGTGCGCGGCCACCGCGTCGAGCCGGGCGAGGTCGAGCAGGCGCTCGCCGCCCACCCGGCCGTACGGCAGGCCGCCGTCGCCGCGCGCGCCGACCGCACCGGCGACACCCGCCTGACCGGCTACGTCGTACCCGCCGAGGACGCCGCCCGGCAGACCCTCGCCGCCGACCTCCGCCGCGACCTGCTCGCCCGGCTGCCCGAGTACCTGGTGCCGTCCGTGATCACGGTGCTCGACGCGCTGCCGCTCACCCCGAACGGCAAGGTCGACCGCAAGGCCCTGCCCGCCCCCGACCCGGCCCGCACCGCCGGCGACGCGGGCGGCCGTGCCCCGCGCTCGCCGCAGGAGGAGATCCTCTGCGAGCTGTACGCCGACCTCCTGGGCGTCACCCGCGTCGGCATCGACGACAGCTTCTTCGCCCTCGGCGGCCACTCGCTGCTCGCCACCCGCCTGGTCAGCCGCATCCGTGCCGTACTCGGCGTGGAACTGCCCATCGCCGCCCTCTTCGAGGCACCCACCGTCGAGGCCCTGGTCGAACGCCTCGGCCTGTCCACCGCGCGCGCCCGCGGCGCCCTGCGGCCCGTGCCGCGCCCCGAGGCGCTGCCGCTGTCGTACGCCCAGCGCCGCCTGTGGTTCCAGTACCGCCTCGAAGGCCCCAGCCCCACCTACAACATCCCCCTCATGCTGCGCATCGCCGGCCCGGTGGACGAGGAGGCGCTGCGCGCCGCCCTCGGCGACCTCCTCGCCCGGCACGAGAGCTTGCGCACGGTCTTCCGCGAGACCGGCGGCACCCCGCAGCAGGTCGTCCTCGCCCCGGCCACCGACCCGGACGCCTTCGACATCCTCAGCGTGACCGAGGACGTCCCCGACGACCCGGAGGCCTTCCGCGCACTCCTCAAGGAAGGCGCCCGGCACCGCTTCGACCTGACCGCCGACCTGCCGCTGCACGTAAAGCTCTTCCGCGTCGGCCCGGACGAGAACGTCCTGCTCCTGCTGCTCCACCACGTCGCCGGGGACGGCTGGTCGATGGCCCCGCTCTCCCGCGACGTGGCCACGGCGTACGACGCGCGCCGCGCAGGGCAGGCCCCGCAGTGGACCCCGCTCCCCGTCCAGTACGCCGACTACACCCTCTGGCAGCGCGACTTCCTCGGCGACCCCGAGGACACCGACAGCGTCTACGCACGCCAGATCGCCTACTGGCGCGAACAGCTCAAGGGCATCCCCGAGGAGATCGCCCTGCCCTTCGACCGCCCGCGCCCCCAGCGCGCCTCCTTCCGCGGCGACTCGATCACCTGGGAGATCCCCGCCGAACTGCACCAGCGCCTGCACACCCTCGCGGGCGAGACCGGCACCAGCCTCTACATGGTGCTCCAGGCGGGCCTGGCCACCCTGTTCACCCGCCTCGGCGCCGGCACCGACATCCCCCTCGGCAGCCCCGTCGCGGGCCGCACCGACCAGGCGCTCGACGACCATATCGGCTTCTTCGTCAACACCCTCGTCCTGCGCACCGACACCTCCGGCGACCCCACCTTCCGCGAACTGCTCCAGCGCGTACGGGACACCGCCCTCGCCGGCTGGGCCCACCAGGACCTGCCCTTCGAACAGCTCGTCGAGGCCCTCAACCCGGTCCGCTCGGCGGCCCGCAACTCCCTCTTCCAGACCATGCTCACCCTCGACAACGCACCCGAAGGGGAGTTCACCCTCGGCGGCCACGCCGCCCACACCGAGCCCGTCCACGTCGACGCCTCCCGCTTCGACATGTCCGTCTTCCTGACCGAACGACGCGGCGCGCACGGCGAACGGCCCGGTATGGACGGCGCGATCGAATACAGCACCGACCTCTTCGACCGGCGTACGGTCGAGGCACTGGCCGCCCGGCTCGTCGCCCTGCTCGACGCGGTGACCACCGACCCCGACCAGTCGCTCGCCCACCTCGACGTCCTCACCGCCGACGAGCGCGCCCTGCTGCTGGGCGAGGTCAACGCCACCGACCGGCCCGTCCGGCGCACCTCCCTCGCCGAGGCCTTCCAGGCGCAGGCGGCCGCGCACCCCGACGCCCCCGCCCTCACCTTCCAGGACACGACCCTCACCTACGCCGAACTGAACGCCCGCGCCAACCGCCTCGCCCGGCACCTGGCCACGGCCCACGGCGTCGGCGCCGAGAGCCGCGTCGCCGTCCTCCTGGACCGCTCCGCCGACCTGGCCGTCGCGATCCTCGCCGTCCTCAAGGCGGGCGGCGTGTACGTACCGCTGGACAAGCGCTACCCGGCCGCCCGGATGCGGCTGATCGCGGCCGAGACCGAGGCCGTCGTCGTCCTCACCCAGCAGGGCCTGCCCGCCTCCGCCTACCTCCCCGGCGTTCCCGCCCTGGCCGTCGACGCCTGTGCCGAAACGGTGGCGGACCTCCCCGCCACCGACTTCACCGTTCCCGCCGCCCACGCCGACTCCGTCGCGTACGTCATGTACACCTCCGGCTCGACCGGCACGCCCAAGGGCATCGCCGTCACCCAGGGCGACGTGGTGGGCCTGGCCGCCGACCACTGCTGGGGCGAGGGCGAACCGGACGGCGCCCGGCACACCGTCCTCGGCCACGCCTCCACCGCCTTCGACGCCTCCACCTTCGACCTGTGGGTCCCGCTCCTCAACGGCGGCCACCTGGTCATGGCCCCGCCCGGCGACCTCACCCCGGACGACTACCGGGACCTGCTCACCACCCACCACATCACCGCGGTCCTCCTCACCACCGCCCTGTTCAACCTGCTCGCCGAGGAGTGCCCCGGCGCGCTCGCGGGCGTACGGCAGGTCTGGACGGGCGGCGAGGCCGCCTCCCCGTCCGCCGTACAGAAGATCCTCAACGCCTGCCCCGACACCCGCGTCTGCAACGTCTACGGGCCCACCGAGGTCACCATGTCCGCGACGTACCACGCCATGCGGGCACCCCGGCGGATCGCCGGAACGGTCCCCATCGGCCGCCCCATGGACAACATGCGCGTCTACGTCCTCGACAGCGCCCTGCGCCCCGTCGCCCCCTCGGTGACCGGCGAACTCTACGTCGGCGGCGCCGGCCCCGCCCGCGGCTACCTCAACCGCCCCGCCCTCACCTCCGAACGCTTCGTCGCCGACCCCTTCGGCGCCCCCGGCGCCCGGATGTACCGCACCGGAGACCTGGTCCGCTGGACCGCTGACGGACAACTCGACTACATCGGCCGCGCCGACTCCCAGGTCAAGATGCGCGGCTTCCGCATCGAACTCGGCGAGATCGAAACCGTCCTGGACGCCCACCCCGCCGTCGCCCAGGCCACCGTCAACCTGCGCGAGATCAGCCCGGGAGACGAACGCCTGGTCGCCCACCTCGTGCCCGTCTCCAGGGAAGCCTTCGACTCCACCGCCCTGCGCCGCCACCTGCGCGACCGGCTGCCCGCCTACATGGTGCCGTCCGCCATCGTGGCGCTCGACACCATGCCGCTCACCCCGAACGGCAAGGTGGACCGCAAGGCCCTGCCCGCCCCCGACCCCCGCTCCGAACTCGGCGGCCGCGGCCCCCGCTCCCCGAAGGAAGAGATCCTCTGCGGGCTGTACGCCGACGTGCTGCGCGTCCCCCGCGTCGGCATCGACGACAGCTTCTTCGTCCTCGGCGGCCACTCCCTCATGGCGACCCGCTTGATCAGCCGCATCCGTACCGCCCTGAACGTCGAACTGCCCATCGGCGCCCTCTTCGAGGCCCCCACCGTCGCGGCCCTCGTCCAGCGCCTCGACTCCGCCACGGCCCAGGCCCGCCCGCCGGTCAAGCCCGCGGTACGCCCCGAGACCATCCCCCTCTCCTACGCCCAGCGCCGCCTCTGGTTCCTGCACCGCCTCGAAGGCCCCAGCCCCACCTACAACATCCCGCTCGCCCTGCGCTTCTCCGGCGCTCTGGACCACGAGGCACTACGGGCCGCCCTCGGCGACCTCGTCGCCCGCCACGAGAGCCTGCGCACGGTCTTCCCGCGCCGCGCCCGCGCCGCCCAGCAGATCATCCTCCCGGCCGACTCCGGCCGCGACCTCCTCACCGTCGTCGAAGTGGGCCCCGACGACCTGGCCCCCGCCCTCCGGGAAGCCGCCCGCCACGCCTTCGACATCACCACCGAACACCCCCTGAAAGCCACCCTCTTCCCGACCGGCCCCGACACCCACGTCCTCCTGCTCCTCCTCCACCACATCGCAGGCGACGGCTGGTCCATGGCCCCCCTGTCCCGCGACCTCGCCGCCGCCTACGACGCGCGCAGCGCGGGCGAGGACCCGCAGTGGTCCCCGCTCCCCGTCCAGTACGCCGACCACACCCTGTGGCAACAGGACTTCCTCGGCGACCCCACCGACCCCCACAGCACCTACTCCACCCAACTCGCCTACTGGCGCGACCAGCTGGCCGACCTCCCCGCCGAAATCCCCCTCCCCCTCGACCGCCCCCGCCCGGAAGTCACCACCTACCGCGGCGACATGTTCCCCCTCCACCTCCCCGCCGACCTCCACCAGGGCCTGAACACCCTGGCCGGCGACACCGGCACCAGCCTCTACATGGTCGTCCAGGCAGGTCTGACGGCCCTGCTCACCCACCTCGGCGCCGGCACCGACATCCCGATCGGCAGCCCCATCGCCGGCCGCACCGACCAGGCCCTGGACGACCTCGTCGGCTTCTTCGTCAACACCCTCGTCCTGCGCACCGACACCTCCGGCGACCCCACCTTCCGCGAACTGCTCACCCGGGTCCGCGAAACCGACCTGGCCGCCTGGTCCCACCAGGACCTCCCCTTCGAACAACTCGTGGAGGCCCTCAACCCCGCCCGCTCCACCTCCCGCCACCCCCTCTTCCAAACCCTCCTCACCCTCGACAACGCCCCCGAACGCCACTTCACCCTCGGCGGCCACCACGCCCACCCCGAACCCATAGACCTCCACGTCTCCCACTTCGACCTCTCCATCGGCCTCACGGAACAGCGCACGGCCCAAGGCACCCCGGAAGGCCTGCAGGGCTTCGTGGAATACAACTCGGACGTCTTCGAACGGAAGACCGTGGAGGGGATGGCGGAGAAACTGGTAGGGGTGCTGGGAGCGGCCGCGGCTTCGCCGGACGAACCGATTTCGAAGCTGGCCGGATAGGCGTCGGGGATTCGGTGAGGTTTCGGGCACTGATGGCCGAGACCTCACCGAATCAGCGGCGATCGTCTCGTAGTGAGGAGAGCACGTGTACCTGATCCGGGCGTCGGCGGACGAACTGCACGCGCTGCATCTGCGCGGCGGCCTGGTGGAGACGATGGAAGAGGCCGAACGGAGGCTGGGGCGGAAGGAGACGAACCATAACGAGAGAAATGCCTGGAATTTCAGCCTTCCGGCGATGGCGCGGGACCTTGTCGGTGCGGGGCTGGGTGCGGTGGACATGATGGCGGAGTACGCATTTCCGGGAGCAGCGGGTGAGGCCGATGTCGTACTGGCCGGGTTGCACCCGCAGACCCGCGACTTCTCCTATGCCGTCGTCGAACTCAAGCAGTGGAGACGTGTCAGGCGCGCTCCCGGATCCGTGGGTCGCTTCGCGGTCGGGGATTTCACCGGAAAGCTCAAGAAACACCCGGCCGAGCAGACCGCGGCATTCTGCCGGGCACTTCTTCGGTCGCATGAGCTGTTCATGGGCCGCGACGACCGGCTGGTCGGCCTGGTGTACCTTCACAACGCTTCCGACAGCGACATCGGTGACTTGCTGTCGTACGAGCGGACGCACCTGTCGCACCTCTTCACCGGTGACTCCCGGGGGGCGCTGATGAGGTTCTTGCGGGAGCGTTTTGGGCCTGAGCCGGGGCGCCCCGCCTCGGAGCGCTTCGAAGGAGGTGCCGTGGCGCAAGACGACGAGTACACGTCGTCGCCGTCAGGAGGACACAACGGCTTTCGATTGCTGCCCGATATGGAGGCTGCCGAGCGCTACGCACTGGACGTGCTGAGGGCCACATATGCCGCAGACAGCAAGGCCGTACTCGCGATAACAGGAGCAAGCGCCGACCAGGGGCGGGAACTCGCCACTTCGATGGCAACCGCCCTCCGCAGCGCCGGCTACACGTCCGTGAAACTTGACGAACACGAGCCCTTGGTGCCTGCGGCGTGCGATGTACTGTTCTGCGACGGCGCCACGCTGCTCCGTGGAAAGGATCGGCAGCGATTCCTCGACGGGCGCAGCGCAACAAGCGCTCTCGTAGCGGATGTGATCGCTGCGTCGCGGGTTCCGGTGTTCTTGCTTGCGGACGGTATGACGAGCCCGCCGCATGTGGGCCACCTCGTGCAACAGACGGCGGATGCCCTGCAGACACCGGTGCGCGTGATCCCCCTCGACAAAGAGTTCCGCTGACGGGACCGGAGTCCCGCTGCCCCCCCCGTCGATACGGTCACCAGCCGAGGCCTGGCTACAGTTGACCGACAAGAGATGCGGCCCGACGGGCTTCCAGTGACGGACACGCCCCCACCCGCGAGATGGCTCGTGCGTCAGGGGACACGTGTGAAACCGCTGCTCCGTTCGTCAGCCCGTGCGCTGGTCGATCAGACGACGTTGGCGAACCCTCCGTACGTGGAGGAACTGGCCAGTTCCTACTTCTTCACTTATCGGCGGCGGCCCTCAGCGGCCGAGAAGAGGTCGTGGGAAGAAAGCATCAGCGCGCTGGCGAGCCTCCTGGCGGATGCGGGACTCAAAGACGTGGAAATGCTCATCGAGTATCAGCTTCCGATGTGCAGTCTGCGGGCGGACGTCATTCTCGCAGGCGTTCACCCGGAGACTGGAGAGCCCGCTTACGTGGTGGTGGAGCTGAAGCAATGGAGCCTTGCCCACACCATCTCCCACGCGGCCGACCTCTGCGAGGTGCCGCACGCACGATACCGCCGGGCACTGTTGCACCCTGTTGCCCAGGTCGACGGTTACTGCGAATATCTGAGAGATCTGACGCAGGTGCTCGACGGGCACGAGGAGCGCGTCAGCGGCGTGGCGTACCTGCACAACGCCACGGATGCCGCTGTGCAGACCCTTTTGTCGGCCGCGGTGGCGGATGGAAGGCTTTTCACCAAGAACACCCGGGAAGCATTGATGCGGTTCCTGCGCCGGAAAATAGCGCAGGACACCGAGCACAGAGCCGGAGACGCGCTGCTGCGGAGCAGACGGTCGCCAGGAACCAAGCTGATGAACGTCGCCGCGGAAGTCGTACTGCAGCGCGACGCCTTCACCCTGCTCGGTGAGCAACGAAAAGCGTTCTCTCTGGTGCTCAGAACGCTGGAACTGGCACGGAAGCCCCAAACGAAGAAGGAACTCGTCCTGATTACGGGCGGGCCAGGATCCGGGAAGAGCGTCATCGCTCTGTCCCTCTTGGGAGAACTGTCACGTCAGGGACGTCGAGTGGCTCACGCGACGGGATCGAAGTCGTTCACCAAAACCCTGCAGACGACGATCTGCCACGGCCGGAGAGGCACCGGAAAGCTCTTCACATACTTCAACAGTTACACCAACATGCGCGCGAACGACCTGGAAGTGCTGCTCCTCGACGAGGCTCACCGCATCAGGGAGACGTCGAACGGGGCTCCGGCGGGCAGCCGATGGGCCAGGCAGAAGCAGATCGAAGAACTGATCACGGCGGCACAGGTGCCGGTGTTCCTCCTGGACCAGCACCAAGTGGTACGCCCCGGTGAGACGGGGACCGTCGAAGTCATCGAGAAGACCGCCAGAGAGAAGGACATCGTGGTGCGCCACGTCGACCTGGACGGGCAGTTCCGTTGTGGCGGCAGCCGCGCCTATGAAGCGTGGGTCCTGAGGCTGCTCGGACTCGAGCAGGGCGGCCCGGTGCCGTGGACGGGGAAGGACACCTTCTGTCTCGAGGTGGCCGACAGCCCCGAGGACCTGGAGGAACGGCTGCTCAGCAAGTGTGAGCCGGGCCAGACCGCTCGTATCGCGGCGGGCTTCTGCTGGCCGTGGAGCGATCCGAAGGACGACGGGACGCCGGTCGACGACGTGTGTATCGGGGCATGGCGACGGCCCTGGAACATCAACGACAAGGACGGAGCAGGCGACCTGCCCTCGTCCGACCTGTGGGCGACACACCCCAACGGTTTCAGCCAGATCGGCTGCATCTACACGGCGCAGGGCTTCGAGTACGACTGGAGCGGCGTGATCATCGGTCCTGACCTCGTCTGGCGCGAGGGAGGGTGGCGAACCGTCCGGTCCGCCAGCGAGGACCCAGCGCTGTCGGACGCCTCCGCCGACGACTTCGGCCGACTGATCCGCAACACCTACAAGGTGCTGTTGACCAGGGGGATGGCCGGCACCGTCGTGTACGCGACGGATGCCGGGACCCGCGCGAAGCTGCGCGAGATCGTGCGGGAGCGGGCCCCACGGCCCCGGGCGCGGTGAGCTCTCAGACGGGGTCCGAAGCCGACGGCCCGGGCCGTGCCGTCAGTTCGCGGAGCTTGGCCCGGGTCTCGGCGTCGGTCGAATAGACGACCGTCCCCACCATCCCCCGGGTCAGCAGCACCTTGTAGGTGTTTCGGACCAGGCGGTCCACGTCGGCATCCGGTGTCGACCGTTTGAAGGCCGGGTCTTTGGAGGCCGCACGGTCCACGACCCACTGGTCCCCACGCCATACGAGGTCAGGGCCGATGATCACACCGCTCCAGTCGTACTCGAAGCCCTGCGCCGTGTAGACACAGCCGACCTGTCCGAAGCCTGCGGGGTCGGTGGCCCACAGCGCCGACGGGGGAGCGCCCATCACGGACCGTTCGCCCTTGAGGTTCCACGGACGCTGCCAGGTGCCGACCGTGACGTCCGCGGGAAGAGGCTCGCCGGGCTTGGCCTCCGACCACCTCCAGCAGTAGCCGGCCGACATCCGCGCTCCGTAGCCCTTGGCCCGACGCTCCTGCAGGAACGTTTCCATTTCCTCGGGGGATTCGGCGACCTCCAGTTCCATCCGGTCATCGGGCTCCCAGACGAGGGGGCCGCCGGCTTCGAGCCCCAGCAGCCGCACGACCCATCGCAGGTAGGCATCGCTACCGCCGCACCGGAACTGGCTGTCCAGCGGGACCTCCCGGCATCGCAGGCCCTTGGCCGCCGCAGCCGCCCTTATCTCCTCGACGGTCCCCAATTCCCCTGGGCGCACCACTTGGTGCTGGTCCAGAAGGAACACGGGAACCCGTGCCACATCTATCAGCTCCTCGACCTGTGGCTTACCGCTGCGGTCCGCGGCCCGGGTGTAGCGATTCGCGGACGTCTCGCGAATGCGATGCGCTTCGTCACACATCAGCACATCCAGACTGTTGCGCCGTGCCGTCATGAAACTGTTGAAGTACTTGAACAGCTCCTGGACCTCACGCTTGCGCGCTCCGGCGACTTTGCGCATCGTCCTCGTGAACGACTGAGACCCTGTGGCGTGCAACGCCGGGACACCACGCCGGTACATCTCACCCAGCACCGACAGCGCGATGACACTCTTTCCCGTCCCCGGCCCTCCCGTGACCACCAGTACTTCCTTGTGGTCGGCCTCGTGCGCCTTCTCCACAGCGCGTAACACCATCTCGTAGGCAACCCGCTGCTCATCCAAGAGTACGAACTGCTCCCGTTCCCGCACTTCCTGTGCGGCCACACTCATCAACTGCTTCGACGGCTGTGTCTTCCCGTGGAGCAGCGCGTCAGCAGCTGCGGCGCCTGACACCGGAGCCAACAGTGATTGCAGATAGGCGAGAAACTCACCGCGCCGCTCAGCGGTGAACATGCGTCCGCGCTCGTCCTGGTGCGCCTCGTACAGTGATCCGGCACCGAACTCCGTCGCATTGTGCAGATAAGCGACACCGGAAATCCTGTCGGGGTGTTCCGCCAACGCTCCGTTGAACGACGCCAGATACGCGCAGTAGCCGCGGACCTGCTCGATCGGGTTCAGTACCGGCCTGGAGAACCCGTCCACCCGGCACAGCGCCGGCCCTTCGTCCTCGTCCGGGTACGCCTCGCTCCACTGCTTCAGCTCGACGACGACGTACGACGGCTCCTGGGTGCGCGGGTGCACGCCGGCCAGTATGACGTCGGCCCGCTTGCTGGTCAGCGGCAGCCCGTATTCGACCAGCATCTCGACCTCGCCCAGACCGGCGCCGAGCAACGCGCCGGTCAGCGCGGGAATGCTGCGCTCCCACGAACGTACTTCGGCAACTCCGGGCCGATGGCCGTGCACGTGCACGAACTGCTCACTGAGAAGCGCGGCCAGCGACCCCTCGAGGTTGCGGGCTGCGACGGCGTTGGCGGATTCGCGGAACAGCAAGGAAAAGCCCCCAGACAGCACGAAACGCTCACTGCGATGGGAGCGTGCCCCGAGTCGGAGGCCCGCCGGCCCGCAATGATGTTTGACCGGATGTTACCCAAGGCGCTGCGCGTCGCGACGGGCCGGAAACCTCGTTCAGCTTCTGAGGATCTTTCGCATGGGTTTGGGCAGCGCGTGCTTCACCGACGTGATCACATGGCCACGCAGAGCATCCCGCGTGGCATCGTCTTCGGCGTAGATCACGACTCCTCGGACGCCACGGGTGAGCAGGACGTGGTAGGCGTTGCGCACACAGCGCTCGACGTCGGCCTGCGCGATGGACTTCGGGCGCAACTCCCGATCACGGGTCGCCGTCCGGTCGACGATGAAACGATCCTCCCTCCACACGAGATCTCGCCCGATGACGACGCCCACCCAGTCGAACTCGAACGTCTGAGCCGTGTAGACGCAGCCGATCTGTCCGGCTCCTCGGGGATCCGTGGCCCAGAAGTCCGCGTCGGGGACACCGTCCACCGCATGGCCGGACTTGACGTTCCAGGGGCGGCGCCACGCCTCGATCGTGACGTCGGGGACCAGTGTCCCGTCGTTGTCGGGATTGCTCCAGGGCCAGCAGAAGCCGGCCACCATCCGGGCGCTGTCGCCCATCGCTTCGCGCGACTTGAGGAAGTCCTCCATCTCCTGCGGTGTGTCGGCCAACTGCACCTCCATCCGCCCGTCCGGTACCCATGCCTGCGGCGTGTTCACGCCCACGCTGAGGAGCCTGAGAACCCAGTCCCGGTAGTAGGCACTGCCCTGGGCCCGGTACATCCCGTTCAGGTCGATGAGCGTGTGCTTGTAGCCGAGCGCTTCGGCCCGCTGCTTCAGGTACTCGGCCGTACCGACCTCATCGGGACGAAGCGATTGCCAGTCGTCGAGCAGAAAGACCGGCACCCGGGCGGCTTCGATGATCTCGTCTGTTTGGGCCCGAGGGTTCTCGCGCTCGGCCTTGGGGGTGTAGCGGTCCACGGAATGGCGGCGAATACGGTGTGCCTCGTCGCAGATCACCACGTCACAGCCGTCCACCCCGAGCTTCTTGAGCTGGTTGAAGTAGCTGAACAGCCGGATGGCCTCCTTCTTGGCCTTGCTCTTCGACCCCTGGGGCGCCTGCTTCGCGTACGCGTCGCGCAGGGTGAGCGTCAGTGCCTTGGCGCCGGTCGCGTGGACGACGTCCCAGCCGGCGGCAGCGAGGGTCCGGCGCAGCTCCAGCGCGATGGCGCTCTTGCCGCTGCCGGGGCCGCCTCGGACGATGATGACCTCTTTGATGCCGCCGTTCTGTACGCGGCGCACCGCCTCATGGACTTCCTGATGGGCGATTTCCTGCTCGTCGAGCAGTTGGAAGCACGCCGGGCCGCCCGACCGGGAGGTGACGTTCACATCGGTGATCTTCGGCGGCGCGTACTCCGCCGAGTCGATGAGGGCCTGCGCCGCCTCTCCTCCGGACCGTGGAGCCAGCCGCGCGCCGAGCCACTTACGGAACGGCTCCAGGCGGTCCTGGGTGAACAGCCTTCCGTGGTTGCTCGCGGGAAGGGCGAAGAGTTCGGCCACGTCGGCGTCGTGAGCGTTGTGCATCAGCACCGCTCCCGCGATCCGGTCCGGCTGCCCGTGCAACATGGCTTTGTGCTGCATCAGGTACTGGCAGTACTGCTGTACCTGCCGGACAGGGTGCAGCTTCCACTCCTCGTAGCCGAGATTGACGGCCACGGACCGCTCGGGGTGCACGTCGGCCTTGCGCTGCTGCTTCAGCTCGACGAGGACGTAGGAGGGCAGACCGCTCGCCGGGTGCACTCCGGCCAGGAGCACATCCACCTCGGCATTGGTGTGCGGCAGCCCGAACTCGATGAGTACCTCGACCTGGCCGAGCCCGAGCCCGTCGAGCGCGTTGATGACTACGGGAAGGCTGTTGTTCCAGGCGTCGATGAGCGAGGACGCCGGTTCCCTGTTACGGACATGACCGTTCTTGTACGCCTCGGCCAGACTGTCGGTCAGCGGGCGTCGGAGCCCCGGCTGATGCTGGATCTCCTGGACCAACGCGGACACGGGCGCCCGGAGCAGATACGACGACAACGACTTCCCCAACGACACGAAGGTCTGTGTGCGGTGGAGGCATGTCCGGCTGAGGAAGCCTGTCGGTCCGCGATGACAAAGGGAACGCTAGCGCGAATGAGGCACGCCTGTGTCGCGCGGCTCCCCAGACGGCACAGGGTGGGGCGAGGCGGCCTGCTAGGGAGACGGGGCTGACGCGTCGGGTACGGAAGCCACCGTCGCCAGGTCACTGGGGGAGACCCGGCGGCCGGAACCGGCACGGGGAGCGCCGTCGGCCACCGCCGGTGACGCGAAGAGTTTCCCTGCGGACTTGCGGCCGCGCCCGTCCGAGACGACGACCCCGCCGGACCATTTGCCGCCGGGCAGCTGATAGCGGTGCTGGAGCTTGCCTATCTGAGGACAGTGCCGGTCACGCACAGGAACGTAGCCCGGGTCGCAGTGCACGTTGCCGTGGAGGTCTCCGGCGTATGTGACAGCCGCGGACGGGGCCAGCACCGCGGACACCAGGAGGTCTGCGATCTGCAGGCCGAGGTGGGTGTTGCTGTGGCCGAACACCGGGGACTCGGGGAGGTGGGGAAGTTGATCGCCATCCGCGCTGAACTTCCGCGTGGTCACACAGTGCACGTTGTGGCTGTTGTCCGACGGGTTACGGCTGTCGAGGACCGCGATGCCGCTGCTGGACCGTTCGGTGAGGTAGTGCTCGAAGTCGGCGCAGAGGGCGGAGACCGCCGACGCGTACATGGCAGTGTCGTCGTAGACGACACCGTCCTGCTTCACCCAGATGCGAGCCAGTACCGTGCACTCCCGCTGTTCGAGGATGCGGAGCAGGTGTGTCAGGAAGCCGTGTGCCATGCGCTGCTGCTTGCGTCCTTTGCGGCGGAACGACTTGCGGAGCGACTCGCCTTTGACCTCGTGATGGACCACCTGGGTCAGGGGAAGGTCCTTGCGCAGCGCGGGACGGAACTTCTTCTTCAGCTCGATGAAGTCCCAGGCGAGCGCCCCGACCTGCCTCTCGGGGACCGTGAAGCCTCCGATGGCCAGGACGGGAACCGAGTCGGGTACTGCGGGATTGAGCGTCTGCCCGGTTCCGGACTCGTCGATGTAACACAGATACAAGTGACGCCCCCCTGGCGCGGAAACAGCTATGGCCGGCCCCAGAACCCCGGGGGCGGCCATAGGAGGTGCCACGCCGGGCGCAGCCCGGTCGCAGCGTGGTGTTCGTGCTGTCGAGCAGCGTATGTGCGGGTGTTCGACCTGACAATCAGGTCGGCCTGCGGATGGATGAGGGGAGGAGTGCCCGGTTGATGCTGAAAATGTGGTCACGCGGTCCCCGGGGCGGCCATACAGGCCTGTGCGCTGGGCAGCGGACAAGGTCTCTCGTGCCGACGTCCCTGACACCCCGCCCTCCGGAACGGTGTCGTCGCAGCCACCGGGGGCCGTGGCCGCATCCGTCGCAACATCGGCAACTCCACGCAACCTCCCGGGACTCCGCCACCGCGGTGATGCGGGGCCGCTCGTTCGTCGAGCCGCTCGGTGGGGTCATGGCCGGGCAGATGCTCCGGCGGGACCGCCGGACCCGTGAAGATCAGCGCTTTCGGGGTGATCACCGAGCGGTCGCGGTTACACATCCACGCATGCAGACCTTTCTTCCGTTCCCCGACTTCGCCGCCTCCGCCACCGTCCTCGACGCCCGTCGTCTCGGGAAGCAGCGCGTGGAAGCACTCCAGGTACTGCGCGGTCTCACCGTCCCCGGCTACGGCTGGCGGCATCATCCGGCTGTTCGCATGTGGACGGGGTACGAGGAGGCGCTCGTCCGGTACGGTCTCGAAATGTGCCGCGAGTGGGCCGACACCGGCCGCCAGGACACCTGCGCCCTGTCCATGACCGAAGACTTCGCCGCGTACCGCCCACGGGCCGGCGTGCGCTCGTACGCCGAACTGGCCGACGCCGGCGACCTGCCGAACTGGCTGGGTGACCCGGCATTCCACCGCAGCCACCAATCGGCCCTGGTCACGAAGTTCCCTGAGCACTACCGCAGGCACTTCCCCCAGGTTCCGGCAGGTTTGGCATATGTGTGGCCATCGTCCGATCGCGCACCGGGCCGGAACGGCTGATCGCTCAGCGACAGGAAGCCATGAAGGGGGAGGGCTTCGGCGGTTCGGCATGGACCGTACCCGTCGTATCGTCCTATTAATCTTTCCCGCATGGTCCTTGGGAATGTGACGCGTGCAGGACTGCTGGCTTCCGTAGAGGAGTGTCAGTACCTGGGGCATGACGCTTTTCGTCACCGGTACGGCTCGGGGCAGGCCACGACGCTCTCGCTGGTCGTGGACGACAACCGGTACGACGCGGTAGCAACCGCATGCGCAGCGCACCTGTACTCGGTCGGCAACCGGCTGTCGGCTGACGACCTCACTGACGGCGCTCACGCAGTGGCACGTCGTCT
The DNA here is from genome assembly GCF_042732265.1 of Streptomyces sp. NPDC059788. Classification (NCBI taxonomy): domain Bacteria; kingdom Bacillati; phylum Actinomycetota; class Actinomycetes; order Kitasatosporales; family Streptomycetaceae; genus Streptomyces; species Streptomyces sp. NPDC059788. The sequence goes on along the minus strand of NZ_JBHWHY010000074.1, from coordinate 17,730 downwards.
GCGTGAACTCGGCTTCACTGTGGAGGACGGGTCCGCCGACGCGAGCGGGCTGCAGCGGACGGCACCGCAGTTGCTCCTTCAGCCCCGCGGAGGCGCTCGGGATCATGGCCCGCAGAATTTCGCCAGGTCGGTACGGCAGGGCGTGGAGATCGCACATATTCAGGATGCGCTCGGCGAGCAGGCGGATGTGCTTGCGGACTTGTACCCGGACGGGATCGCCCGGCTGTGGGGCTCCGTCCCTACCAGGCAAGTCAACAACGAGAAAGTGAGAGCGTTGCGGGGCCGGCGCGTTGGCGACGACGTGTACTTCTACGCAGGTCACCATTTCTTTGCTCGCGCCCGCATTCTTCATCTGTTCAACAGCCCGCCCGTGGCACACGCCGTCTGGGGAACCGATGCGAACCAGGCCACCTGGGAGAACATCATGGCGTTGGGAGAGGTCGAGGAGTTCTCCGCCCCCGTTCTCGCGGCGCCGATCCTGCGGAGCCTGAACGTTCCAGCACCCCTGCGCAGCCTCACCCTGCGGTCCGCGGAGGACTACCGCCGCGTTGTGGATCTCTTCCCGGACAGGCAACAGCCGCCGCGGCCCGCAGCGCCGACCAGGCCCTCGGCGGCCTCTCCACGGCTGACCTCCTCAGGTCTGCTGAACCGTCTCGGCTCGCTCAACGCACATCGTCACCCCGGGCACCGAGCCCCGAGCCGCCATCAGCCCATCACTCTGCTGTGGGCGATCTCCCGAGTCGCCTCGGGCAAGGCGCGCCTGGCGCCGTGGGCATGTTTCCGCACGGAGGTCGGCCCGCTCCTGGCCGAATTCGGGTTGACCGGTTCCAAAGTCACTCCCGAATACCCCTTTTGGCATCTACGCCGCAGTGGCTTGTGGGAGGTGCATGGAATCCCGGGGGAGGCCGGCCGCATGCCGCAGATCGGGATCTTCAACACGCACCAACCCGTCGCGGGTCTGTCCTGTGAAGCCGCCGAACTTCTGCGGGACCCTATGACCCGCCTGGAGGCTGTGGCCACGCTGTGCAGCACCTACCTCGACACCGTTGACCAGCGCACGTTGCTCAACAGGATCGGCCTCGCCGGATACGCGACGGCCAACGGCCTGACCGAAGACAGCGCCGTCGACGAGGTCGCCGATGAGGAGCCGGCGGCAGGGCCCACCGCGCGACGGACTCCCGGGTCCGCACGGCTGGTGCGCAACGCCGCTCTGGCGAGGCAGGTCAAGGAACTGCACGGTCACACTTGCCAGGTATGTGAAACGCGTCTGCGGTACAAGCGCAGGCCTTACAACGAGGCTGCCCATATCCGTGGCCTCGGCTTCCCGCACAACGGTCCGGACGAACTGTCCAACCTGCTCTGCCTGTGCCCCAACCACCACGTTCTCTTCGACGGTCTGGAGATCTACGTGGCCCCGGACGGTGTCGTGAGAAGAACGCAGGGGGGCGAACCGCTGGGGCGCCTCCGCCGGCACCCCGGCCATCGGATAGCTGAAACGTACCTGCGCTACCACCGCACCCTGTGCGACCTCAACAAGCGGGCGGGGTGACAACGGCTCCCGTACGGCCTTCAGACGCCGGTCATCGCATCGAGAACCTCTGCCGGGACGAGGATCGCGACCTGTCCCGTCCCGCGCCCTGGAATCGGTCGGGCTATAGCCTCGCACCGCTCCAGGGCCTCGCGGTGAACATCAGGACCCGCCCGGTCGCCTCGACGCAGAGCTCCTCCGAGTACTGCCAGCCCGCACATACGCAAAGACCCCATCCTCAGCGTCTCCGCTGATGACGGGGTCTCCAGGCACCTCATAAAAGGTGCCCCCGGCAGGATTCGAACCTGCGCACACGGCTCCGGAGGCCGTTGCTCTATCCCCTGAGCTACGGGGGCGTGTCTGCTGCTCTCGCGGCGACGGGTAGAACACTACCAGCTCTGATGGGGTGTTCATGAACGGGTTGGGGAGTGGGGGCGTAGCGCATGTGGGGGTGGGGGGACGGGGGGTCGGGGAAAGGTCCCTCGCACGGGGCGGAAGTGGGGAAAACCCGGACGCAGCCGGAGGCGCGCGCCTAGTCTCAAGGTGTGCCTGGCTTGTCCGGCCGGGTCCTTGTGGTCGACGACAACAAGGTCATCCGGCAGTTGATCAGGGTCAACCTTGAGCTTGAGGGCTTCGAGGTCGTGACCGCGGCTGATGGTGCCGAGTGCCTGGAGATCGTGCATCGGGTCGCTCCGGATGTGGTGACGCTCGATGTGGTGATGCCCCGGCTCGACGGACTGCAGACGGCGGCTCGGCTGCGCGCCGATCCGCGGACGCGGGGGATTCCCCTCGCCGTCGTCAGCGCCTGTACGCAGGCGGAGGTGGAGAGCGGGCAGGCGGTGGGGGTGGACGCGTTCCTGGCGAAACCGTTCGAGCCGATGGATCTGGTGCGTACGGTGCGGCGGCTGATGAGTCGGCGCGGGGAGCCCGGGGGCGGGGGGCTGGCCGACGCGGATGCGGATGCGGACGCCGATGCGGAAGCCGAGGTTGAGGCCGAGGGGGATGCGGAGTCGGTTGTCCGTCCTGCGGGGTGAGGGGGCGAGCCGTCGCGGGGGAGGGAGCGAAGGGCCGCTGAGGTGTCCGGTGGGTGGAACCGGGTGGCGGTGGGGGACCGTTTCTCCCATACGCTGGGGGTGTGACCCCCGCTGAGTTCTCCCGCGCCGTCCTGCGCTCCGTGCGCGACGCCGTGGAGGCCGGGGAACTTTCCGTGACGGTTCCGGAGCGGGTTGAGGTGCGTGCGCCCGCCCCGCGGAGCGGCGGTGCCGGGGACGCCGACCTGGCGTGCAATGTCGCGTTGCAGGTTGCCAAGGAGGCCCGGCGGGCGCCGCGCGAGGTGGCGGGGGTGCTGCGCGAGCGGCTGGTGAAGGTGTCCGGCGTCGGTGGTGTGGAGATCGCCGGGGCCGGTTTTCTGAATGTGATGTTGACGGGGTCCGCCCGTGCCGCGCTCGTACGGAGTGTGCTGGCGCAGGGCCGGGGGTACGGAAGCGCCGGTTACGAGTACCGGAACGCCGGCCAAGGGCACGGAAGCGCCGGTGGTGAGCACGGAAGCACCGGCCACGGGCATGGCGGTGGTGCGCACCAGGGGCGGGTGCGGGGCGCGTGGCCCGGGCGGCCGATGGGACAGGAGCCGGTGGTGCTGCGGGCCGCGGCCGGGGTGCGCGCCGCGGTCATGGTGGAAGCGCTGGAGCGGATTCTGCCCGCGGGGGGAGTGGGCGTCGGTCCCGCGACAGGCGTGAAGCAGATGGCGCGGGGAGAGACGACGGCGGCGCAGACCGCGGAAGCGGCGCAGACCACGGCGGAAGCGGTGAAGACGGCGGCGCAGACCACGGCGGAAGCGGCCAAGGCGGTGGCAGATCCCGCGGCGGAAGCACCGAAGCCCCCCCACCCCCCGATCGAGATCGTTCGCCCCCGGCCCATCAACGAAGGTTTCGAGACGGAAGGCTCCCCGCGCCCGGACGCCCCCCTCCCCCCCTCCGCAGCCGTTCCGCACGACTGGCGCGCGCTGACCGCTCGCCTGGGCTCCGACGAAGCCCGCTGGGTTCTCCTGCGTCCCGCACCGCAGGACGCCGTGCGGGTGCCCGAGCGGCCGGTGCAGCGGGAGGGCAACGGGCGGTTCCGGGTGCAGTACGCGTATGCGCGGACCTGTGCGATGACGCGTAATGCCCGGGAGCTGGGGTTCGCGGCAGAGCCGGGGGATGTGGGGGGCTCGCGGGTGGCCCGGGAGGTCTGGGCCGCGATCGCCGAGTATCCCGGTGTGGTCGAGGCCGCCGCGCGGCACCGGGCGCCCGACCGGGTCGCGCGGCATCTGGAAGTGACCGCCGACGCCTGGCTGCGATGTCACGACGTGTGTCCGCCGCTGCCCGTCGGGGAGGAGAAACCCTCGGCCGTGCACCGCGCCCGGCTGGCCCTCGCCGAAGCCGCCGGAACGGTGCTCGCCAACGGCCTTCACCTGCTCGGCATCTCCACGCCCGATCGTCTTTAGACCTGGTCCGGAGACTGGCGGTCGACGTCCGGCGCCGATGCCCGGCAACGGATGTCCGGCAGTCGATCCGCGCAGTCGACATACGACGAGGTCGTCCACGTACTTGAGGGGAATTCCCACGCCATGAGCCGTTCCGCCCACCCCGCAGGCCCCCGTCACGGCGATGTGCTGCCCGAGGGGCACTACACCGCTCCGCCCGCCGACCTGAACAGTCTCGACCCGCGGGTGTGGTCCCGTACGGTCCGCCGGAACGAGGACGGGGCGGTCACCGTCGGCGGGATCGACGTGGCCACGCTCGCCGAGGAGTTCGGGACACCCGCGTACTTCCTGGACGAGGACGACTTCCGGGCCCGCTGCCGGGCGTGGAAGGACGCGTTCGGGGAGGGGGCGGACGTCTTCTACGCGGGCAAGGCCTTTCTTTCGCGGGCCGTCGTGCGGTGGCTGGCGGAGGAAGGGATGAATCTCGACGTGTGCAGCGGCGGGGAGCTGGCCACCGCGCTCGCGGCGGGGATGCCGGCCGAGCGGATCGCGCTGCACGGGAACAACAAGAGCACCGAGGAGATCACCCGGGCCGTGGAGGCCGGGGTCGGGCGGATCGTGCTGGACTCCTTCCAGGAGATCGTGCGGGTGGCGCACATCGCCGACCGGCTGGGCAGGCGGCAGCGGGTGCAGATCCGGGTGACGGTGGGCGTCGAGGCCCATACCCACGAGTTCATCGCGACCGCGCACGAGGACCAGAAGTTCGGCATCGCGCTGGCCGGCGGGCAGGCCGCGGAGGCCGTACGGCGGGTGCTGAAGCTGGACGGGCTGGAGCTGGCCGGCATCCACTCGCACATCGGTTCGCAGATTTTCGACATGGCCGGTTTCGAGGTGTCCGCGCGGCGCGTGGTGCAGCTGCTGACCGAGGTACGGGACGAGCACGGCGTCGAGCTGCCCGAGATCGACCTGGGCGGCGGCCTCGGCATCGCGTACACCTCGGACGACGACCCGCGCGAGCCGCACGAGATCGCCAAGGCGCTCGGCGACATCGTCACGCGCGAGTGCGCGGCGGCGGGGCTCGCCGTGCCCCGGCTCTCCGTGGAGCCGGGCCGCGCCATCGTCGGGCCGACCGCCTTTACGCTTTACGAGGTCGGCACGGTCAAGGAGCTGGACGGGCTGCGTACGTACGTCTCCGTCGACGGCGGCATGTCGGACAACATCCGTACGGCGCTGTACGACGCCGAGTACAGCGTGGCGCTGGTCTCGCGGGCCTCGGACGCGCCGCCGATGCTCTCGCGGGTGGTCGGCAAGCACTGCGAGAGCGGCGACATCGTCGTACGGGACGCGTTCCTGCCCGCCGATGTGGCACCCGGTGACCTGCTCGCCGTGCCCGCGACCGGCGCGTACTGCCGGTCGATGGCGAGCAACTACAACCACGCGCTGCGCCCGCCGGTGGTCGCGGTGCGCGAGGGGCAGGGGCGGGTCATCGTCCGGCGGGAGACGGAGGAGGACCTGCTGCGGCTCGACGTCGGCTGACGGGGGCGGCGGCCACGGGCGGGGCCGGTGCGGCGCCGCCCGTACGGCCGGTGTCCGCCCGGCCCGTCGGGTGACCGACAATGGTGGAACAGATGTCTCGGCATCCGGACCGGGGCCGGAAAACCCGGTCCGGTGGGTGAGACTGGTGCATTACCGAGCAGGAAAGCGAAAGAGGTCGAATGATGCGTACGCGTCCGCTGAAGGTGGCGCTGCTGGGCTGTGGAGTGGTCGGCTCAGAGGTGGCGCGCATCATGACGACGCACGCCGACGACCTCACGGCCCGCATCGGCGCGCCGGTCGAGCTGGCCGGAATCGCCGTACGCCGCCCGGACCGGGTGCGCGCGGGGGTGCCCGCCGAGCTGATCACCACCGACGCCACCGAACTGGTCAAACGCGATGACGTGGACGTGGTCGTCGAGGTCATCGGTGGCATCGAGCCGGCCCGTACGCTGATCACCACCGCTTTCGAGCACGGCGCGAGTGTGGTTTCGGCCAACAAGGCGCTGGTCGCCGCGGACGGCGCGGCGCTGCACGCCGCCGCCGAGGCCAACGGCGCCGACCTGTACTACGAAGCCGCCGTGGCCGGCGCGATCCCGCTGGTCCGGCCGCTGCGCGAGTCGCTGGCCGGCGACAAGGTCAACCGGGTGCTGGGCATCGTCAACGGGACGACCAATTTCATCCTGGACAAGATGGACAGCACCGGCGCCGGCTACTCCGAGGCGCTGGACGAGGCGACGGCCCTGGGCTACGCGGAGGCCGACCCGACGGCGGACGTGGAGGGCTTCGACGCCGCGGCCAAGGCCGCCATTTTGGCCGGAATCGCCTTCCACACCCGGGTGACCATAGACGACGTCCACCGCGAGGGGCTGACCGAGGTCACCGCCTCCGACATCGCCTCCGCCAAGCGCATGGGCTGCACGGTCAAGCTGCTCGCGATCTGCGAGCGGGCCGCCGACGGCGCCTCGGTCACCGCGCGCGTGCATCCCGCCATGATTCCGCTGACGCATCCGCTGGCCTCCGTCCGCGAGGCGTACAACGCGGTCTTCGTCGAGGCGGAGGCCGCCGGCCAGCTGATGTTCTACGGACCCGGCGCGGGCGGCTCGCCGACCGCCTCCGCGGTCCTGGGCGACCTGGTGGCGGTCTGCCGCAACAAGCTGGCCGAAACCACCGGCCCCGGCGAGTCCGCGTACACGCAGCTGCCGGTCGGCCCCATGGGTGACGTCGTCACCCGGTACCACATCAGCCTGGACGTGGCCGACAAGCCCGGTGTCCTCGCCCAGGTCGCCACGGTCTTCGCCGAGCACGGCGTGTCCATCGACACGGTCCGCCAGCAGAGCAAGGACGGGGGTGCCGCCCGCTCCGGTGAAGCCGAGAACGGGGGAGAGGCGTCCCTCGTCGTCGTCACGCACCGGGCGGCCGACGCCGCCCTGTCGTCGACCGTCGGCGCGCTGCGCGACCTGGACACGGTCCGGGGCGTCGCCAGCATCATGCGGGTCGAAGGGGAGTAAAGGAACCCATGTCTGCCATTTCCACCGCGAGCCGTCAGTGGCGCGGAATCATCGAGGAGTACCGGGACCGGCTGCCGGTCGGCGCTTCGACCGAGGTCGTCACGCTGCGGGAGGGCGGTACGCCGCTGGTGCCCGCGCAGGTGCTCTCCGAGCGCACGGGCTGTGAGGTGCATCTCAAGGTAGAGGGCGCCAACCCCACCGGGTCCTTCAAGGACCGCGGCATGACGATGGCCATCACCCGGGCGAAGGAGGAGGGGGCCAAGGCGGTCATCTGCGCCTCCACCGGCAACACCTCCGCCTCGGCCGCCGCCTACGCCGTACGGGCTGGGATGGTCTGCGCCGTCCTCGTCCCGCAGGGCAAGATCGCGCTGGGCAAGATGGGCCAGGCGCTGGTGCACGGCGCCAAGATTCTTCAGGTCGACGGTAATTTCGACGACTGTCTGACGCTGGCCCGGGGCCTGTCCGAGAAGTACCCCGTCGCACTTGTGAACTCCGTCAACCCGGTACGGATCGAGGGCCAGAAGACCGCGGCCTTCGAGATCGTCGACATGCTGGACGACGCGCCGGACATCCACGTGCTGCCGGTCGGCAACGCGGGCAACATCACCGCGTACTGGAAGGGGTACCAGGAGTACGCCGCCGACGGCCTCGCCTCGCGCACCCCGCGCATGTGGGGCTTCCAGGCGTCCGGCAGCGCGCCGATCGTACGTGGTGAAGTCGTCAAGGATCCGCACACGATCGCGACGGCCATCCGGATCGGCAACCCCGCCTCCTGGCAGTTCGCCGAGCGGGCCCGGGACGAGTCCGGCGGCTTCATCGACGAGGTGACGGACCGTCAGATCCTGGCCGCCTACCGGCTGCTGGCCTCCCAGGAGGGCGTCTTCGTGGAGCCCGCCTCGGCCGCCTCGGTGGCCGGTCTGCTCAAGGCGGCCGACGAGGGCAAGGTCGATCCGGGCCAGCGCATCGTCTGCACGGTCACCGGCAACGGCCTCAAGGACCCGGACTGGGCCGTCGCGGGCGCCCCGCAGCCGGTCACGGTCCCGGTCGACGCGGACGCCGCGGCCGAGCGCCTCGGCCTGGCGTAGTACGCCTTCCGGCCGCGCGACGCACCCGGCCGTTCCCGCGGCCGGGTGCCCGCGCCGGGCGCGCGACATCGCGCGAAAAAGGGGTTACGGGGCCCGCAGGAACCCCGTAACCTCGAATGGAGCAAACCCTGCAAAGGCTGCAAAGGCGGCTGCGGACCGCGGGCAGCGTGCGACACGCATCGTGCGCCTCCTGTGCGCCCTATGTCGCCACAGAACCTTCCTTCGATAGGCTGGCAGCCAACTCCCCTCCCCACGGCATGTCGCAGTGGTGTGCAGGGCAGGTCAGAACGGTCCCCATGAGCCGGCCGGGCACCCTGGTGCCGCGGCGCTCCGGGGCAGTGCCGCAGCATCACATCAAGGAGAGTCATCGAGCGATGGCCGGTCCAGCGTTCCGCGCCGCCGCCGTCCGGGTGCGCACCCCCGCGACCAGCGCCAATCTCGGTCCCGGCTTCGACGCCCTCGGGCTGTCCCTGGGCCTGTACGACGACGTCGTGGTGCGGGTGGCCGAATCAGGCCTGCACGTCGACATCGCGGGCGAGGGCGCCGAAACCCTGCCGCGCGACGAGAGCCACCTGCTCGTACGGTCCCTGCGCGCCGCCTTCGAGGTGCTCGGCGGGCAGCCGCGCGGCCTGGAGATCGTGTGCGCCAACCGCATCCCGCACGGCCGCGGCCTGGGCTCCTCCTCCGCCGCCATCTGCGCCGGCATCGTGGCCGCCCGCGCCGTGACCATAGGGGCCGAGCAGAAGCTGGACGACGCGGCCCTGCTGGAACTGGCCACCGAGATCGAGGGCCATCCGGACAACGTCGCCGCCTGCCTGCTCGGCGGCTTCACCCTGGCCTGGACCGACACCGGTGCCGCGCGGGCGATCAGGATGGACCCCGCCGATTCCATCGTTCCGGTGGTCTTCGTACCGGGCCGGCCGGTGCTCACGGAGACCGCGCGGGGCCTGCTGCCGCGCACCGTCCCGCACGTGGACGCCGCGGCCAACGCCGGCCGCGCCGCACTGCTCGTCGAGGCCCTGACCAGGCGCCCCGAGCTGCTGCTGGCCGCGACCGAGGACCGACTTCACCAGGAGTACCGTGCTCCCGCGATGCCCGAGAGCGTGGCCCTGGTGAACCGACTGCGGGCGGACGGCGTCCCCGCGGTCGTCTCCGGCGCGGGCCCCACGGTGCTCGCGCTGGTCCAGGAGGACGCGGCCGACAAGGTCGCCGGCCTCGCGGGCGAGGGGTGGGCGGCCAACCGGCTGGCCCTCGACGCGGCGGGCACCTCGGTGCTGCCGCTCGCCGGGTGATCGACGATTGCCGGTCTTCGAGAGGGGGAATGTTTGTTGGATCCGGTAGTGTTAACCTCAAGTGAGTACGTGACGCCTCTGCGGCGCGGTACTCCGTGTCCCCCATCGGGACCACCTTTCTTCCGGGAGCCTCCCAAACTGCTTGGAGCAGTTGCCTGAGCAGAAGCGAGCACGCTCCGGAATCGGCGTGACGGACATGAGTCACAGACATCTCTTCGCGCCGGAACCATGCACTGATCTCTCCGCCATTTCCGGCGGGACCACCGCCCCGGCCAGGTCCGCAAGTACGGGACCGCAGCCGGACAGCACAACCGGTCGCCGAGCCAGACAGGCCGACGCCCGCTCCAGGGAAGGACCCTTCGTGAGCGACACCACCGATCTGATGGGCGTACGCACCGATGGCAGTGCCACCGCGCCCGCCACGGACGCTCCCGCCGCGCCTGCGCGGCGCCGCCGTTCCGGCACCGGCCTCGACGGCATGGTCCTGGCAGAGCTGCAGCAGGTCGCCTCCAGCCTCGGCATCAAGGGCACCGCGCGGATGCGCAAGAGCCAGCTGATCGAGGTCATCAAGGAGAAGCAGGCCGCCGGCTCCGGTTCCGGCGCCGCCGCCAAGGGCGACGCGCCCGCAGAGGCCGAGACCAAGCCCAAGCGCCGGGCGACCTCCAAGGCCCGTACGGGCGAGGACGGCGACGCCAAGGCCAAGACGGCCGACAAGGCCGCCGCCGACAAGGGCGCCGGCCAGCAGCAGATCGACATCCCCGGCCAGCCGAGCGACGAGCAGCCGGCCGGCGAGCGCCGCCGGCGCCGCGCCACCGCCGCCGCGGGCAGCCCCGACGGCGCCGGCGAGGCGAAGTCCGAGGGCAAGGCCGAGGCCAAGGACGGCGCCCGCACGGCGCCGCGCGAGGACGCCAAGGCCGAGGCCGCCGCCGACAACGCCGAGGGCCGCCAGGGCAAGGGCGACCGCCAGGACCGCGGGGACCGTCAGGACCGCGGCCAGAAGGGCGACCGCCAGGGCCGCGGCGAGCGTGGCGAGCGCGGCCAGCGCGACCGCCGCAACAAGAACAACGACGGCGGCGACGGCGGCAACCAGCAGGGCGGCAACCGCCAGCAGCGCGACAACCGCGACAACCGTGACAACCGCCAGGACGACGACGACTTCGAGGGCGGGCGCCGCGGGCGCCGCGGCCGCTACCGGGACCGCCGGGGCCGCCGCGGCCGCGAGGACTTCGGCAACGAGCCGCAGGTCTCCGACGACGACGTGCTGATCCCCGTCGCGGGCATCCTCGACATCCTCGACAACTACGCCTTCATCCGGACCTCCGGCTACCTGCCCGGTCCGAACGACGTGTACGTCTCGCTCGCCCAGGTCCGCAAGAACGGCCTGCGCAAGGGCGACCACGTCACCGGCGCGGTCCGCCAGCCCCGCGAGGGCGAGCGGCGCGAGAAGTTCAACGCGCTGGTCCGCCTGGACACCGTCAACAGCGTCTCGCCCGAACAGGGCCGTGGCCGCGCGGAGTTCGGCAAGCTGACGCCCCTTTACCCGCAGGAGCGGCTGCGTCTGGAAGGTGAGCCGGGCGCGCTGACGCCGCGGATCATCGACCTGGTCGCGCCGATCGGCAAGGGCCAGCGCGGTCTGATCGTGGCGCCGCCGAAGACCGGCAAGACCATGATCATGCAGGCGATCGCCAACTCGATCACCCGTAACAGCCCCGAGTGCCACCTGATGGTCGTCCTGGTCGACGAGCGTCCGGAAGAGGTCACCGACATGCAGCGGTCGGTCAAGGGCGAGGTCATCTCCTCGACCTTCGACCGCCCGGCCGAGGACCACACCACCGTCGCGGAGCTGGCCATCGAGCGCGCCAAGCGCCTGGTGGAGCTGGGCCACGACGTGGTCGTCCTGCTGGACTCCATCACGCGTCTGGGCCGTGCCTACAACCTCGCCGCCCCGGCGTCGGGCCGCATCCTGTCCGGTGGTGTCGACTCGACCGCGCTGTACCCGCCGAAGAAGTTCTTCGGTGCCGCGCGCAACATCGAGGACGGCGGCTCGCTGACCATCCTGGCCACCGCGCTGGTCGAGACCGGCTCGCGGATGGACGAGGTGATCTTCGAGGAGTTCAAGGGCACCGGCAACATGGAGCTCAAGCTCGACCGGAAGCTCTCGGACAAGCGCATCTTCCCGGCGGTGGACGTGGACGCGTCCAGCACCCGTAAGGAAGAGATCCTGATGGGCAGCGACGAGCTGGCCGTCGTCTGGAAGCTGCGGCGCGTGCTGCACGCCCTGGACCAGCAGCAGGCCATCGAACTGCTGCTGGACAAGATGAAGCAGACGAAGTCCAACGCGGAGTTCCTGCTCCAGATCCAGAAGACCACGCCCGGCATGGGCAACGGCAACGGCAACGACTGACGCCCGGACCCCGTGACGGCCCGTCCGCCCTCGTACCGGCGGCGGACGGTGCCGTGGTCGCACGACTGAGCCCTTCTGGTCACATCGGTGGCCGGGAGGGCTTCGTGCTGCCCGAAGAACCCGCAGATTGTTGCCTTGCGCACACGCGCGGCGCCCGGGGAACTCATCAGTCCGGTTTCTGACCCCGGACGAAAGTCCTGGTCACCAGGCCAAAAGTCGACTTTCGCCGGGGCACGGGGGGCCTGGTTTCTAAGAATGGCTCTCAATCCCGTTGTGCAACCCTTCCGGTCTGCCCCCCGTCTTTCAAGGCGCAACAAACCGTGGCCGAACGCTGAACGGTGGCGGCGAGGGGCAGCCGAGAGAACGAGGACTGAGGAGCAGATGGCGGACGACAGCAGGGCCGCGAACACGGCCAAGGGCCGTTCCCGCGGCATACGTGCCACGGGCCGCCGGCGCAAGGGCCCGACCCGGCGCCGCCGCGCCCTGACGATCACCGTGTGCGCGCTGGTCAGCTGCGTACTGCTCGGTGGCGCGGGACTCGGCTACGTCTACTTCAAACTCAACGGCAACCTGAAGGGCGTCGACATCAACGCCGCCCTGGGCAAGGACCGGCCCAAGGACAACGACGACGGATCGATGGACATCCTCGTCATGGGCTCGGACTCCCGGGCGGGCAAGAACGGCGCGTACGGCACCGACGAGGGCGGCGCCCGCTCCGACACCGCGATGATCGTGCACGTCTTCAAGGGCCACAAGAAGGCCAGCGTCGTCAGCATCCCGCGCGACACCCTGGTCCAGCGCCCCGACTGCACCAAGGACGGCAAGAACATACCGGGCCAGCGCAAGGCCATGTTCAACACCGCCTTCGAGGTCGGCGGCCCGGCCTGCGCGGTCAAGACCGTCGAGTCGATGAGCGGCATCCGTATGGACCACTTCGTCGAGGTCGACTTCACCGGCTTCAAGAAGCTCATCGACGCCCTCGGCGGCGTGGACATCACCACCACCAAGCCCATCCACGACAACAAGAGCCACCTGAACCTGGAGCCCGGCAAGCACACCCTCAACGGTGAGGACGCCCTCGGCCTCGTACGGACCCGGCACGGCGTGCCCGGCGGCGACGGCAGCGACCTGGGCCGCATCCAGCTCCAGCAGACGTTCATCAAGGCACTGATGAACCAGGTCAAGAACATCGGGCTGCTGTCGGACCCGACGAAGCTCTACGGCATCGCCGACACCGCCACCAAGGCCATCACCACCGACACCGACCTGAACTCGGTCAACGCCCTGACGGGGCTGGCCAAGGAGATGGGCGGCATCGGGTCGGACAACATCGACATGGTCACCCTGCCGGTCACCTATGACCCGAAGAATCCTTCCCGCGTGCTGCCGCTGGAGAAGCAGTCGCGGCAGGTCTGGGACGCGCTGCGCCAGGACCAGGACATCCCGCCGGAAGCGATCAAGGATTCCGCAGGTGACAAGGGTGGAACGGACAGCTACGTGAAGTAGCCGAACCGTCCTTTCGGACCGCTCGGCGGCCCCTCGGCAGCCCCGTACGACCGGTGGGAATACTTCCCGCCCGACCCCGGTTTTGGGAGATGAGGCCAGTCCTGGCAGACTGGACCGTCGGCCCCGGTTCACGTTGCCGCAATCCGCGGAGCGACCCGGAGCCCTCCCGAACCTAGGAGAATCCCTTGAAGCGCGACATCCACCCGGAGTACGTCGAGACCCAGGTCAGCTGCACCTGTGGCGCGTCGTTCACCACCCGTAGCACCGTGGCCGGCGGCACCATCCGTGCCGACATCTGCTCCGAGTGCCACCCGTTCTACACGGGCAAGCAGAAGATCCTCGACACCGGTGGCCGCGTGGCCCGCTTCGAGGCCCGCTTCGGCAAGGGCGCCGGCTCCGCCAAGAAGTAGCGACCCGCAAGGCGCCGGTTCCGACCCGCCCCCGCGAAGGGGCGGCCGGACCGGCGTTTTGTCGTCCAGGCCAGGGACCCCGCCGGAGACCCCTGGCCGCGGCCACGGCCGCACAGGTGCCGGCAACCGGGAAACACAGCCAGGTGAGGAACCCCCACGATGTTCGAGGCGGTCGAGGAACTGATCGGCGAGCACGCCGACCTTGAGAAGCGACTGGCCGACCCCGCGGTCCACGCCGACCAGCGCGAGGCCAAGCGGCTCAACAAGCGCTATTTCGAGCTGACCCCGATCATCACGGCGTACCGCGCCTGGAAGCAGACCGGCGACGACATCGGCACGGCCCGCGAACTGGCCGCCGACGACCCGGACTTCGCCGACGAGGTCAAGGACCTCGAAGCGCGCCGCGAGGAGCTGACCGAGAAGCTGCGGCTGCTGCTCGTGCCGCGCGACCCCAGCGACGACAAGGACGTCATCCTGGAGGTCAAGGCCGGCGAGGGCGGCGAGGAGTCCGCGCTGTTCGCCGGCGACCTCCTGCGCATGTACCTGCGCTACGCCGAGCGCGTCGGCTGGAAGACCGAGATCCTCGACGCCAACGAGTCCGACCTCGGCGGCTACAAGGACGTCCAGGTCGCCGTGAAGACCAAGGGCGGCAACGGCGCCACCGAGCCCGGCCAGGGCGTGTGGGCCCGCCTGAAGTACGAGGGCGGCGTGCACCGCGTCCAGCGGGTGCCCGCCACCGAGTCCCAGGGCCGCATCCACACCTCCGCGGCCGGTGTGCTCGTCACGCCCGAGGCCGAGGAGGTCGAGGTCGAGATCGGCCCCAACGACCTGCGCATCGACGTCTACCGCTCGTCCGGCCCCGGCGGCCAGTCGGTCAACACCACCGACTCCGCCGTACGCATCACCCACCTGCCCACCGGCATCGTCGTCTCCTGCCAGAACGAGAAGAGCCAGCTCCAGAACAAGGAGCAGGCCCTGCGCATCCTGCGCTCGCGGCTGCTGGCCGCCGCCCAGGAAGAGGCCGAGAAGGAGGCGTCGGACGCCCGGCGCAGCCAGGTTCGCACCGTCGACCGCTCCGAGCGCATCCGGACGTACAACTTCCCGGAGAACCGCATTTCGGACCACCGCGTCGGCTTCAAGGCGTACAACCTGGACCAGGTGCTCGACGGCGAGCTCGACCCGGTCATCCAGGCGTGCGTGGACGCCGACTCGGCCGCCAAGCTGGCCGCCGCCCAGTAAGCCCGTAGAACGCCCGTAGAACGAGCCGGAGGAACAGCGTGCCGTCGCCTTCCGGGGGTCACGACCCCCAGCGGCCCCGCCGCGGGCCCAACCCCCGCACCGTGCTGCTCGCCGAGGTGGCCCAGGCCACCCAGCGGCTGGCCGACGCCGGCGTGCCCTCACCGCGCTTCGACGCGGAGGAGCTCGCCGCGCACGTGCACGGCGTCAAGCGCGGCGAACTGCACCGGGTCCCCGACGCGGACTTCGACGCCCGCTACTGGGAGGCCGTCGCCCGCCGCGAGGCCCGCGAGCCGCTCCAGCACATCACCGGCCGCGCCTTCTTCCGCTACCTGGAGCTGCACGTCGGCCCCGGCGTCTTCGTACCCCGCCCGGAGACCGAGTCGGTCGTCGGCTGGGCGATAGACGCCGTACGGGCCATGGACGTCGTCGAACCGCTCATCGTCGACCTGTGCACCGGCTCCGGAGCCATCGCCCTCGCCCTCGCCCAGGAGGTGCCCCGCTCCCGGGTGCACGCCGTGGAGCTGTCGGACGAGGCGATGCAGTGGGCCCGCAAGAACGTCGAGGGGTCCCGCGTCGTTCTCCAGCAGGGCGACGCGCTGACCGCGCTCCCCGAGCTGGACGGCCAGGTCGACCTGGTCATCTCGAACCCGCCGTACATCCCGCTGACCGAGTGGGAGTACGTCGCACCCGAGGCGCGCGACCACGACCCCGAGCTCGCGCTGTTCTCGGGCCAGGACGGCCTGGACACCATCCGCGGCATCGAGCGGACCGCGCACCGGCTGCTGCGGCCCGGCGGCGTCGTGGTCATCGAGCACGCCGACACCCAGGGCGGCCAGGTCCCGTGGATCTTCACCGAGGAGCGGGGCTGGGCCGACGCGGCCGACCACCCCGACCTGAACAACCGGCCCCGATTCGCCACCGCGCGCAGGGCGACGCCATGACGAGCCCGGCCCCCACGAGTCATCTGTACGTTCCGCACGAGGAGGTCCGTTAAATGGCACGGCGATACGACTGCAGCGACGCGACCGACCGCGCGACCGGTCTGCGCGAGGCCGCATCGGCCGTCCGTCGCGGCGAGCTGGTCGTGCTGCCGACCGACACCGTCTACGGCATCGGCGCGGACGCGTTCAGTGCCGAGGCCGTCGGAGACCTGCTGGAGGCCAAGGGCCGCGGGCGCGGTATGCCCTCCCCGGTGCTCGTCGGCTCCCCGAACACCCTCCACGGGCTCGTCACGGACTTCTCCGAGCAGGCCTGGGAGCTGGTCGACGCCTTCTGGCCCGGCGCGCTCACCCTGGTCGCCACCCACCAGCCGTCGCTGACCTGGGACCTGGGGGAGACCCGCGGCACCGTCGCGGTCCGGATGCCGCTGCACCCGGTCGCCATCGAGCTGCTCACCGAGTTCGGCCCGATGGCCGTCTCCAGTGCCAACCTCACGGGGCACCCGTCGCCGCAGGACTGCGACGCGGCCCAGGAGATGCTCGGCGACTCCGTCTCCGTCTACCTGGACGGCGGCCCGACCCCCGCCGCCGTACCGTCCTCGATCGTGGACGTCACCGGCCCGACGCCGGTGCTGCTGCGCGCAGGCGCGATCGGCGTGGAGGAGCTGCGCAAGGTGGTACCCGGGCTTGAGGTGGCGAATTGATTGCGCCCCTCGGGCGTGGCATAGCGGGACCCGGCGAGGACAGCTACCGCGCGTTCCGCATCCTCCACGTCAGCACCGGCAACGTCTGCCGCTCGCCCATCACCGAGCGGCTGCACCGGCACGCCCTCGACCTGCGGCTGGGCGAGGACCGCGGCGGCCTGGTCGTGGAGAGCGCCGGCACCTGGGGCCACGAAGGCGCGCCCATGGAGACCCACGCCGCCACGGTCCTGGCCGACTACGGAGCGGATCCGGCGGACTTCACCGGCCGCGAGCTGCTGGACGAGCACGTCATCCGCGCCGACCTCGTCCTGACCGCCACCCGCGACCACCGCGCCCAGGTCATCTCCATGGGCCATTCGGCGGGGCTGCGCACCTTCACGCTGAAGGAGTTCAACCGGCTGGTACGGGCCATAGACCCGGCGACGCTGCCCGAGCCCGACCCGGCGCTGCCCGGCGGCGGGCTGGTCGAGCGCGCCCGCGCCCTGGTCGGTGCCGCCGCGGCGCTGCGCGGCTGGCTGCTGGCGCCGAACCCGGAGGCGGACGAGGTCTACGACCCGTACGGCGCGCCCATCACGTTCTTCCGCTCCATCGGCGACGAGATCAACCAGGCGCTGGACCCCGTCGTGACGGCGCTGACGGGAGTTCCGGCCCGCGCCTGACCCCGTAGGGCGGCGGGCCCGCGTACGCCGCTCTGAGGGGCCGCGGAGGCCCGCCGTGCCACCGTCCCGCGAGCTTCGCCCCCGCCACCCCTGGGTAAGCCCCCGTCGGGGGGATGTCCGCGTTCGATTCGGCCCGTAGGGGCGCAGGGGGCCCGGGCTCTGGCTCGGGCCGCGGCTCGGGTCTGGCTCCCGGCGTCCGGCTCTCGGCCCCTGGCTTCGGCCTCGCCCCGGCCCGCCCCGGCCCGCCCCGCCCATGCTCGCCCATGCTCGCCCCGGCTCGCCCCGGCCCGGCTCGCCCCGGCTCGCCCCGGCCCGGCTTGGCTCGGCCCCGGCCCCAGGGCCGTTGTGGCCCGGGGCCGCCAGGGGACCCGCCCGGCCCTGCCCCAGCCCCACTGGGTCCGCCCCGCTCCGGCCCGGCCCGGCCCCGGCCCGCCCAGGGCGCGGCCCCCCCCCCCCCCCC
>NZ_JBHWHY010000073.1:0-36549 GCF_042732265.1 Streptomyces sp. NPDC059788 | reverse complement strand
CCTCCGTCTTGCACCCGCCCCGCATGGTCCCTCTCCGCCTCGCACCGCCCCGCGTGGTCCCTCCGCCTCGCACCGCCCCGCGTGGTCCCTCCGCCCCGCACCCGCCCCGCGTGGTCCCTCCGCCTCGCACCGCCCCGCATGGTCCCTCCGCCCCGCGCCGCCCCGTGCGACCCCACCGCCTCGTGCGGACCCCTCCGCCCCGCGCACCCCCTCCACCACCTCCACCCCGCGCACCTCCTCCACCCCCTCCGCCCCGCGCCCCTACGGGGCGAATCGAACGCGCGCATCCCCCCAGCCAGGGGTTACCCGGAAGGGGGTGGCGGGAAGCGTGGGGGGCCGGGGTGGGGAGTGGGGTTTTGGGGGGTGGGCGGTAAAGGGCGTCCATAATGATCGGCTCGTTGTCAGAGGTGGCCGGTAGGCTCGTAAGCACGATGACCGAGGACATGTCCCCTGCTGAGCGCTACGCCGCCGCCAAGTTGCGGGCGGCGGAGCAGGCCACCGCACTCGCACCTTTCCGTGAGATGTACGACTTCGCGCTGGACCCGTTCCAGATCGAGGCGTGCCAGGCCCTGGAGGCCGGAAAGGGAGTGCTGGTCGCGGCCCCGACCGGATCCGGCAAGACGATCGTGGGCGAGTTCGCCGTCCACCTGGCCCTGGAGCAGGGCCGTAAATGCTTCTACACGACGCCGATCAAGGCGCTGTCCAACCAGAAGTACCAGGACCTGGTGCGGCGCTACGGCGCGGACCGCGTCGGCCTGCTGACCGGTGACAACAGCGTCAACTCCGAGGCGCCGGTGGTCGTGATGACCACCGAGGTGCTGCGGAACATGCTGTACGCGGGCTCGCAGTCGCTGACCGGGCTCGGGTACGTGGTCATGGACGAGGTGCACTACCTGTCCGACCGCTTCCGGGGCGCCGTCTGGGAAGAGGTGATCATTCACCTGCCCGAGTCCGTCACCCTGGTCTCGCTGTCCGCGACGGTCTCCAACGCGGAGGAGTTCGGCGCCTGGCTGGACACGGTCCGCGGCGACACGGAAGTGATCGTCTCCGAGCACCGCCCGGTGCCGCTGTGGCAGCACGTGCTCGCCGGCCGCCGGATGTACGACCTCTTCGAGGAGCGCGAGGGCCGGGCCGGCGCGGGCCGCCGTGAGGTCAACCCGGACCTGGAGCGGCTGGCCCGCATGGAGAACAGCCGCCCGACGTTCGGCCGGGACAAGCGCCGCGGCCGCAACCAGCGGGAGGCGGACCGCGAGCGCGAGCGGCGCCAGCGCAGCCGGATCTGGACGCCCGGCCGCGCCGAGGTGATCGACCGGCTGGACAACGAGGGCCTGCTGCCCGCGATCACGTTCATCTTCAGCCGGGCCGGCTGCGAGTCGGCCGTGCAGCAGTGCCTGTACTCCGGGCTGCGTCTGAACGACCAGGAGGGGCGGGCGAAGGTCCGCGCCATCGTCGAGGAGCGTACGGCCGGCATCCCCGACGAGGACCTGCACGTCCTCGGCTACTACGAATGGCTGGAGGGCCTGGAGCGGGGCATCGCCGCGCACCACGCCGGCATGCTGCCGACGTTCAAGGAGGTCGTCGAGGAGCTGTTCCTCAAGGGCCTGGTCAAGGCGGTCTTCGCGACGGAGACGCTGGCGCTCGGCATCAACATGCCCGCGCGTTCGGTCGTGCTGGAAAAGCTGGTGAAGTGGAACGGCGAGCAGCACGCCGACATCACCCCCGGCGAGTACACGCAGCTCACCGGCCGTGCCGGGCGCCGCGGTATCGATGTCGAGGGCCATGCGGTGGTGCTGTGGCAGCGCGGTATGGACCCGGGCGCCCTGGCGGGCCTGGCCGGTACGCGTACGTATCCGCTGCGCTCCTCCTTCAAGCCGTCGTACAACATGGCGGTCAACCTGGTCTCGCAGTTCGGGCGGCACCGCTCGCGGGAGCTGCTGGAGATGTCCTTCGCGCAGTTCCAGGCGGACAAGTCGGTCGTCGGGATCTCGCGGCAGGTGCAGAAGAACGAGGAGGGCCTGGACGGCTACAAGCAGTCCATGACCTGCCACCTCGGCGACTTCGAGGAGTATTCGAGGCTGCGCCGCGAGCTGAAGGACCGGGAGACGGAGCTGGCCAAGCAGGGTGCGGCGCAGCGCCGGGCCGCGGCCGCCACGGCGCTGGAGAAGCTCCGGCCGGGCGACGTGATCCACGTGCCGACCGGCAAGTACGCGGGGCTGGCGCTGGTGCTGGACCCGGGGATGCCGTCGGGCCGGACCAACGGCCACCGCGGCTACGACGCGCACGACGGGCCCCGCCCGCTGGTGCTGACCGCCGAGCGGCAGGTCAAGCGGCTGGCGTCGATGGACTTCCCGGTGCCGGTGGCGGCGCTGGACCGGATGCGCATCCCGAAGTCGTTCAACGCGCGCAGCCCGCAGTCGCGCCGCGACCTGGCGTCCGCGCTGCGTACGAAGGCCGGGCACATCGCCCCGGAGCGGCACCGCAAGCAGCGGGCGGCGGCGGCCGACGACCGGGAGATCGCCCGGCTGCGTACGGAGTTGCGCGCGCATCCCTGCCACGGCTGCGACGAGCGCGAGGACCACGCCCGCTGGGCCGAGCGGTACCACCGGCTGCTGCGCGACACCCGGCAGTTGGAGCGCCGTATCGAAGGCCGTACGAACACGATCGCGCGCACCTTCGACCGGATCTGCGGCCTGCTGACCGAACTCGACTATCTGGAAGGCGACACGGTCACGGACGAGGGCCGGCGCCTGGCGCGGCTCTACGGCGAACTGGACCTGCTGGCCAGCGAGTGCCTGCGGGCCGGCGTCTGGAACGGGCTGGGCCCCGCCGAACTGGCCGCCTGCGCCTCGGCGCTGGTCTACGAGGCGCGCCAGGCGGACGACGCGGTGGCGCCGAAGCTGCCGTCGGGCAAGGCGCGGGACGCGCTCGCCGAGATGGTGCGGATCTGGGGCCGGCTGGACGCCCTGGAGGAGGACCACAAGATCAACCAGGCGGAGGGCGTCGGCCAGCGCGAGCCGGACCTCGGCTTCGCCTGGGCCGCGTACCGCTGGGCCTGCGGGTTCGGCCTGGACGAGGTGCTGCGCGAGGCGGAGATGCCCGCCGGTGACTTCGTGCGCTGGTGCAAGCAGCTGATCGACATCCTGGGCCAGATCGCGGCCGCGGCACCGCCGGAGGTCTCGCGCAACGCGCGGAAGGCCGTGGACGCGGTGCTGCGGGGCGTGGTGGCTTACTCGTCGGTGGGGTGAGACGGGCAGCAAGCTCTGGCCCGGGAGCCGGGGGGCGCGCAAGGCCGTGCGGCACGGGCCGAGCGCGTCCGCCCGCACCGCGCCGCGTCCGCACTCGCACCCGGGACGTGTCCGCCCGCACCGGGGACGCGTCCACTCTCCCGCCCAGGACGTGTCCGCCCGCTGGCGCCTCGCCGCGCCCGTCTCGTACGGCGTGTCGTCCGCTGTCTGCGCGCCCGTCCGACACGCCGTACGTATCCCGGGGTTCCGCAGCGCCGGCGCGGCGAAGCGCTGCCGGGGGCGCGGACGTCCGGCAGGCACGTGATGCCCGCGGCCTCGTCCCGCCCTGGGAAACCCAGGCTGCGCGGGCCGGGGAGCGCCACACCGCGAGGAGACGCGCCGACACGGCAGTATCCGAAAGGTCCCGGCCACGCCTGCGCAAAAACGCGGGAGCCGTGAGCGCGGCGCGGTGGGGGAGAGCCGTCCGCTGCGCGCGGTGACAGCGTGTCGAGCCTGTCCGGCTGACGCGCCCCGGCGTGGCGGGCCCGCGTCAGCGGCGCGGGGCGCTCAGGCGGAGCGGACCGCTCGGCCGACGCGGAGCGTCCGGCCCGCGCGGACCGTCCGCCCCGGCCGAAGCATTCAGCACGGCCCCATCGCGGAGCACACCAACTTCTCGGCCAGCGCCCGCAGTTCATCTACCCACACCACCCGGTCGCCGAACCCCGGCAGCGGCACGTGCAAGTCCCGCGTCCAGCGCTCGGGGATCGCGTCGGCGCCGTACACCGCCCCGGCGAGGCCTCCGGTGACCGCCGCGACGGTGTCGGTGTCCCCGCCGAGGCCGATCGCGGCCCGCACCGCGTCCTCGTACGAGGAGGTGGTGCGCAGCGCCCAGACGGCCGACCCGAGGCAGGGCCACACCGTCCCGTTGAACTCGGTGGCCAGGTCCGGGTGCCAGTCGGGCGCGAGGACGGCGGCGTAACGCGCGTGGTGGCCGGGGAGGACGTGGGCGAGCGCGTCCGGCAGCGCGTCGAGCGGGTCGCCGCCGTCCAGGGCGGCGCGGATCAGCTCGTGGAACAGCGCCGTGCCTTCCCCGGCCGCCGGGTCCCCGTGCGTCAGCGCGGACAGCCGCCGCGCGGCCTCCATGGTCGCGGCGCGCCCCGCGGCGGCGAAGTACACCGCGGCGGGCGTGGCGCGCAGCAGCGAGCCGTTGCCCGCGGCGCGCCCGTTGACCTGGAAGTGCCGGGCGGCGGCCAGATCCCAGGGGGCGCCGCTGCCGAGCACGGCCGCGGCCCGCGGACCGATGTCCTTCGGCCCGGCCGCGGCCAGGCGCCGGAAGCGGTGGAAGACGCCGGGGAGGTCGAGTCCGCCGCGTTCCAGCAGCGATTCGGCGGTCAGCACCGCCAGCTGCGTGTCGGCGGTGGCTTCGCCGGGGTACCGGCCGCCGCCTGCGCACATCTCTCCCCGGCCGTCGGGGAGGCGTTCCGTGTACGCGCCGGGCGCGCCGAATTCGTAGGGCGCGCCGAGCGCGTCCCCGGCGGCCGAGCCGAGCACGGCACCGACCGCCCGCTGTACGCGTTCCACCCTGGTCCCCCTGGACGCGGCTCAGGAAGCGGTGGGCAGGGGCGACTCCTGCTCGGCCTCGACCTGCTGGTTCCACAGTTGCTTGGAGGCCTGCCAGCCGTCCTCGTCGTGCCCGTTGCGCCAGTAGCCGGAGATCGACAGGTCCTCGCGCGGCACCTCCCGCTCGACGCGCAGCAGTTTGCGCAGCTCCTTCACGAATCCGGCCTCGCCGTGCACGAACGCCTGGACCCGGCCCGCCGGGAAGTCCAGCGCGCGGACGGCCTCGACCAGCCGCTCGCCGACCGGCGCCGCGCCGCGGTGCAGCCAGGTGATCTCGGCGCCCGCCGGGGCTTGGAGCTTCTGCTCCTCCTCGGGGCCGGCGACCTCGATGAAGGCCCGCACGGGCACGTCCTCGGGCATCCGGGCCAGGGAGGCGGCGATGGCCGGCAGGGCGCTCTCGTCACCGGCGAGCAGATGCCAGTCGGCGTCGGCGTCGGGGGCGTACGCGCCGCCGGGGCCGAGGAGGAGCGCCTCGTCACCCGGACGGGCCTGCGCCGCCCACGGCCCCGCGAGGCCGGAGTCGCCGTGCACCACGAAGTCGACGGCCAGCTCCCGGGCGTCCGGGTCCCAGGCGCGCACCGTGTACGTACGCGTCTTGGGCCACTGGTGGCGCGGGAAGGCGGCGCGGATCTCGGCGATGTCCAGCGGCTGCGGGTAGGCCACGCCGGGAATCGGGAAGACCAGCTTGACGTAATGATCGGTGTACTCACCCGCCGAGAACTCCGCCAGGCCGTCACCGCCCAGCACCACCCGCACCATGTGCGGCGTGAGCTGCTCGGTGCGCAGCACCTGTGCGTGAATGAGCTTGGGCTTCTTGCGGGCCGGACGCTCTGCTGCCACGACGATCTCCCCTGCCACGGTCTTGTTAGGTATACCTAACCTAACAGTTCAAGGGCGTAGCGTCGCGAGAAGCCTCTGCAAAGAGCCGCCCAACCCCCACCGCTCGGCCAGGGCCTCCAGGCGTTCCGGGTCGGCCGGCTCGCCGGGCAGGGCTGCGTCGAAGTCCGGCAGCGACACGTCGGCGGCGACCCGTACGACCTCCGGCGCGACCTCGACATACGCGCGCGCCTCGGTCAGCCGCTTGCGCTGCGAGGGGGTCAGCCCGGACGCCGGGTCGTCGGCCGCGGCCATGATCCCCGCCAGGTCGCCGTACGTGGCCAGAAGTTTGGCGGCGGTCTTCTCGCCGATGCCCGGCACGCCCGGCAGGCCGTCGCTGGGGTCGCCGCGCAGCAGCGCCAGGTCCGCGTACCCCCGGCCGTCCACGCCGTACTTCTCGCGCAGCAGGGCCTCGTCGGTCATCTGGAGGGTGCCGACGCCCTTGAGCGGATACAGGACGCGGATGCCGCGCCCGTCGTCGGCCAGCTGGAACAGGTCCCGGTCGCCGGTGACGATGTCCACCGGCCCGGTGGCGCGGGCGGTGAGGGTGCCGATGATGTCGTCCGCCTCGTACCCCGCGGCGCCGACCCGGGCGATGCCGATCGCGTCGAGCACCTCCTCGATCACCGGGACCTGCGGGGACAGGGTGTCCGGAATCTCCTCCGCGTCCGGTTCCGGGGAGCCGGCCGGGGCCTTTGCGGCGACCCGGTGCGCCTTGTACGAGGGGATGAGGTCGACCCGCCACTGCGGGCGCCAGTCGAAGTCCATGCAGGCCACCAGGTCGTCCGGCTGGTGGTCCTGGGTGAGCCGGGCGATGAAGTCCAGCAGCCCGCGCACCGCGTTGACCGGGGTGCCGTCCGGGGCCCGGACCGATTCCGGTACGCCGAAGTAGGCCCGGAAGTACAGGGAGGCGGTGTCGAGGAGCATCAGGCGTCGGGTCACACCCCGAATGATGCCGTACCTCCGGCGCCGCGCCCCGGTGGCGTGCCCCGGAGCGGGCGCGGGGCGGGCGCGGGGCGGCTGTGCGGCGGCCGGCACGGGCGCGTTGTGAAGTGGGTCACTTATGTGTTTGTCACTTTTGAACGGGGGCAGGCGCGCCGCCGGAGCGGAGCCGGTGGATATTCAACATTTCCACCGGTTAATGGCGGGCCCGACCCGTACCGCGCCACGACCTGCCGACGGGGGAGGCGGGTCGTACACAGTCAATTCGAGAGGTGTATGTGGCCAGGCTGCAAGCCGAGCACGTGTACAAAGTGTTCGGGAGACGACCCGAGGACGCGGTACGACGGCTCGAAGACGGTGCGAGCCGTGAGGAGCTGCGGGCCGACGGCACGACCGCCGCGGTGATCGACGCGTCGTTCTCCGTGGACGAGGGCCAGATTTTCGTCGTCATGGGTCTGTCCGGATCGGGCAAGTCCACGCTGTTGCGGACCCTCAACGGGCTGCTGGAGCCGACCGCCGGCAGTGTCCGCTTCGACGGTCAGGACCTGACGTCGATCAGCGACAAGGAACTGCGCAAGGTCCGCTCCGAGAAGATCTCCATGGTCTTCCAGCACTTCGCGCTCTTCCCGCACCGCAGTGTGCTGGAGAACGCGGCGTACGGGCTGGAGGTGCAGGGCGTACCCCGTGCGGAGCGCGAGAAGCGCGCCACCGAGGCGCTGCACCTCGCGGGCCTGGAGGGCTGGGAGAAGTCCTGGCCCGACGAGCTGTCCGGCGGAATGCAGCAGCGGGTGGGCCTGGCCCGCGCGCTGGCCACCGACGCCGACCTGCTGCTGATGGACGAGTCCTTCAGCGCCCTGGACCCGCTGATCCGCCGCGACATGCAGGATCAGCTCCTGGAGCTCCAGAAGACGCTGAAGAAGACCATCGTCTTCATCACCCACGATCTGAACGAGGCCATGCGCCTCGGCGACCGGATCGCGGTGATGCGCGACGGCCGCATCGTGCAGATCGGCAGCGCCGAGGACATCCTCCTCACCCCGGCCAACGACTACGTCGCGTCCTTCATCCAGGACGTCGACCGCTCCCGCGTGCTGACCGCCGGGGCCATCATGGTCGACGTGGACCAGGTACTGGGGTCCACGTCGACGGACGGCGGGGAGATCCGTACGGCCGAGGACTTCCTCGCCGCCACGCCCGCCAAGGTCCACCTGGACACGCCGGTCGCGGAGCTGTTCGGCCCGTGCTCGGCCGGGGACGTGCCGGTCGCCGTGACCGGCACGGACGGCGAACTGGCCGGCGCGGTGCCGGTGCAGCGGCTGCTGGCCGTGCTCAGCGAGAACGGCCAGCCGGACGAGCCGGCGAAGCAGGACGCTCCGGCGAAGCAGGACGGGCAGGCCGAAAAGGCCGGGGCCCCCGCGGCCAAGGACGAGGACGCGGGCACGGCGGACGCCGGGTCCGCCGCGCGGCCCGACGGAAAACCCGCGGGCAAGACGGGCGGCAAGCCCGAGGGCAAGGTGACTGCCGGTGCCTAGGATCGATGTCGGCTCCTGGGCCAACACCTGCGTCGAATGGCTGCGCAACCACCTCACGTGGCTCTTCGACTTCGTCTCCGACGTCCTGACGGCCATGTACAACGGCATCGAGGCGGTCCTCTCCGCCCCGCAGCCGTTCCTGCTGATGGGCATCTTCGCGGTGCTCGCCTGGTGGCTGCGCGGTCTGCCGGCCGCGGTCGCCACCTTCGCGGGCTTCGCGCTGATCGACTCGATCGAGCAGTGGGACGCCACCATGCAGTCCCTGTCGCTGGTGCTCGTGGCCTGCATCATCACCATCGTCGTCGCGGTGCCGCTGGGCATCTGGGCGGCCCGCAACCGCGCCGTCGGCGGCGCCCTGCGCCCGGTCCTGGACCTGATGCAGACGATGCCCGCGATGGTCTACCTGATCCCCGGCATCCTCTTCTTCGGCATCGGCGTGATGCCCGGCATGGTGGCGACCATCATCTTCTCCATGCCGCCCGCCGTGCGCATGACCGAGCTGGGCATCCGCCAGGTCGACGGCGAACTGGTCGAGGCGGCCGAGGCGTTCGGTACGCACCCGCGCCGCACCCTCTTCCGGGTGCAGCTGCCGCTGGCGCTGCCCACGATCATGGCCGGTATCAACCAGGTCATCATGCTGGCGCTGTCCATGGTCGTCATCGCCGGCATGGTCGGCGCCGAGGGCCTGGGCTCCTCGGTCTACAACGCGGTCAGCTCCGTGAACGTCGCCCTCGGCTTCGAGGCCGGTCTCGCCGTCGTCATCCTCGCCATGTACCTGGACCGGATGACCGGCGCCCTCAACGAGCGGGTCTCGCCGCTGGGCCGCCGCGCGCTGGCCAAGGCGCAGGCCGCGCTGGGCGGCATGAAGTTCCTGTACTGGAAGCCCGGCACCTCCGTCGCGATGGTCGGCGTGGTCGTCCTCGCGCTGGTCGCGGGCGGTCTGAACGTCTTCGGCAAGGACGGCGCGAAGTCCGACGGCGGCGGCCGCCCGATCACCCTCGGGTACGTCAACTGGGACGAGGGCAAGGCCACCACGTACCTGTGGAAGGAGATCCTCGAACAGCGCGGCTTCAAGCCGAAGGCGCAGGCGCTGGAGGCCGGCGCGCTGTTCACCGGGCAGGCCCGCGGCGACATCGACGTGCAGACCAACGCCTGGCTGCCCACCACGCACGCCGAGTACTACAAGAAGTACAAGGACAAGCTGGAGGACCTCGGCGCCTGGTACGACAAGACCTCGCTGGAGATCGCGGTCCCGTCGTACATGAAGGACGTCAAGACCCTCGACGACCTCAAGGGCCGGGCCGGCGAGTTCGGCGGCAAGATCACCGGCATCGAGCCGGGCGCCGGCGAGATGAAGATCCTCAAGAACAAGGTCCTCAAGGACTACGGTCTGGAGGGCGAGTACAAGGTCGCCGAGTCCAGCACCGCCTCCATGCTCACCGAGCTGGACCGCGCGTACGCCGCGAAGAAGCCGATCGCCGTCACGCTGTGGTCGCCGCACTGGGCGTACGACAAGTACGGCCTGACCAAGCTCAAGGACACCAAGGGCTCCTTCGGCTCCGGTGACAGCCTGCACCTGCTCGGCCGCAAGGGCTTCGCCCAGGACGAGCCGCAGGTCGCCAAGTGGATGAAGAACTTCCACCTGGACGAGAAGCAGCTCACCAGCCTGGAGAACGACGTCAAGAGCGCCGGCGAGGGCCACGAGCAGGACGGCGTGCGCACCTGGCTGAAGAAGAACCCGGGCCTGGTCGACAAGTTCGCCCCGTCGGCGAACGTCTCGTACGCCAAGGGCAAGGACGCCGGCGCGACGCCGAACATCGGCTACCCGGCCTGGGACGAGGGCATCGCCACCACGTACCTGTGGAAGAACGTCCTGGAGAAGCGCGGCTACAAGCCCACCATCCGCAACCTGGACGTCGGCCCGATGTGGACCGGCCTGTCCAGCGGGCAGATCGACGTCGAGTTCGACGGCTGGCTGCCGGTCGCGCAGAAGCAGTACTGGGACCAGTACAAGGACGATCTCGTCGACATCGGTGCCTGGTACGACAAGACGTCGCTGGAGATCGCGGTGCCGTCCTACGTCAAGGGCGTCAAGACGCTGGACGACCTGCGCGAGCACCAGGACGAGTTCAAGGGCAAGATCATCGGCATCGAGCCGGGCACCGGCGAGATGAAGCGCCTGAAGAGCACCGTCGCGCCCGCGTACGGCCTCCAGGACTTCCAGGTCACCGAGGCCGGCACCAGCTCCATGCTGGCCGAGCTGGACCGCGCCTACGCCAAGAAGGAGCCGATCGCGGTCGTGCTCTGGTCGCCGCACTGGGCGTACAGCAAGTACGACCTGACCAAGCTCGCCGACCCCAAGCACACCTGGGGCGACAACAACCAGATCAAGTCGCTGGGCCACAAGAGCTTCCCGGAGAAGTTCCCGGAGTTCAACGGCTGGCTGAAGAACTGGAAGATGACCCCCGACGAGCTGGGCAGCCTGGAGAAGGACATCCAGGACGCCGGCAAGGGCCACGAGAACGACGGCGTCGAGAAGTGGATCGACGCCCACCCGGGCGTCGTGGACAAGATGGCGCCCGTGAAGTGAGGCGCTGAACGCACCCCACGAAGCCCCGCCTCCGGCCGTACGGCCGGAGGCGGGGCTTTTCGCGTCGGGCCGGGCTGTACGGCCGGGGGGTTTTGGCGTGGGGTCCGTCCCGCCCGCGTACGGTGGGGTGATGACGTCCGGTCACCGCAGCGCCCCGCGAGTGGTCTCTCTCGTGCCCTCGCTCACCGAGGCCGTGGCTGCCACCGCGCCCGAACTGCTTGTCGGTGCCACCGACTGGTGCAGCCATCCCGCCGAGCTGGACGTGACACGCGTCGGCGGCACCAAGAACCCGGACACCGCGCGCATCGCCGCCCTCGCGCCCGACCTCGTTCTCGCCAACGAGGAGGAGAACCGGGCGCCGGACCTCGGCGCGCTGCGGGCCGCCGGGCTGGACGTCCTGGTCACCGAGATCCGGGACCTGGACCAGGCCCTGCGTGAACTGGAACGGGTGCTGGTGCGCGGCTGCGGGCTGCGCCGGCCCGGCTGGCTGGACGACGCGGCGGATGCCTGGCGGGACCTGCGGGCCGGGGCGGCTGATGCGCGCGGGGCTGTGGTGCCGGTCTGGCGGCGGCCGTGGATGGTGCTGGGCCGGGACACCTTCGCGGGCGACCTGCTCGCCCGGCTGGGCGTGGTGAACCTGTACGCGGACCACACCGACCGGTATCCGCGCGTCCCGGTCGAGGAGCTGAACGCGCGCGGCGCCGACCTGGTGGTGCTGCCGGACGAGCCGTACCGCTTCACCGCGGACGACGGCCCCGAGGCGTTCCCGGGGCTGCCGTCCGCGCTGGTCAGCGGGCGCCATCTGACCTGGTACGGGCCGTCGCTGGCCCAGGCGCCCGCGGTGCTCAGGGCCGCGCTGGACGCGGCTCGCTGACCGGGGCCGGAACGGGAGCCGGAGCCGGGGCCAGGGCCAGGCCCGGGGCCGCCGGAGCGGGAGCGGCCGGAGCCGGGGTGGCCGGCGGCGGCGCGAGGAGCCGGCCGCGCGCCAGTCCCAGCGCCGTACGGACCCCGGCCACCAGCCAGGCCGTCACCAGGACCGCGAACAGCCCCACCGCGAGCCAGCCGAAGGCCGCCAGGCCCGTGTGCCGCGCCAGGCCCGCCGCGCCCGTCACACACGTACCGACCGGGAAGGTGAACCCCCACCAGGTCATCGAGAACGTCATCCCGGCCCGGAAGGCCCGTACGACCAGCGCCGTCGCCAGCGCCAGCCACAGCAGCGCGAAGCCCATGACCGGCACGCCGTACAGGAGCGCGAAGCCGCTCATCGCCCGCGCGTACCCGGCGCCGACCGCGCCCGGCGCGGCGTCGGCGAGGTTGTTGACCGCGGTCGTGGACTGGCCCAGCGGACCCAGGACGAGGAACAGCGTCGGAGTCAGCGCGAGCGGCAGCGGGCCGTGATGGATCAGCCGGGTCAGCACCAGCGGCAGCACCAGCAGCGTGGCCAGCAGCGACATCCCGAACATCGCGTAGCAGGCGAGCACCATCGCCTCCTGCCACTGCCCGGCGGGCAGCTGCGGCACCAGGCCGGGGCCGAGTGCGGCGGAGACCATCGGCGCGACCAGCGGCAGAATCCACACCGGTGAGGCGGTGCCGGCCTCGATCCGGTGCCGGGCCACCATCAGATACGGCACCACCGCGGCCGCCGCGAGCCCGGTCGCCGTACCGGCGCACCACAGCACGCCGTCCACCGCGACCGCGGCCCGCTCGCCCAGCACGTCGGAGCCCACGGCGAGCGTCCCGCCGCCGACCGCCAGCAGCGCCATCGCCAGACAGCCGTAGAACGGCGCCACCGCCGGGTCGAGGAGGTGGCGCCGGGCCTGGTCGCCGTGGCGGACCCAGTGGACGGTACGGGCGGCCAGCAGGACCAGCAGCAGGACGGCGGAGAGCGCCCAGACCGCGACGTAGGCGCCGCGCAGGCCCGGGGAGCGCAGCGGGAGGACCGCGCCGGCGTTGGCGACGATGGCGGTGCCCATGACGGCGGCGTACCAGTTGGGGCCGAGGTGACGCAGGGCCGGGGGTGTGCCGGCGGGGGAGCGGGCGGAGGTGCGGGGGCCGGTGCGCGCGGGGGACTGCGTCAGGGTTGCCATGATCCCAGGGTCGTGGCGCGCACCCCCGCCCACCAGGGACCTCGTGTCTATGGGGGCATAAGGTGGGGTTATGGCCGGTGTGAACGAAGAGCGACCCGAGGCGGGGCCCGTGACCCCCCTCTCCCACCGCGTACCGGACCTCGGCGCGCTGGAGCTGCTGCTCGCCGTCGCCCGGCTCGGCAGCCTCGGGCGGGCCGCGCGCGAGCGGGGCATCAGCCAGCCCGCCGCCAGCAGCCGCATCCGCTCCATGGAACAGCAGCTGGGCGTGGCCCTCGTCGAACGCTCGCCGCGCGGCTCGCGCCTGACGGACGCGGGGGCGCTGGTCACGGACTGGGCGCGGCGGGTGGTGGAGGCCGCCGAGGCGTTCGACGCGGGCGCGCAGGCGCTGCGGGGGCGCCGGGACTCACGGCTGCGGGTCGCCGCCAGCATGACCATCGCCGAATACCTGCTGCCCGGCTGGCTCATCGCGCTGCGCGCGCAGCGCCCGGACACCGCGGTCACCCTGCTGGCCGGGAACTCCGCCGCCGTCGCCGAGCGGCTCCTCGCGGGCGAGGCCGACCTCGGCTTCGTCGAGGGGCTGGACGTGCCCGCCGGGCTGGACGGCGCGGTCATCGGCCACGACCGGCTGGTGGTGGTCGCCGCGCCCGCCCACCCGTGGACCCGGCGCCGTACGGACCTGACGGCCGCCGAACTGGCCGCCACCCCGCTGATCCTGCGCGAACACGGCTCCGGCACCCGCCAGGTCCTGGACGCGGCACTGGCCGGACACGGCGGGCTCGCGGCGCCGCTGCTGGAACTGGCCTCCACGACGGCGGTCAAGGCCGCCGCGGTGAGCGGCGCCGGGCCGTCGGTGCTCAGCGAACTGGCCGTGGGGGAGGAGCTGGCGGCCCGGCGGCTGGTCGAGATCCCCGTACGCGGTACGCCCTTCGGCCGTGACCTGCGGGCCGTCTGGCCGTCCGGGCAACGTCCCGCGGGCCCGGCCCGCCACCTGCTGGGGCTGACCCGGGCCCTGCCGTGACCGGGTGGGCGCCCGGCCGTTTCAAGAGCCTCCCGCGGCCCGCACCAGGGCGTCCATCACCCGGGTGTCGTCCCCGGCCTCCGGGTGCCACTGCACGGACAGCACGAAGTGCTCCGCCTCCGGGAGTTCCAGGGCCTCGATCGTGCCGTCCGCCGCGTGGGCCGAGGGCCGCAGGCCGCGGCCGAGCCGGTCCACGGCCTGGTGGTGGTAGGTCGGTACGGACACCGACCCGGGCAGGATGCCGCCGAGCAGGGTGCCCGGCTCCGGCTTGACCTCGTGACGGTCGAAGACTCCGGGCGGGCCCGCGTGGCCGTCGAGGTGCTGGACGAGGGTGCCGCCGAGGGCGACGTTCAGCAGCTGCATTCCCCGGCAGATGCCGAGCAGCGGCACCCGCGCGTCCAGTGCCGCCGCGATCAGGGCCAGTTCCCAGGCGTCCCGCTCGCGGGCCGGGGGGCCGGTGCGGGGGTCGGCGTCGGCTCCGTAGCGTACGGGTTCGACGTCCGGGCCGCCGGCGATCACCAGGCCGTCCAGCCGGGCGACGGCCGCGGCCGCGGTGCCGGGGTCGCCGGGCGGCAGCAGTGCGGCGAGGCCGCCGGAGCGCTGCACGAGACGGTGGTAGCCGGCCGGGAGCAGCGCGGCGGGCAGGGCCCAGACGCCCCAACGGGCGTCTTCGGCGAGGTAGGTGGTGACGCCGATCAGTGGCGGGGACGTGGGCATGGGGCCTCCAGGGGCGAGGGGAGTCGGGCGCGCGCGGTGGTCAGCCGCGTTCCAGTTCGGCCTCGGCCGCCGCGAGCGCCGCGAACTCCTCCTCGGGAGCCGCCGCGACCAGCCGGTGCCGGGAGTAGAAGGCGAAGTACGCGAGGGCCACGGCGTAGACGCCGAGAGCCATGAAGGCGGCCTGTTTGTCGACGAGGAAGGTCGCCACCAGCGCGGCGCAGGCCAGGACGAAGGCGGTGGACGAGGTGAGGATGCCGCCGGGCGTGCGGTACGGGCGGGGCAGCCGCGGCTCGCGGCGGCGCAGCACGATGTGCGAGAGCGACATCAGGGCGTAGGAGATGGTCGCGCCGAACACGGCGATGTTGAGCATGCGGGCGCCGTCGCCGGTCGCGGCCGCCAGCGCGAAGCCCAGCGCGCCGGGCACCAGCAGCGCCAGGTACGGGGCCTTGCGGCGGCTGGTGAGGGACAGGAAGCGGGGCAGGTAGCCGGCCCGGGAGAGTGCGAAGAGCTGCCGCGACCCGGCGAAGATCAGGGAGAAGAAGGAGGCCACCAGGCCCGCCAGGCCCGCGTAGTTGACGATGCGGGAGACGGTGGTGGGCTCACCGTGCGGCTGGAGCGCCTGCACCAGGGGGTCGCCCACCGACTGGATGGCGGCGGAGCCCCGGGCGCCGGTCGCGGCGACGAAGGTGACCAGCGCGAGCAGCAGCAGGATGCCCATCGCGGCGGCCATCGCCTTCGGCAGCGTACGGGCCGGGTCCCTGGTCTCCTCGGCGGCCAGCGGCACGCCTTCGACGCCGAGGAAGAACCACATGCCGAACGGGAACGCGGCCCAGATGCCGAGGACGCCGAACGGCAGCCAGGAACTGGAGCCGAAGGCGCCCGCGTCGACGGGTATGTCGTCCAGGGCGCTGACGTGGAAGTCGCTGAGCGCGCCGACGGCGAAGACGACGACCGCCGCGACCGCGACGGCGGTGACGGCCAGGCTGAAGCGCAGCGCCTCGCCCACGCCCCACAGGTGGATGCCGATGAAGACCACGAAGCAGGCCAGGTGGACCGGCCAGCTGGAGGTCAGTCCGAACAGGCCGAGGGATTCGACGTAGTCGCCGATGAAGATGGAGATCGCGGCGGGCGCGAGCACGTACTCGATGAGGATGGCCGTGCCGGTCAGGAAGCCGCCCCAGGTGCCCAGCGCGCGCCGCGCGAAGCCGTAGCCGCCGCCCGCCGTCGGCAGGACCGAGGCCAGTTCGGCCAGCGCGAAGACCAGGCAGGTGTACATCAGGCCCATCAGGACCGCGGCGATGGCCAGGCCGCCGAAGCCGCCCTGGGCCAGGCCGTTGTTCCAGCCGGAGAAGTCGCCGGAGACGACGTAGGCGACGCCCAGGCCGGTGAGCAGGAGCGGGCCCGCGCTGCCGCGGCGCAGCGTGCGCTTTTGCAGGTAGGCGTCCTGCGGTGCGGGCGGGCCGGCCGCGGTGGCGGGGGGCGGTGCGGTACGGGGGTCCGTGCTGTCGGCCATGAGCCGCTCCTGCCTCGCCGGGGGGGGTGAGTGAGGGGGAAGTGCAGTAATGGTTTAGGCGCATACCTTTGCTCTGTGATGCGCCGAGCGCAAGCCCTCTGCGTAAAAGACTGGTGACGGGGGCGCAATCGTCAAGAAGCCCGTCGCGGCGTCGGCTGCTCCGCGGTGCGGCCGGGTGCAAGCCCCCTGTGCGGCAGACCGGTCACGGCAGCGGGCCCGTCAAGAACCCCCGCAGCAGCGCCGCCGTGCCCGCGCAGTGTTCGCGCATCACCTCCCGCGCGCCGTCCGCGTCGCCCTCCAGCACCGCCTCGACCAGCGCGGTGTGCTGCGCCTGCGAGTGTTCGAGGTTGCGCACCAGCAGCGGGATGCAGTCCAGCAGTTCGTTCACGCCCGCCCGCACCGCGGCGTACTGCGCCGCCAGCGACGGCGAACCGGCCAGCTCGGCCAGCGTCAGGTGCAGCATCGTGTCCCGCCGCCGGTAGTCCGCCAGCGGCGCGTCGTGGGTGGCCGCCAACGCGTCCCGCAGCCGCCGCTCCCGCGCCTCGTCCAGGCCGTGCGCGGCACACAGCCCCGCCGCGCCCACCTCCAGCACCTCACGGAACCGCAGGGTGTCCTCGACGTCGATCCGCTCGATACGGCGGCGCAGCTCGTCCTCGCCCGCGGTCTGCCGGCGCGGCCGTACGAATGTGCCGCCGTACCGGCCGCGCCGGCTCTCCACCAGACCCTCGTCCTGGAGCACCTTGAGCACCTCGCGCAGCGTCACCCGGCTGATGTGCAACCGCTCCGCCAGCTCCCGCTCGGCGGGCAGGCGTTCGCCGCCCGGAACCAGGCCCAGCCGGACGATCTGGAGTATCTGCTCCAGCGCCTCCTCGAAGCCGTTGCCCGCCCGCACCGGCCGCAGTACGGGCGCCAGCCGGTCCGCCGGGCGCCCGCCCGGACCGCCTGCCGTGCCGTCCGCCGCGCCGTCTCTCGCACCGTCCACCGGAACCCCTTCCCAACCAATGGTTCGCGGGCCTACCTTATGACCTCCGGATGCAGCGACAGGAGGCACCACCGTGGCAGACCGCACGCCCCCGCTCTCCGTCGACGAGCTGAGACGGCTCGTCGACGCCGGGGAGATCGATACTGTCGTCCTGGCCTTCACCGACATGCAAGGCAGGCTCACCGGCAAGCGGTTCGCCGCCCGGCACTTCCTCGACGAGGTGCTGGAGCACGGCACCGAGGGCTGCAACTACCTCCTGGCCGTGGACGTGGACGTCAACACCGTCCAGGGCTACGCGATGTCCTCCTGGGAGCACGGCTACGGCGACTTCGCCATGCACGGCGACGCCGCCACCCTGCGCCGCACCCCGTGGAACCCCGGCACCGCCCTGCTCACCGCCGACCTCGCCTGGCACGACGGCTCGCCGGTCGCCGCCTCCCCGCGGCAGATCCTGCGCCGCCAGCTCGACCGGCTCGCCGAGCGCGGCTGGAGCGCCTACGCGGGTACCGAGCTGGAGTTCATCGTCTTCCGGGACACCTACGAGGACGCCTGGAACCGCGGCTACCGCGGCATGACCCCCGCCAACCAGTACAACACCGACTACTCCGTCCTCGGCACCGGCCGTGTCGAGCCGCTGCTGCGCCGCATCCGCAACGAGATGGGCGCCGCCGGAATGACCGTGGAGTCCGCCAAGGGCGAGTGCAACCTCGGCCAGCACGAGATCGCCTTCCGCTACGACGAGGCGCTGACCACCTGCGACCAGCACTCCGTCTACAAGACCGGCGCCAAGGAGATCGCCGCCCAGGAGGGCATGGCGCTGACCTTCATGGCCAAGTACGACGAGCGCGAGGGCAACAGCTGCCACATCCACCTCTCGCTGCGCGACGAGGCCGGGCAGCCGGTGATGGCCGACGGCTCCGGCCCGTACGGCATGTCGGCGGTCATGCGGCACTTCCTGGCCGGGCAGCTCGCCGCGCTGCGCGACTTCACGCTCTTCTACGCGCCCAACATCAACTCCTACAAGCGCTTCCGGCCCGGCTCGTTCGCGCCCACCGCCGTCGCCTGGGGCCCGGACAACCGCACCTGCGCGCTGCGCGTCATCGGCCACGGCCCCGGACACCGCCTGGAGAACCGGCTGCCCGGCGGCGACGTCAACCCGTACCTCGCGGTCGCCGCCATGGTCGCCGCGGGCCTGTACGGCATCGAACACGAACTGGAACTCCCCGAGGCGTGCACCGGCAACGCCTACACCGGCGACGCCGCCCACGTACCCGCCACCCTGCGCGAGGCCGCCGCCCTGTGGGAGGCCAGCCCCATCGCGCGCGAGGCGTTCGGCGACGCGGTCGTCGAGCACTACCTCCACATGGCCCGCGTCGAACAGGACGCGTACGACGCCGCCGTCACGGACTGGGAGCGCTTCCGCTCCTTCGAGCGCATGTAAGGAAGACAGCGACGTGTTGCAAGAGCTGCGCATCATCAACCCGGCTACCGAGGAACTGGAAGCCGTCGTCCCCGTCACCACCCCCGCCGAGGTGGACGCCGCGGTCCGCCGGGCCGCCGAGGCGCAGCGGAAGTGGGCCGCGCTGCCGCCCGGCGACCGGGCCCGCCTCCTGCGGCGGTTCGCCCGGGTCGTCGAGGAGAACACCGAGCCGCTGGCCCGGCTGGAGCTGACCGAGGCCGGGCACCCCCTGGGCAACGCCCGCTGGGAGGCGAACAACGTCGTCGACCTGCTGGACTACGCCGCCGGGGGAGTGGAGCGCCTGACCGGCACCCAGATCCCCGTCGCCGGGGGCCTGAACATCACCGTCCAGGAGCCGCTGGGCGTCGTCGCGGTCATCGCGCCCTGGAACTTCCCGATGCCGATCGCCGCCTGGGGCACCGCCCCCGCGCTCGCGGCCGGGAACGCCGTCCTCCTCAAGCCCGCCGAGACCACCCCGCTCACCGCGCTCCGGCTCGCCGAGTACGCGCTGGCGGCGGGCCTGCCCGAGGGCCTGTTCCAGGTCCTGCCGGGCGAGGGCACGGTGACCGGCAACGCCCTGGTCGAACACCCCGGCGTCGCCAAGGTCGTCTTCACCGGCTCCACCACCACCGGCCGCCACATCGCCGCCGAGTGCGCCGCGCAGACCAAGCGGCTCACCCTCGAACTCGGCGGCAAGAGCCCCAACATCGTCTTCGCCGACGCCGACATCGAGCGGGCGGCGGCCGCGGCCCCCGGCTCCTTCCTCGACAACACCGGCCAGGACTGCTGCGCCCGCAGCCGCATCCTGGTCCAGCGCTCGGTCTACGACCGCTTCATGGAGCTGCTGGAGCCCGCCGTGAAGGCCTTCGCCGCGGGCGACCCTGCCGACCCCGCCACGCAGATGGGCCCGCTGATCTCCGCCGCCCAGCGGGAGCGCGTACGGTCCTACGTCTCCGAGGACGCGCCCGCCGCCATCCGCGGCGAGGTGCCCAAGGGCAAGGGCTTCTGGTACCCGGCCACCGTCCTGGAGGGCCGGCCGGACGACCGCACCGCCGTCGAGGAGATCTTCGGGCCGGTCGCCGTCGCCATCCCCTTCGAGGACGAGGCCGACGCGATCCGCCTCGCCAACGCCACCGACTACGGCCTGTCCGGCTCCATCTGGACCCGCGACGTGGGCCGCGCGCTGCGCGTGTCCGGCGCGGTCGCCGCAGGCAACCTCTCCGTCAACTCGCACAGCAGCGTCCGCTACTGGACCCCGTTCGGCGGCTACAAGCAGTCCGGCCTCGGCCGGGAGCTGGGCCCCGGCGCGCTCGCCGCCTTCACCGAGACCAAGAACATCTTCATCAGCAGCGAGGAGAGCTAAGTGACCGACCAGACCGCCGCGGCCACCGAAGGCAGCGAGACCCCCGTGTGCCGCCGCCTCGTCGGCCGCACCGCCGTCATCACCGGCGCCGGCAGCGGCATCGGCCTGGCCACCGCCCGCCGCCTGGCCTCCGAGGGCGCGAACGTGGTCTGCGCCGACATCGACGAGAAGGCGGGCAAGGCCGCCGCCGAGGAGGTCGGCGGCACCTTCGTCCAGGTGGACGTGACCGACTCCGACCAGGTCGAGGCGCTGTTCAAGGCCGCGTACGACACCTACGGCTCGGTCGACGTGGCGTTCAACAACGCCGGTATCTCGCCCGCCGACGACGACTCGATCCTCACGACCGGGCTGGACGCTTGGAAGCGCGTCCAGGAGGTCAACCTCACCTCTGTCTACCTGTGCTGCAAGCACGCGCTGCCGTACATGCAGCGCCAGGGCCGGGGCTCCATCATCAACACCGCGTCCTTCGTGGCCGTGATGGGCGCCGCCACCTCGCAGATCAGCTACACCGCCTCCAAGGGCGGCGTGCTGTCGATGTCCCGCGAACTGGGCGTGCAGTTCGCCCGCGAGGGCATCCGGGTGAACGCGCTGTGCCCCGGGCCGGTGAACACGCCGCTGCTCAAGGAGCTGTTCGCCAAGGATCCGGAGCGGGCCGCGCGCCGCCTGGTGCACGTGCCCGTAGGCCGGTTCGCCGAGCCCGAGGAGATCGCCGCCGCGGTCGCCTTCCTCGCCAGCGACGACGCGTCCTTCGTGAACGCCGCGGAGTTCCTGGTGGACGGCGGAATCGCAGGGGCGTACGTCACACCCGTGTAGGCCACAGCCTTCTTCACGGATACAGTCCGAAGATCACCAACGGGACCGGTGCCCCGGCGCGCCGGTCCCCGAGGCCACCTGCCCGCAGGAACGTCAGAGCCGACCTTCCGCCCCCAGCACCGGAGAACCATGCGCACCAGAAACGCCCTCGCCCTGGGGCTCGCCGCCGCCGCGACCGTCTCGGCCCTCGCGGCCACCGGCCCCGCCGTCGCCGCGTCCCCCGCGCACCCCGCGAAGGCCCCGGAGCGTACGAGCTGCCCGCAGCTCTCCAAGAAGATCAAGTGGTACGGCGACAACCGCGCGAAGATCCAGCGGATGATCGACGAGCGCGGCGTCTGCTCCCACCCGGAGCCGGGCCCCGAGGGCCGCCCCGTCGCCGCCTTCGACTGGGACAACACCGTCGTCAAGAACGACATCACCGACGCCACGCTCGCCTGGTCCCTGAAGCACGACAAGATCCTGCGCCCCAAGAGCTGGCAGGCCACCAGCCCCTGGATGACCACGGCCGCCGACCGCGCCCTGACCAAGGCGTGCGGCACCTCCGTACCGGCCGGCCGCCCGCTGCGCACCTCCAGGAACGCCGCCTGCGCCGACGAGATCATGGAGATCCGCGGCAAGGCCCGCACCATGGACGGCAAGGCCGCCTTCGCGGGCGAGTGGAACCACCGCCGCACCAAGCCCGAGTACGCCTGGGTCCCGCAGCTGTTCGCCGGACTGACCCCGGCCCAGCTCACCTCGTACACCCGGCAGGCCCGCGCCGAGGCCCTCGCCGCGCCCATCGGCGCGAAGCAGACCGTCGGCACCCACGAGCTGGCCGGTTACATCCGCTACTACGACCAGCAGAAGGACCTGATCCGCACCCTCAAGGCGGCCGGGTTCGAGGTCTACATCGTCTCCGCGTCCTCGGAGACCGTCGCCGAGGCCTGGTCCGGCGGCGTCGGCGTCGACCGCGCGCACACCATCGGCGTCCGCAGCCTGATGAAGAACGGCCGGTTCACCACCGGCATCCGCGGCTGCGGCGACGTCAAGGACGGCCACGGCGAGGTCCTGCCGTACATGGACGGCAAGCGCTGCCTGATCAACCAGGAGATCTTCAAGATCAAGGGCGCCGAGGCGTGGCGGTTCCAGGACCCCGCGCACCGCATCGCGCTCGGCGGCGGCGACGCCAACACCGACGTCACCTTCGTCAACGACGCCACCGGCGTGCACCTGGCCGTCAACCGCAACCAGCCGGAACTGATGTGCCGCGGCTACGACAACGCCGACGGCCGCTGGGTGGTCAACCCGATGTTCATCGAGCCGCTGCCCCGCAAGTCCGGTACGTACCCGTGTGCCACCACGGGCTACACCAACACCGACGGCGGCCTCGGCGCGGTCCGCCGCCCGGACGGCACCGTGGTCCCCGACCAGAAGGACCGCATCCACGCGTAACCCGGTGACAGGGCCGCGCTTTCCTGCCGGTCACAGGAAGGTGCGGCCCTCCCCGCGGTACGTCGGCACCGTCGCCACCACCCGGTCGCCCTCGACCAGGTGCAGCGCCGCGAACCGCTCGCACAGTTCACCGGCCTTCGCGTGCCGGAACCACACCTTGTCGCCCGGACGCAGCCCGTCCGTGGCCGGCCCCAGCAGCGGCGTCTGCACCTCGCCCGCCTCCTCCTGCGGGTCGTAACGCAGCCCCTCCGGCAGATACGGCACCGGCGACCGGTCCCGCCCCGCCACACCGGACGCCGGATAGCCGCCGCCCAGCACGGTCACCACCCCGTCCCCCGGCCGCCGCACCACCGGCTGCGCGAACACCGCCGCCGGGCGGCCCGTGAACGACCGGTAGTTGTCGAACAACCGCGGCACATACAGGCCCGACCCCGCCGCCACCTCGGTCACCGCCGCCTCCGCCGCCGTGAACTGCACACTGCCCGTACCACCGCCGTTGACGAACTCCAGCTCCGGCGCCTCGGCCCGCAGCGCGCGCACCACCTCCCACCGCCGCCGCGCCACGTCACGCCGCGCCGCCGCCTGCACCGCCCGCACGGCCCGGGACCGCAGCGGCTGCCCGGCGATCTCGTCACCCACACCCGCCACATGCCCCTCGTATGCCATCAGGCCGGCCACCCGGAACCCCGGACGGCGCGTCACCGCACGGGCCAGCGCGGCCACCTGCTCCGGCCGGCTCAGCGGCGAGCGCCGCGCACCGAGCCGCACCCGGCCGCCCAGCGGCCGGAAGGCGGTGTCCCACTCCAGACACACCCGGACCTCCTCGCCGCCCCCGGCGGGCCGGGCCGCGTCGATCAGCTCCAGCTGCGTCACGTCGTCGACCAGGACGGCCACCGAAGCCGCGAGCTTCGGCTCGGCGGTCAGCTCCGCGAAGCCCGCCCGGTCCGCCGACGGATACGCCAGCAGGACGTCGTCGAAGCCCGACCGGGCCAGCCACAGCGACTCGGCCAGCGTGAAACTCATGATCCCCGCGAAGCCGTCGTGCGCCAGCGCCCGCTCCAGCAGGGCCCGGCAGCGCACCGACTTGCTCGCCACCCGCACCGGCTTGCCCTGCGCCCGCCGCACCAGATCGGCCGCGTTCGCGTCGAAGGCGGCCAGGTCCACGACGGCCAGCGGCGCGTCGAGATGGGCGGTGGCCCGGTCGAGGCGGGCCCTGTCACCAACTGCGTCGCACGTGTACCGGGACATGGCCGCAGCCTGCCAGAAGGGGCTACGGGTGGGTAGGGGGAGAGAACGCGACAGACCGGGCACCGGACGCCCGGGTACGGCGGACGAGTTGGAGCACCGGTGGCGCCAGCCCGTAGAGTGGCGGACGCCGCAACCAGCAGGTCAGCGGTGTGATGTCCGGATACCAACCGCCCTGCCCCGATTGCCGGGCGGGCCGGTAACACAAGGCGCGAGGGGGAGCGCGGGTGAGCACCGAAGCCGATTTCGCCGACGCGCATCGCCTTCCCCGCACCCCGCCCCCGCAGGCACCCGCACCGTCCGCCGAGGACCCGCAGACCGCCGTCCTGCGCCCGGTCCCGCCGGAACGCCCCACGCGCCCCGGCCCCGGCCCGATGCCGCCCGCCGCTCCGGCAGGCCCGCCCGCCGTACCGCCGAAGCCCGCCTCTGCCGCTCCGGCAGGCCCGCCGCAACCCGCCGTGCCCCCTGCCGCGCCGCGGACAGCGGCGGCAGGCAGCCCGCCCCCGGACCCCATGCCGCCGCGCCCCGCCCACGCGCCGACCCCGCCCCGTACGGAGCCCACGCCCCGTACGGAGCCCACGCCCCGCACGGAGCCCGCGGCCGTCCCCGTCCAGCCCCCGGCGGACCGTTCCGTCACGCCCCGCGACACCGCGGCCTTCCATCTCGCCAACAGCGGGGCCCTCTGGAACGGCGCCGACGAACCGAAGCAGACCGGCGCCGCGCGTACGGAAAGCGCCGCCGCCCCGCCCCGGCCCACCCGACCGCCGGAAACACCGCCCGCCGAGGACCTGCCGCCCCCCACGGGCCTGCCGCTCACGGGCCCACTCGCGTCCCCCCTCACGCCCCCGGCCCCCGTCACCCCGCCGTACGCCGCCCCGGCCCCCCGGCAATCCGTCCGGCGCACCGCGCTCGCGGCCGCCGGACTGGTGCTCGGCCTCGGCCTCGTCGCGGGCGCCGCCGCCGGAAGCTGGCTCACCGACGACACCGACGGCAGCCCCGCCGCCGAAGCGGTCTTCGCCCAGGGCCGCGACGTGTGGCACAGCGCCCCCGTCGACACGCTCTTCCCCCGCACCCTCAACGGCCTGGGCACCGGCCCCGGCGGCGCCGACCGCACCTGGGTACGCGCCGCCGTCGCCCCCGACAGCGGCTGCGCCGGGGCCTTCGACCCGCTGCTGGCCAAGGCACTCGCCCCGGTCGGCTGCGACCGCCTGGTACGCGCCACCTACGTCGACGCCACCCGCACCAGCCTCGTCACCGTCGGCGCCGTCTCCACCAGGGCCGACCGCACCGCGATGCGCGACCTGCGCCGCCGCTTCGCCACGGAGCACCTGGACACCCGTACGGACCTGATGCCCCGCCCGTACGCCGCGAAGGACACCCCGGCCGCCGGCTTCGGGCCCGCCCAGCGCGCCAGCTGGAGCATCCGCGTCCTCGACGACCTGCCCGTCGTCGTCTACGCCGTCTCCGGCTTCGCCGACGGCCGCCCCGTGGACGACCCGCAGCCCGCCGCCGAAGCCACCCGCACCGGCGCCACCACCGCCCCCGCCGAAGCCGGACTGGGCCACGACGCGAAGGCCGTCACCGACCGCGTCGAGCAGGCCTTCCGCAAGCAGGCCGCCCAGGCAACCACGGAGTCGCCATGACCAGGCCCCTGCTGCGCGCAGCGGGCGTCGCGCTGTCCGCCGCCGCGCTGACCGTGCTGCCCGCCCTGCCCGCCCACGCCGACGGCATACGCGCCCAGGAGTGGGCCCTGAAGGCCCTGCACGCCCAAGAGGCCTGGGAGACCACCAAGGGCGAGGGCATCACCGTCGCCGTACTGGACACCGGCGTCGACGCCGACCACCCCGACCTCCAGGGCCAGGTCCTGCCCGCCAACGACCTGGTCGGCTTCGGAGCCGCCCCCGGCGACAGCTCCTGGGCGGAGCACGGCACCGCCATGTCCGGCATCATCGCGGGCCACGGCCACGGCGCCGACCAGGCCGACGGCGTCATCGGCGTCGCCCCCGAAGCCAAGATCCTCCCGGTCCGCGTCATCCTGGAGGACAGCGACCCGCAGCGCCGGCGGGCCCGCGCCGAACGCGCCGGCGCCCTCGCCGACGGCATCCGCTGGGCCACCGACCACGGCGCCGACGTGATCAACCTGTCCCTCGGCGACGACAGCAGCTCCGCGCACCCCGAACCCCGCGAGGACGCCGCGATCCAGTACGCCCTGAGCAAGGGCGTCCCCGTCATCGCCTCGGCCGGCAACGGCGGCAAGGACGGCGACCACGTCTCCTACCCCGCCGCCTACCCCGGCGTCATCGCCGTGACCGCCGTCGACCAGTGGGGCTCCCGCGCCAACTTCTCCACCCGCCGCTGGTACGCCACGGTCTGCGCGCCCGGCGTCGGTGTCGTCATCGCCAACCCGGACCGCAAGTACTACGAGGGCTGGGGCACCAGCGCCGCGTCCGCCTTCGTCTCCGGCGCGGTGGCGCTGGTCCGCGCCGCGCACCCCGGCCTGAGCCCCGCCCAGATCAAGAAGCTCCTCACCGACACCGCCCAGGACGCCCCCGAAGGCGGCCGCAACGACGAACTGGGCGCCGGTCTGGTCGACCCCGCCGCGGCCGTCGAGAAGGGCGCCGCCCTCAAGCCCGCCCCCCAGAAGCCCGAAGCCGCCGCCTACCAGAAGCAGTACTTCGGCACCGGCCCGGCCACCGGCCGGACCCCCGACACCACCGGCTGGCTCCCGTGGACCGCGACCATCGCGGGCATCGCCCTCATCACCACCTCAGCCATCCTCTGGCGCAAACGCCACAACTGACCCGCACCGGACCACCCACCTCCCGCACCACGAACCCCCTCCCACCCTTCCCACGGAAGGGGGCGGGCCGGAGCGGCCTGCCGCGCAGGCCCGCCCCCGAACCTGACCGCCCCGCGCAGCGGCCACCGCCCGCCGCAGGCGCAACGGCGCGGCACCCGAAAGCAACCCGCACCGACAGCCGGCCAGGCCCGCCGCAGGCGCAACGGCACTCGACAGTGAACCGGTACCGATCGGCCCCAACCCCGGGCCCAAAGGGCCCACCGCTAGGCTCGACCCGTGCTCAAGAACATCCCCACCTCGGACTTCTCCGACGACGACGGCACCGCCGACCCGGACCTGGCGGCAGCCCTGGCGGCCCACGCGGCCGCCATCGCGGCCCACGCCCAGGACCGGGCCGCCGAGACCGAGGCCCGGCTCCTGCCCCTGCTGAGCCGGGCCCGGCTCCTCGTCCCGGTCGTCGCCGTCCTCGGCGAGGTGGAGACCGGCCCGGACGGCCTGAAGCGGGAGAAGAGCAGCGACATGGCCGTGCCGACGCTGCAAGCCCCGGACGGCCGCCGGGCGCTGCCCGCCTTCACGTCCATGGAGACCCTGCACCGCTGGCGCCCGGACGCCCGCCCCGTGGCCGTACCGCTGCGGCAGGCCCTGCTCGCCGCGGCCCACGAGAAGGCGGACACCGTCGTCATCGACCTGGCGGGCCCTGCGACGTACCAGCTCACCGGCGCCGCGCTGCGCGCCCTCGCGGAGGGCCGGAAGAGCGCCGACCCGCGCGAGGACCCGGCCGTCACCGAGGCGCTGCGTGCCCTGCTGGCCGCCGAGCCGGACGTACGGGCCGCCCGGCTGGACCCGTCGGCGGAGGCCGACGCGACCCTCGCCCTCGGACTGGCCCCGGAGGCCGCGCCCGCCGCCGTCGCGCAGCGCCTGGCCGAGGCGCTGGCCGCCGACGAGACGCTGCGCTCCCGGCTCGTACGCGGC
Source organism: Streptomyces sp. NPDC059788 (assembly GCF_042732265.1). NCBI lineage: Bacteria > Bacillati > Actinomycetota > Actinomycetes > Kitasatosporales > Streptomycetaceae > Streptomyces > Streptomyces sp. NPDC059788. The sequence continues at coordinate 9,365 of NZ_JBHWHY010000073.1, read as the reverse complement.
CTCGACCTGGCCCTGCTGCCCCCGGACGCCGACACCGAGGGCGCCTTCTTCACCCGCTGACGACCGCGGGCCACCGGCCTCCTCCGGCCCGCGAGCGGGCCACCGCAACCGTCCCGCCAGCGGGCCCCCGCCAACAGGCGCAACTCCGTGACCGGCCGCACAATGCGAGGAGAGAGCAAGATCCGCGCGAGGAGGCCCCATGGAGACGACAACGGAGACCCGCACGGTCGTATCCGAGTTCCTCGGCACGCTGCTCCTGGTGTTCTTCGCCGTCGGCTCCGCGGTGCTGGCCGGCGAGTACATCGGAACCTTCGGCATCGCCCTGGCATTCGGCTTCACCCTGTTGGCCCTGGCGTACGCGCTCGGCCCGATCTCCGGCAGTCACGTCAATCCGGCGGTGACGCTCGGCATGCTGCTGGCCCGCCGCATCACGCCCCGGGCGGCGATCGAGTACTGGATCGCCCAGCTGCTGGGCGGCATCGTCGGTGCCGCGCTGCTGTTCCTGGTCGCCAAGCAGGTGCCGGGCCTGAAGACCAGCGAGGCCTTCGGATCCAACGGGTGGGGTGACCGCTCGGCCGTGCACATCAACCTCGGCGGCGCCTTCGTGGCCGAGATCGTGCTGACGTTCCTGCTGGTGTTCGTGGTGCTCGCGGTCACGCACCGGGTGGCGGTGGTCGGCTTCGACGGCCTGCCGATCGGCCTGGCGCTGGCGACCGTGCACCTGATCGGCATCCCGCTCACCGGCACGTCGGTGAACCCGGCCCGCAGCATCGGCCCGGCCCTGTTCGCGGGCGGCGGCGCGCTGTCGCAGCTGTGGCTGTTCATCGTGGCGCCGCTGATCGGCGGCGCGCTGGCCGCGGTGGTGCACCAGATCACCCACCCGCCGAACGAACCCAAGCTGGTCGCGGACGAGCGCTCCGCCGACTGACGGCGCCGCCGCCCCGCCCGTACGACGAAGGAGGCCGCCTCCGGCATCAGCCGGAGGCGGCCTCCTCACCTGTGCGCCGGAGGCGCGGGCGGGGCGCGCCACAGCCCTGCGAGCGGGATGCCCGAAGGCCCACCCGTACGGCCCCGGCCCCGTAACGCCGTACGGGCTACCCGTACACCGGCCCGGTGAACTTCTCGCCAGGACCCTGGCCCGGCTCGTCCGGCACCAGGGACGCCTCGCGGAACGCGAGCTGGAGGGACTTCAGCCCGTCCCGCAGCGGCGCGGCGTGGTACGAGCCGATCTCGGTCGCGCTGGCCGTGACCAGCCCGGCCAGTGCCTGGATGAGCTTGCGGGCCTCGTCGAGGTCCTTGTGTTCGGAGCCCTCCTCGGCGAGGCCGAGGTTGACCGCCGCCGAGGACATCAGGTGCACGGCGACCGTGGTGATCACCTCGACGGCCGGTACGTCCGCGATGTCGCGGGTCATGGCGTCGAAGTCCGGGTTCGCGGGGTCGGCGGCGCCGGCCGGGTCCACCGGTCCGGGCTGCTGCGGGGTCTGGTCACTCATGGCTCGCGCTTCACTTCCTGCTCAGGGGATCGGCCCAACCTTATGGGCAGGGCCGCGGCGACCGGGGCCCGGCCCACAAGGCCCGCCCGCGCGCGAGTGGGGCCTGCCCCTTGACTCGTGTATTCTGGGTGTCCGACCGGCCGAGCACTGACGTGCCCGGCCCACAAGTGGAGGCTCCGATCTCCCACCCGAACCGACCTCACGGTCGGCGGGTCAACGGTCTGGCTGCGCCCCGCGATGACATCGCGGCGGTGCTCCCGATCCATTGAGGAGCCCCGCCTGTGTCCCGTCCGGGGCGTTTTTCGCATTCCGGCGCGGTTGGTCACATCGAAACAGACGTTACGCGGCAGTCCGCCAGGCCGTCGCGTGGTGCTACCGAGGAGGATCCATCAGCGCCGAGCCCCGCATCAACGACCGGATTCGCGTCCCTGAGGTGCGACTCGTCGGTCCCAGTGGCGAGCAGGTCGGCATTGTGCCGCTTGCCAAGGCCCTGGAGCTTGCGCAGGAGTACGACCTCGACCTGGTCGAGGTGGCGGCGAACGCCCGTCCGCCGGTCTGCAAGCTCATGGACTACGGAAAGTTCAAGTACGAGTCGGCCATGAAGGCCCGTGAGGCGCGCAAGAACCAGGCGCACACGGTCATCAAGGAGATGAAGCTCCGGCCGAAGATCGACCCGCACGACTACGACACCAAAAAGGGTCACGTCGTCCGGTTCCTCAAGCAGGGTGACAAGGTCAAGATCACGATCATGTTCCGTGGTCGCGAGCAGTCCCGCCCCGAGCTGGGCTTCCGACTGCTGCAGCGCCTCGCGGAGGACGTCCAGGAGCTGGGCTTCATCGAGTCCAACCCCAAGCAGGACGGCCGCAACATGATCATGGTCCTCGGTCCGCACAAGAAGAAGACCGAGGCGATGGCCGAGGCCCGCGAGGCGCAGGCCGCCCGCAAGGCGGAGCGCCAGGGTTCTGCCCCGGAGCAGGACGTCGAGGAGCCCGCCGAGGCGTGATCCAGGGCGCGAGCCCGGACCGCGCCGGGGTCGCCCCGGATTCCAACCGATACATCTGACGCCCCCGGGCGCCGGTCCCCGGACCGGTGGGGGCGCCATCCAAGAGGAGAGAACGGCGCATGCCGAAGAACAAGACGCACAGCGGTGCCAGCAAGCGCTTCAAGGTCACCGGCTCCGGCAAGGTGATGCGGGAGCGCGCCGGCAAGCGCCACCTGCTTGAGCACAAGTCGTCCCGTGTGACGCGTCGCCTCACCGGCAACGCCGAGATGGCCCCGGGCGACGCCGCGAAGATCAAGAAGCTTCTCGGCAAGTAAGTCCCCGGCGCCCCGCCGCGAGGCGTGGCGCGGGACTTGGACCGGGACCCAGTCGATTCGGGCCGTGTGACGACAACCACGGCCCCGCTACAAGGAGTTAACAAGTGGCACGCGTCAAGCGGGCAGTCAACGCCCACAAGAAGCGCCGGGCGATCCTCGAACAGGCCAGCGGCTACCGCGGCCAGCGTTCCCGCCTCTACCGCAAGGCGAAGGAGCAGGTCACCCACTCCCTCGTCTACAACTACAACGACCGCAAGAAGCGCAAGGGCGACTTCCGTCAGCTGTGGATCCAGCGCATCAACGCCGCTGCCCGCGCCAACGGCATGACCTACAACCGCTTCGTGCAGGGTCTGAAGGCCGCCAACATCGAGGTGGACCGCAAGATCCTGGCCGACCTCGCGGTCAACGACTCCAACGCGTTCGCCGCGCTGGTCGAGGTGGCCCAGAAGGCGCTGCCGAGCGACGTCAACGCCCCGAAGGCCGCCTGAACCACGGCCTGAGGCACGTTTGTCACGGACCCGCAGGCCCCCGGCCTGCGGGTCCGCCGCTTTCCGCACGCCCCCAGACATCCGAAGAAGTGAGCCGCCGCCCATGGGCACCCCCGAGTTGATCTCCCCGCGTTCCCCACGCGTCGCCGCGGCCCGGCGGCTGGCCCGCCGCAACTTCCGCGGCAAGGAGCGCCGGTTCATCGCCGAGGGCCCGCAGGCCGTACGCGAAGCCGTCGAGCACCGCGCCGGCGGCGAGCGCACCCTCGTCGAGCTGTTCGCCACCCCGGAGGCCGCCGAGCGGCACGCGGAGATCGTCGACGCGGTGCGGGCGGCCGGCGTACCGGTCCGCTTCGCCGCCGACGCGACCATCGCCGAGCTGTCCCAGACCGTCACCCCGCAGGGGCTGATCGGCGTCTGCCGGTTCCTGGACTCGCCCTTCGAGGAGATCCTCGCCGCCCGGCCGAAGCTGGTCGCGGTGCTCGCCAACGTACGCGACCCGGGCAACGCCGGTACGGTGCTGCGCTGCGCGGACGCCGCGGGCGCGGACGCGGTCGTGCTCACCGACGCCTCCGTCGACCTGTACAACCCCAAGTCCGTACGGGCCTCGGTCGGCTCGCTCTTCCACCTCCCGGTCGCCGTCGGCGTACCGGTCGAGCAGGTCGTCGGCGGGCTGCGGGACGCCGGCGTACGCATCGTGGCGGCCGACGGCGCGGGCGCGGACGACCTGGACGCGGAGCTGGACGCGGGCACCATGAGCGGGCCGACGGCCTGGGTGTTCGGCAACGAGGCGTGGGGGCTGCCGGAGGAGACCCGCGCACTGGCGGACGCCGTGGTGCGCGTCCCCATCCACGGCAAGGCCGAGAGCCTCAACCTGGCCACCGCGGCCGCCGTCTGCCTCTACGCCTCGGCCCGCGCCCAGCGCACCACCGGAGGGTGCCGCTCCGCCTCCCGCGACTAGTAGGGTTGCGTGCCCGGGGGACCGGAAGGGGGTAGCGGGATGAGTGCGAGGGCATCCGGTACGACGGTCGCTGCCGAGCCCTGTCCGGACGACGGCCCGGTGCCCCTCGGCGCCGATCCCGCCGGTGCCGGGCTCGACCCGGACGACCTGCCCGACGGCCTGGTCGTCGCCGACGAGAGCGGCCGGGTCATCTGCTTCAACGCCGCCGCGGCCCGCATCACCGCCATCGACCCGCACGACGCGCTGGGCCGCCCGCTGGAGAAGGCGCTGCCGCTCCAGGACATCGAGGGCCGCCGCTGGTGGCAGCTGACCGACCCGTACGGGGGCCTCGCGATCCGCAGCGGCCAGCCGGAGCGCAACCTGCTGCTCGGCGGCCGTGAGGTGCTGGTCTCCGCGCGCTACGTCCGCAGCCGCCCCACCGGCCCCGTCCGGCGCCTGGTCGTCGCGTTACGCGGCACCGAGGCGCGGCGCCGCACCGAACTGAGCCACGCCGAGCTGATCGCGACCGTCGCCCACGAGCTGCGCTCGCCCCTCACCTCGGTGAAGGGCTTCACCGCCACCCTGCTCCAGAAGTGGGAGCGCTTCACCGACGACCAGAAGCGCCTGATGCTGGAGACCGTCGACGCGGACGCCAACCGCGTCACCCGGCTCATCGCCGAGCTGCTGGACATCTCCCGCATCGACTCCGGCCGCCTGGAGGTGCGCCGCCAGCGGGTGGACATGGTCTCCGCCGTACGCCGGCACGTACAGGCGCAGACGACGGCCGGCCAGCTGCCCGACCGCTTCCTGATCCGGATGGTCGGACCGCTGCCCGACCTGTGGGCGGATCCGGACAAGGTCGACCAAGTACTGGGCAACCTGCTGGAAAACGCCGTGCGCCACGGTGAGGGAACCGTCACCATCGAGGTAGGACCGGCATCGAGCGGCTCCGGAGCGGAAGGGACGAGCGTCACGGTGAGCGACGAGGGCCCCGGAATCCCCGAGGAGTCGATGAGCCGCGTCTTCACCCGCTTCTGGCGGGGCAGCAAGCGCGGCGGCACCGGTCTGGGCCTCTATATCGTCAAGGGCATCGTCGAGGCCCACGGCGGCACCATCACGGTCGGCCGCGCCCCGGCCGGCGGCGCCCGGTTCCGATTTAGCCTGCCCGTCGGGACGCCCGCCTTCATGGCCTGAGCGGCGCCCGGCGGGCCCATCACCGTCGGGGCTCGGATGAGGCGCGGCCGCCCTGCCCCGTAGACTGCACCTTTGGCACCTTTGGCACTGCACACGTCGGGGGCAAGCCGCGCGCCAAGCCCATCGGAAGCACGGGAAGAGATGTCCGCACCCAATAAGTCGTACGACCCTGTCGAGGTCGAGGCCCTGAAACCGGAAGAGATCGCCCGCATGCGGGACGAGGCGCTCGCCGCCATCGCCGCCGCCGGTGATCTCCAGGAGCTGCACGAGGTGAAGGTCGCGCAGACCGGCGGCACCTCGCCGCTGGCGCTGGCCAACCGCGAGATCGGCGCCCTGCCGCCGCAGGCCAAGGCCGAGGCGGGCAAGCGCGTCGGCCAGGCACGCGGCCAGGTCAACCAGGCGCTCAAGGCGCGCCAGGAGGAGCTGGAGGCGGAGCGGGACGCCCGGGTGCTGGTCGAGGAGGCGGTGGACGTCACGCTGCCGTACGACCGCGTCCGGCCGGGCGCCCGGCACCCGCTCACCACCCTCTCCGAGCGGATCGAGGACGTCTTCGTGGCCATGGGCTACGAGGTCGCCGAGGGCCCCGAGGTCGAGTCGGAGTGGCTGAACTTCGACGCCCTGAACCTCTCGCCGGACCACCCGGCCCGCACGACGCACGACACGTTCTTCGTCGAGAACGCCGCGACGGAGTCCGACCAGTCCGGGGTGGTGCTGCGCACCCACACCTCGCCCGTGCAGATCCGGTCGATGCTCGACCGCGAGCCGCCGCTGTACGTGGTCTGCCCCGGCCGCGTCTACCGCACCGACGAGCTGGACGCCACCCACACCCCGGTGTTCTCCCAGGTCGAGCTGCTCGCCATCGACGAGGGCCTGACCATGGCGGACCTCAAGGGCACCCTGGACCACATGGTCGAGGCGCTCTTCGGCGAGGGGATGCAGACCCGGCTGCGGCCGAACTACTTCCCGTTCACCGAGCCGTCCGCCGAGATGGACATGGTCTGCTACGTCTGCCGTGGCGCCTCCGTCGGCGACCCGGAGCGCCCGTGCCGCACCTGCTCCAGCGAGGGCTGGATCGAGCTGGGCGGCTGCGGCATGGTCAACCCGCGGGTGCTGACGGCCTGCGGTGTCGACCCGGAGAAGTACAGCGGATTCGCCTTCGGGTTCGGCATCGAGCGGATGCTGATGTTCCGCCACAACGTCGATGACATGCGAGACATGGTCGAGGGTGACGTCCGGTTCACCCGGCCCTTCGGGATGGAGATCTGATGCGGGTCCCGCTTTCTTGGCTGCGGGAGTACGTCGACCTGCCGGCCGGTGAGTCCGGCCGTGACGTACAGGCCAAGCTCGTCGCCACCGGTCTGGAGGTCGAGACCGTCGAGCAGCTGGGCGCCGGCCTCGAAGGCCCCCTGGTCGTCGGCAAGGTCCTGACCATCGAGGAGCTGGAGGGCTTCAAGAAGCCGATCCGCTTCTGCACGGTCGACGTCGGCCAGGCCAACGGTTCGGGCGAGCCGCAGGAGATCGTCTGCGGCGCGCGCAACTTCGCGGTCGGCGACAAGGTCGTCGTGGTGCTCCCCGGCGCCACCCTGCCCGGCGACTTCAAGATCGCCGCGCGCAAGACGTACGGCAAGGTCTCGCACGGCATGATCTGCTCGGGCGACGAGCTGGGCATGGGTGACGACGGCAGCGGGGGCATCATCGTGCTGCCGCCGGAGTACGAGCCCGGCACCGACGCCATCGAGCTGCTCCAGCTCGTCGACGAGGTCCTGGACATCGCCGTCACCGCCAACCGCGGCGACTGCCTGTCCATGCGCGGCATCGCCCGCGAGGCCGCCATCGCCTACGGCCTGCCGCTGCGCGACCCCGCGCTGCTGGACGTGCCGCCGCCGAACTCCTACGGCTACCCGGTCAAGGTCGCCGACCCGATGGGCTGCGACCGCTTCACGGCCCGTACCGTCGTCGGGCTGGACCCGGAGGCGCGCTCCCCGATCTGGCTGCGGCGCCGTCTGCAGAAGGCCGGGATGCGCCCGATCTCGCTCGCCGTGGACGTCACCAACTACGTGATGCTGGAGCTCGGCCAGCCGCTGCACGCCTACGACCGCTCCCGCGTGGACGGCACGATCGGGGTGCGCCGCGCGGAGCCCGGCGAGAAGCTGACGACCCTGGACGGCACCAAGCGCGTCCTGGACGCCGGCGACCTGGTCATCACCGACAACCGCGGCCCGATCGGCCTCGCGGGCGTCATGGGCGGCGCCAACACCGAGATCGCGGACGCCGTGGCCGACCCGGAGACCGGTGTCGTCAACGGCACCACCGAGATCGTCGTCGAGGCCGCGCACTTCGACGCGGTCTCCATCGCCCGTACGGCCCGCCGCCACCGGCTGACCTCCGAGGCGTCCAAGCGCTTCGAGCGCGGCGTGGACCCGCAGGCCGCGTCCGCCGCGGCGCAGCGCACCGTCGACCTGCTGGTGCTGCTCGCGGGCGGCACCGCCGAGGCCGGCGTCACCGAGGTCGTCTCGCCCAGCGGGCCGCGCACGATCACCGTGAGCGCGGACCACCCGGACCGCGTCGCGGGCGTCACGTACGGCCGCGAGACCGTCGTACGCCGCCTCCAGCAGGTGGGCTGCGATGTGTACGGCCAGGACGAGCTGGTCGTGACGGTGCCGTCCTGGCGGCCCGACCTGACCGACCCGAACGACCTGGCCGAAGAGGTCATCCGCCTGGAGGGCTACGAGAACCTGCCCTCCACGCTCCCGAAGCCGCCCGCCGGGCGGGGCCTGACGGAGCGTCAGCGGCTGCACCGCCGGGTCGGCCGCGCGCTGGCCGGCGCCGGCTACGTCGAGGCGCTGAACTACCCGTTCATCGGCGAGCCGGTGCTCGACCAGCTCGGCATCGAGGACGACGACCCGCGCCGCCGGACCGTGCGGCTGGTCAACCCGCTCTCGGACGAGGAGCCGCTGCTCCGTACGACGCTGATCCCGGGCCTGCTCACCGCGCTGCGGCGCAACGACGGCCGGGGCTCGCACGACCTCGCGCTCTTCGAGACCGGCCTGGTCTTCCGGCCGACCGGCGACGAGAAGCCGTCCGTGCGGCTGCCCGTCGACCGCCGGCCGACCGACGAGGAGATCGCCACCCTCGACGCCGCGCTGCCCGAGCAGCCGCGCCGGGTCGCGGTGGTGCTCGCCGGCGCCCGTGAGCAGGCCGGCTGGTGGGGCAAGGGCCGCCCGGCCGGCTGGGCGGACGCCGTCGAGGCGGGCCGTACCGTCGCGCGGGAGGCGGGTGTCGAGCTGATCGTCCGCCAGGACCAGCACGCGCCCTTCCACCCGGGCCGCTGCGCGGCGCTGCTCGCCCTGACCGACGGCGAGGAGGTGCTCGTCGGCAACGCCGGTGAGCTGCACCCGCGCGTCACCAAGGCGCTCGGCCTGCCGGAGCGCGCTTGCGCGATGGAGATCGACCTGGACCGCCTGGAGCGGGCCGGTCTGGGCGTCGTCCAGGCGCCGCGGATCTCCACCTTCCCGGTCGCCACCCAGGACGTCGCGCTGATCGTGGACGCGTCGGTCCCGGCGGCGGAGGTCGAGACGGCGCTGCGCTCCGGCGCGGGCGAGCTGCTCGAATCGCTGCGGCTGTTCGACGTGTTCACCGGCGAGCAGGTGGGCGAGGGCAAGAAGTCCCTGGCCTACGCGCTGCGCTTCCGTGCGGCGGACCGCACGCTGACGGCCGACGAGGCGTCCGCGGCGCGGGACGCGGCGGTCGCGGTGGCGGTCGAGCGCACGGGCGCGGTTCTGCGCGGCGTGTAACCGCGCGCTCGCGGCGCCCGTACGCCGCCTGTGACCACGGCAAACCCCACCGGGGCGCCTGCGGCAAAAAAGTGTCGGGGGCGCGGCGCCCCGCGGGTTAACCGCACACCCCCGGAGTTTTGATGTCAAAACACACACTCTG
>NZ_JBHWHY010000072.1:0-38120 GCF_042732265.1 Streptomyces sp. NPDC059788 | reverse complement strand
GCCCGATGCCACGGCGGAGCGCTCGGCGGCCTCCGTGCCCACCGGCGCTCCGGCCGCTTCACCGGCACCGGACGCGCGCGGTACGGCGGGTGCGCCGTCGGCGAGCCGGGCCCCGGCCCCGCCCGGGCCGACCGCGACCGGGCGGCCGGGCCCCGCCCCGGAACCCGGCGGGCCTGCGACGAGCCCCGCGCCGGACCCGACGAGGTCCGGGCCGACCGGCGGCGCGACCGCGCCCACGGCCGCCCCCACCCCCGTACCGACCGACAGCCCCACACAGCGGCCCACCCCCACCCCGACCCCCACTCCGACCCGCGTCCCCACGCCGACCCCCACGCCCACCCCCGTCCCCACCCTCACCCCCACCCCGACTCCCACCACTCACCCGTCCCCGCCCACGCACTGCGGCTGGGAGTGGTGGGGCTGGGTCCCGGTGTGGACCTGCCGCACCGGCTGACCTCCACGGCCGGGGACCACGAGCCGTGGCCCCCGGCCCGCGCGAGGCGGGGCGCAGCGCGGAGGGGGTACGGGAATGTCTGGACGGGGCGTCCCGGCTGGGCTAGCTTCCAGCCTCATGAGGGTCAAGGGGAAGCAGGGACAGCCAGGACGTCCGGGTCGCCGGAGACGCATGCGCATGGTGTGGGCGGCGGCCTGCGCCGCGATGCTCGGCGCCGCGGGCACGGCTCCCGCATCGGCACAGGCGCCGGCCGCCGCGCCGCTGACCGCGTCCGGCGTGCTCCACGCCGGCTGGGACGTGAAGGACAGCGGCACCGACGCCCGCTTCCGCGGCCTGGCCGCCGTCAGCCGCAGCACCGCCTGGGTCGCCGGTACCGGCGGAACGGTGCTGCGCACCCGCGACGGCGGCGACCACTGGCGCGACGTCTCGCCGCCCGGCGCCGAAGCCCTGGAGTTCCGCGACATCGAGGCGTTCGACGCGCGGCACGCCGTGGTGCTGGCGGCCGGCGAGGGCGAGGCGTCCCGCGTCTTCCGTACCGACGACGGCGGCGCCACTTGGACGGAGAGCTTCCGCAACACCGACCCGCGCGCGTTCTACGACTGCATGACGTTCTTCGACAGCAGCCACGGCATCGCGCTCGCCGACCCCGTCGACGGGACGTACCGCATCCTGTCCACCGTCGACGGCGGCCGCAACTGGCGGCTGCTGCCCACCCGCGGGATGCCGCCGGCCCAGCCCGGCGAGGCGTCCTTCGCGGCCAGTGGCCAGTGCCTGGTCAGCTCCGGGGCGTACGACGCGTGGTTCGCCACCGGCGGCGCGGCCCGGAGCCGGGTGCTGTACTCGCCCGACCGCGGGCGCAGCTGGACGGTGTCCGAGACGCCGGTTCCGGCGGGCGACCCGGCGCGCGGGGTCTTCGGCCTGGCCTTCCGCGACCGTACGCACGGACTCGCGGTCGGCGGCGACTACCGGACCGGCAAGCCCTCGCCCAAGGCCGCCGCGGTGAGCGCCGACGGCGGCGCGTCCTGGCAGGCGTCCGCCAGGCCGCCTAAGCGCTACCGGTCCGGTGTGGCCTGGTTCCCGCGCACCACGCGCGTGGCCCTGGCCGTCGGCCCGACGGGCAGCGACGTCACGCTCGACGGCGGCCGCACCTGGTGGACCTTCGACGACGGCTCGTACGACACCGTCGACTGCTCGGCGGACTTCGGCTGCTGGGCGGCGGGGGAGGACGGGCGCGTCGCCCGGCTGGAGCCCTGACGAAACGGCACCCGGACCCGGCCCCGGACCGGCGCTCGGACCGGTCCTCGGCCCGGCTCCGGGGACCGGCCCCGGCGCGGGTCCGGGGCGTCGCGCCCGTACGTCAGCGGACGCGTGCCGACACCGCCAGCACGTGCGGCGCCGCCAGGTAGCGTGCGAACAGTGACGCGCTGCCGCTGGCGGCGGTCCGCGGGGGCTGCCAGGCGATGTCGGTGAACCCGGCCTCCGCCAGGGCCCGTTCGTGTGCCTCGCGGGACCAGTAGTAGGCGGTCACCTGGAAGTTCTCCTCGGCGGCCCGGCCGTGCAGGCCGACCGGGTCGCCGTCGCGCGGGTGGGGGCCGGCGACGGTGAGGTCGAAGCCGTAGGGCCGGTAGTAGTGGGGGACCGTCGCGAAGTCCGGGTTGAGCGTGGCGGCCACGAAACAGCCGCCCGGCGCGAGGGTGGCGCGGGCGGCGGCGCACAGCCGGGCGAGCGCGGCCGGAGTGGCCGCGTAGGACAGCGCGTAGACGGCCACGGCCAGGTCGAAGGCCCCGGCGAGCGCCTCGGTGGCCTGCGCGTCGTGCACGCGGTAGCGCACCCCGAGGGGCTCCACCTCCTCGCGGTGCCGGGCGTGCGCGATCATCCCGGGCGACCGGTCGACGCCGAGCACGCTGCCCGCACCGCTTCGCGCGAAGAAGCGGGCGTAGTGCCCCGAGCCGCAGCCGAGGTCCAGGACCCGCCGCCCCTCGACGCCACCCGAGGCGGCGAGGACGGAGGGCATCTCGATATGCCGTCTGAAGGGCAGTTCGTCGATGCTGCGTTCGTGCAGGGCGGCCATACCGTCGAACTGGGAAGTCATGACGCTGCCTCGGGAGTGCGGGTCGCCGGGCGACGGAGCGGTCGGTGGACGGACGGAACCGGGCACACCCGGGGAGGCCCGCGGCCGTCGGCGGCGGGGCACCGCGCCCGTCGGACTCCCGCGGGGCAGGCCGTGCGACCAGGCAAACCGGCGTTCCTCCCTCCGCCCGCGCGGCACCGGCGCCGCCGCGGAGCCCGCCGGACGGCGGGCGGACACCTGGGGAGCCGCCTACTGAACGCATCATTCCGCAGTGCGCGCGAGTTGCCGGGGAGGCGCCGGACGAACGGCCGGTGCGCCACCCGCCCTGCCCACGCGCCACCGGCACCGGCCGCCACAGGGAACCGGCGTCGGCCCCCACGCGGAAACCGGCACCGACCGCCACACGGCACCGGCACCGGCCGCTCCCGCCCGGCGGGCGCCGGGCCCCGGCGTCGGCATCGGCGTCGCCCGTCCGGCGTACCGTCCGGGCGTCGCCCCCCGGCAGGCCGTCAGTCCAGCAGGCTCCCCAGCCGCCCCTCCAGAAGCACCAGCAACTCGCTCAGCCCTTCGGACAGTTCGTCCCTGCGCCGGGCGTCGATGCCCTCCAGCAGACCGGCCTCGTAGCGCAGTTGCTCGGGCAGCAGCCGGTCGATGACCGCGCGGCCGTCGTCGGTGAGAGAGAGGTGCGAGACCCGCCGGTCCCGTTCGTCGGGGCGCCGCGCGACCAGCCCGCGCGTCTCCAACTGCCGTACCCGCTTGGTGACCGCGGCCCCGGACGCGAACGTCTCGCGCGCGATGCGGCCGGGCGTCAGCTCGCGGTCCATCCGCCGCAGCGTCCCGAGGATGTCGAACTCCGGGCGGGTCAGCCCCTCCCGCCGCAGCGGCGCGTCGGCGGCCTGCTGCAACAGCGCGGAACATCGGTTGAGTCGCCCGATCACCGCCATCGGGCCGGTGTCCAGCCCCGGATGGACCTGCTGCCACTGCCGCAGCACCCCCGCGACGATGTCCTCGGTCACGCGCACCCCTTCTTCCCGGGCTCTCCCGGCCCCCGTCGGCGTCCTGTGTCGCGCACGGCGGACCACGGGCCGCCGAACGGTCCCCGCGCCGCGCTGCGCCCGGCCAATTCTGCCTGGTGCCGCTCCGGGGAGCAGGGCGGGGCGGTACGGGAGCGCCACGCGGCTACGCGGCCGGCGCCGGCGCGGACAGCCGGCGGACGAGCCGGGCCAGGGAACGGTGCCCCCGCTGTTCGGCCAGGGCGACGCGCTCCTCGGGGACGGCGCGCTGCCACCACTCGCCGCCGGACACCTCCACCGCCTCCCGCAGCTCCACCAGGCTCCCGGCCAGCCGGTCGCGCGCCCGGCCCGTCTCGCGCGCGTCGCCGTACGCGCCCGCGGGGCCCGGCCCGGCGCCGCCGTCCAGCAGCCGCAGCGCCGCGCCCTCGGCGGCCGTCACCCGGTCCAGCGCCGCCTCGATGCGGTCGGCGGCGCGGCGGTTGGTGACCAGGACGCAGCAGGCCAGGCCCACGGCCGCACCCACGACGGTGTCGGTCCAGCGGTCGGTGACCAGCGTCCGCGCGGGCAGGTGACTGCCGAACTCGGTGAGCAGCAGGGCCATCGGGGTGACCCAGACCGACCCGAGCCAGTAGTTGCGGGTGATGCTCGCCTCCGCGCAGAACTGGAAGGTGAGCGCCAGCAGGATCATCGCGAGGTGGCCGGTGTGGATGACCGGCAGCAGGGCGGTGAAGAGCAGCAGCCCGAGGAGGTTGCCGATGGTGCGCTGGAGGGCCCGCTGCCAGGACAGGGTGGTGTTGGCCTGGTAGATGGAGGCCGCGGTGACCACGGCCCAGTACGGGTGGCCGACGCCCACCGCCATCGAGCCCCAGCCTGCCAGCGCGCAGCCCGTGGCGACCCGTGCGCCGACGGGCAGCAGCGGTGAGCCGGGCGCGAGGCGGTGGAGCACGGCCCGGAAGCCGTGCGGGCGGCCGGGCGCGGGGCGGCGCGGTACCACTTCATGGCGCGCGCTTCTGTCGTGGTCCGCGTGCTCCGCGGCGATCCCGGCCAGCTCACCGGCCTGCGCGCCGGTGAGCGCGACCTCCGGCAGCGGCCGGCCCCGGCGCAGGTCGCGGGCCCACGCCGTGCAGCGCTCGGCCTCTGCCGGGTCGGCCTCCGGGGCGCCGAGTGCCGACTCGGCCCGTACGAGCAGCCGCTCCAGCCCGGAGCGGGCGGCGGCCGCGGCGGGAGTGCGGCCGGGGACCTGGAACAGCGTGTGCCAGGCGGCGTTCACGGCGGCAGCGGCGGCGTGCCGGGCGCGGTCCGGCGCGGCGGGGGCGCCTTCGGGCGCGGGGCCGGTGCGCAGCAGCGCCGCGGCGGCCTCCAGCGCCCGCGCCGTCGCGATCCGCTCCGGCCCGCGCGGCCGGACCAGCGCGGGCGCCATGCACACCAGCCAGGCGAGCGCTCCGGCGCCCAGGGCCAGTGACAGGTGGAAGGGCACCTGTCCGATCCGCTGCGGCACGAAGAACGCGGACGCCGAGATGAAGGTGAAGATCAGGTTTCCCGGCGGGCCGACGCGCGTCGCGTCGCAGACCGTCTTGTGGACGGCGGCGACCAGCGAGGCGAGCAGGACGAGCAGGGGGACCGAGGTGGTCAGGGAGGCGGCGGTCAGTGCGGTGCCGAGGCTCGCGACCATGCCGAGCACCACCCAGGTCAGGGTGCGGGCGCGGGCGGCGTACGGCAGCCCGTGTGCGTACAGGGCGCACATCGCGCCGGCCGAGGTGTAGAGGACGAGGTCGAGGCGGCCCAGCGCGAGCAGGGTGAACTCGGGGACGCCGAGGGCGACGACCGCGCTCAGCGCGGGCTTGTGCCAGATGTCCACGGGGCGGCGCAGGAGGACGGTGCTCCTGAGGGGCAGCGGGCGCGCGCGTACCGCGCCGCCGCTCCCGGACGTGGCCGCCGCGCGCTTTCCCGTAGGTCTGGCATGTTTCCCCATCCCAAAACCTTAACAGGTGTTTTACTCGTAAAAGATTTGCGCCCGTGGGTCACCCCTCCGGCCCGGGGGAGGGGAGTACGCGGGCCCGGCACTCCGCGGGGGTGCCCCAGGCGCCCCGCAGTGCTCGCGCCTTGCGCATCCACAGGGAGAGGTGCAGCTCGTCGGTGTAGCCCAGGGCGCCGTGCGACTGGAGCGCGGTCCGCGCCGCTGCGTGGGCCGCCTCGCCCGCCGCGGCCTTCGCCATCGCGATGCCGATGCCCGCCTCGCCGCTGCCCGCCTCCCCGGCGCCCGCGAGTTCCACCGCGGCCCCGTACACCAGCGGCTCGGCGAACTCCAGCCCCAGCAGCACGTCCGCCAGCCGGTGCTTCACCGCCTGGAACGAGCCGACGGCGACGCCGAACTGGGTGCGCTGCTTGACGTACGCCACGGTGTCGTCCAGCAGCCGTCGGCCGACGCCGAGCGCCTGAGCCGCGGTGAGCAGGCGCGCGGTGTCCCCGGCGTACGCGGCGGCGGCCCGCACGGCCGGTCCGCTCGCCAGTACGGCGCCTCCGCTCTCCTCGCACCGGACCAGCCGCCGGGCCGGATCGACCGAGGGCTGGACCGGCCCGTTCCCCTCGGCCCGCCGCAGGGTGCCGCCGCTGATCAGGAAGGTGGCGTCGGCGGACGCCGCGTCCAGCGCGTACGGCCCGCACGTCAGGTCGGCGTACGACACCACCGCGTCCCCGGCCGCGATCGCGGGCAGCCAGGTACCGGCCGGAGCCGCGTCGCCGAGCCGGTCCAGCAGCACCGCCGCCGCGACCGTCTCCACCACCGGACCCGGGACTGCATACCGGCCCAACTCAACGAAAGCCGCGACCAGTTCGACCGGCAGGAACCCCGCGCCCCCGTACTTCTCCGGCACGGCCAGTCCGAACACCCCGGCCTCCGCGAGCCGCCGCCACACCGCGTGCCCGGGGTCGCGGTCACCGGCGCCCCACGCCCGTACGGCGGCGGGAGTGTCCGCCGCAGCCAGCATCCGGCCGAGCGTCCGGCCGAACTCCGCCTGCTCCTCGTCCAGCAGGAACCGCATCCGTCAACTCCCCTCGATGGTCGCTCCGCCTCACCGCCGCCCTTTCGGCAGGCCCAGCAGCCGTTCGGCGATGATGTCGCGCTGGATCTCGTTCGTACCGGCGTAGACCGGGCCGGCCAGCGCGAAGACCCAGCCGTCGGCCCAGCTCCCGTGGTCCGGCGCCTCGGCGGCGGTGTCGGCGAGTTCCCCGCGCGGGCCGAGGAGGTCGAGCGCGGTCTCGTGCAGGGCGATGTCCAGTTCGGACCAGAAGATCTTGTTGAGGCTCGCCGCCGCGCCCGGCGCGCCGCCCGCCGCGAGCCGGGTGGCCTGGGCGCAGGCGGCGAGCCGGTAGGCGCGGGCGCCGATGAGCGCGTCGGCCACCCGGTCGCGCAGCGCCGTGTCCGCGGGGTCGGCGGTGGCCCGCCACAGGGCGGCGAGACGGGCGGCCGCGGCCGTGAAGCGCCCCGGGCTGCGCAGGGTGAGCCCGCGCTCGTTGCCCGCCGTGCTCATCGCGGCCCGCCAGCCCTGTCCCGGCTCGCCGATCACGTCCGCGTCCGGCACGAACACCTCGTCGAGGACGATCTCGGCGAAGGCCGGCTTGCCGTCGAGGCGGCCGACGGGCCGTACCGTCGCGCCCGGCGCCGTCAGGTCGAACATCAGGTAGGTGAGGCCGTGGTGCGGCCGGTCCGCGCCGGGATCGCTGCGGAACAGCCCGAACGCCCGGTCCGCGAAGGCCGCCCGGGAGGACCACGTCTTGTGCCCGCGCAGCAGCCAGCCGCCCTCGGCCCGTACGGCGGACGACCGCAGCGCGGCCAGGTCGGAGCCGGCGCCGGGCTCGGACCACGCCTGTGCCCAGACGGTCTCGCCGCTCGCGATCGGGGGCAGCACGCGCGCCAGCTGCTCGCGCGTCCCGTGCTCGAAGAGGGTGGGGGCGAGCAGGCTGATCCCGTTCTGCGAGACCCGGCCGGGGGCGCCCGCCGCGTGGTACTCCTCCTCGAAGATCAGCCAGCGGAACACCGACGCGCCCCGCCCGCCGTACTCCCGCGGCCAGGTCACGGCCGACCAGCGGCCGGTGTGCAGCTCGCGCTCCCACTCCCGGTGGGCGGCGAAGCCCTCGGCGGTCTCCAGCGAGGGCAGCGGGACGGCGGGGACGTGGTCGGCCAGCCAGTCCCGGGCCTCGTGCCGGAACTCCTCGTCCTCGGGGGCGTGTTCGAGATCCATCGGCGAGCGGCCTCCCGTGCGGTGGCGGCGTGCTCCGGCGCGGTTCCTCCGGGGGCGCGGGCTGTTCCGCGACCGTTCCCTAACAAGTGTTTGGTAGGTTAGCGTACGGCCATGACGCCCGAGAAGCCTCCGACGGCGCACCCGGCACCCCCGTACGTCCCCGGGCACGGCCTGCTCGCCGGCCGGACGGCCGTCGTCACCGCCGCGGCGGGCACCGGCATCGGCGGCGCCACCGCCCGCAGACTGCTGGAAGAGGGCGCGGACGTGGTCCTCTCCGACGCGCACACCCGGCGCCTGAAGGAGTCCGAGGCCGCGCTCGCCGCCGAGTTCGGCGCCGGGCGGGTCGCCGCGCTGCCCTGCGACGTCACCGACGAAGCACAGGTCGCCGCCCTCTTCGACGGCGTCGGACAGCGGCACGGACGGCTGGACGTGGTCGTCAACAACGCCGGACTCGGCGGCAGCGCCGACCTGGTGACGATGACCGACGCACAGTGGACCGCCGTCCTCGACGTCACCCTGAACGGGACCTTCCGCTGCACCCGCGCCGCGCTGCGCCGGATGCGGGCCGACGGGCGGGGCGGCGTCATCGTCAACAACGCCTCCGTCGTCGGCTGGCGGGCCCAGCGCGGCCAGGCGCACTACGCCGCCGCCAAGGCCGGGGTCATGGCGCTGACCCGCTGCGCCGCCGCCGAGGCCGCGGCCTACGGGGTCCGCGTCAACGCCGTCTCGCCCAGCCTGGCCGTCCACCCCCACCTGGCGAAGGTCACCGGCGAGGACCTGCTCACCGCGCTGACCGCCCGGGAGGCGTTCGGGCGCTCCGCCGAGCCGTGGGAGGTCGCCAACGTCATCGTCTTCCTGGCCAGCGACTACGCCTCGTACATGACCGGCGAGACGGTCCCGGTCAGCAGCCAGCGCGCGTGACGGGGGAGGGACAATGAGCCGGTGTCCACCGCAAAGAAGACCGGAAAACCGGCCGCCGTGACCCCGGCGCCGCCCGCCCGCCGCCGCGAACTGCTCGCCACCGCGGCCGAGGTGTTCGCCGCCCACGGCTACAACGCCACGACCGTACGCCGGATCGCGGACGAGGCCGGTCTGCTCGCGGGCAGCCTCTATTACCACTTCGACTCCAAGGAGTCGATGCTCGACGAGATCCTGAGCACCTTCCTGGACGAGTTGTGGGCCGGCTACGACACGGTCCTCGCGGCCGGTCTCGGCCCCCGGGAGACCATCGAGGCCCTGGTCACCGAGTCCTTCCGGGAGATCGACCGGCACCGCGCCGCCGTCGCCATCTACCAGAAGGAGTCCGGGCAGCTCGCCGGGCGGCCCCGCTTCGGCTATCTCGCCGACTCGCAGCGCAAGTTCGAGAAGGCCTGGCTCGGCACGCTGGAACGCGGCGTCGCCGACGGCGTCTTCCGCCCCGAGCTCGACGTCCGGCTCACCTACCGGTTCGTCCGCGACACCGTCTGGGTCGCCGCGAGCTGGTACCGGCCGGGCGGCCACCACGGCCCGGAGGAGATCGCCCGCCAGTACCTGTCGATGGTGCTGGACGGCATCGCCGTACGGGACTGACCGCACAGCGCCTCCGGGAAACCCCGCGCACGCCCCGACGACCGAGGAGCCGGCATGGCCGAGGCCTACATCATCGACGCCCTGCGCACCCCCGTCGGAAAGCGCGGCGGCGCCCTCGCCGCCGCGCACCCGGCCGACCTCGGCGCGCACGTACTGAAGGCGCTGATGGAGCGCACGGGCGTGGACCCGGCCGCCGTGGACGACGTGGTCTTCGGCTGCCTGGACGCCGTCGGCCCGCAGGCCGGCGACATCGCCCGGACCAGCTGGCTGGCGGCCGGACTGCCCGAGGAGGTGCCGGGCGTCACCGTCGACCGGCAGTGCGGCTCCTCCCAGCAGGCCGTCCACTTCGCCGCGCAGGGCGTGCTCTCCGGCACCCAGGACCTGGTCGTCGCGGGCGGCACCCAGAACATGTCGATGGTCCCCATCGCCTTCGCGAGCCGCCGGGCCGCCGAACCGCTCGGGCTGACCGAGGGCCCGTACGCGGGCAGCGCGGGCTGGCGCGCCCGTTACGGTGACCGGCCCGTGGACCAGTTCCACGGCGCCGAGCTGATCGCCGGGCAGTGGGGCATATCCCGTACGGACATGGAGGAGTACGCCCTGCGCTCGCACCGCCGGGCCGTCCGCGCCGCCGACGAGGGACGCTTCGCCCGCGAGCTGGTCCCGTACGGGGACGTGACGGCCGACGAGGGCCCGCGGCGCGACACGTCGGCCGCGAAGATGGCGGCCCTCCGGCCCGTGGTGGCCGGCGGCCGGCTCACCGCCGCCGTCTCCTCCCAGGTCTCCGACGGCGCCGCGGCCCTGCTGCTGGCGGGCGAGCGGGCCGTACGCGACCACGGGCTGACCCCCCGCGCCCGCGTCCACCACCTGTCCGTACGCGGCGAGGACCCGATACGGATGCTGTCCGCGCCCATCCCGGCCACCGCGCACGCGCTGAAGCGGACCGGGCTGCGCATCGACGCCATCGACCTCGTGGAGATCAACGAGGCGTTCGCGCCCGTGGTGCTGGCCTGGCTGCAGGAGACCGGCGCCGACCCCGCCCGGGTCAACGTCAACGGCGGCGCCATCGCGCTGGGCCATCCGCTCGGCGCGACCGGCTGCAAGCTCATGGCCACGCTGCTGCACGAGCTGGAGCGCACCGGCGGGCGCTACGGCCTCCAGACGATGTGCGAGGGCGGCGGGCAGGCCAACGTCACCGTGATCGAACGGCTGTGAGCGGGGCCGGGACCGGGGCCCCACCTGGGGCGGAGCCCGGCCCCGAGCCCCGGACCGCGGCCCGGCGCGCGACCGCGGCCCTCGTCCGGCCGGGTGTCAGCAGGCCCGGTTCTTCACGTACAGGGCGCGCGGGCCGCGGTCCGTCCCGTACCGGACGTCCTTCGTCGCGGCCTTGGCGAGGCGGCCGTTCACGGCGGGCCGGGCCGGGACGACGATCGTGTAGCAGGCCGTGCGCTGCGCGCAGAGGTTCTTCAGACGGACGAACCGCGTGTGGTCCTTGGTGAAGTACTTCATCACCTTGGCGCACTGCGGTGCCCGCGGCGCGGCCGCGGCCTGCGACGCCGTCGCCAGCCCGAGTGTCGTGCTGAGGGCCGTCGCCGCGACGGCCGTGGCGAGAAACTTGCGCATGTGATCTCCCCCGATGGAAACCTCCGCCCGCGGCAGGACCACGGGCGGCCTTCAGTGGTCATTCTCCACCGTAGTGTGGCGAAATCCAGACCGGTGTTCGGGTCCGGTGTCCGGGCCGCCCGGCCCGCTCGGACCGGGCCGCTCACCCCGGGACGCCCGGCCCGCCCGCCCCCAGCCGGTCCAGCGCCGCCGCCGCCTCCGCCATGATCCGGCCGACCAGTTCCGCACACGACGGCAGGTCGTCGATGAGCCCGGCCACCTGGCCGGACGCCATCACACCGGCGTCCGTACGGCCCTCCACCAGCGCGGCCCGCAGCATCATCGGCGTGTTCGCGGCCAGCAGCACCTGACTCCAGGACAGCTCCGCGCCCCGCTTCATGGCCAGCCCGTCGCGCACCATACGGGCCCAGCCCGTGCCCGCCTGCTTGCGGAACGCCGCCGCGTGCCGCGCGGCCCGCAGCAGGGCCGCCGCACGCCCGGACCGTTCCAGGGCGGCGACCAGCTCCGTGCGCAGCATCCGGTGCGGCAGCCCGTCCACCTTGCGCGTCACGGTCACGTCCTGCACCGAGGCCGCCAGATAGCGCGCCTTGACCGCGTCCGGGACGGTGCTGTCCGACGTCAGCAGGAAGCGGGTGCCCATGGCCACGCCCGCCGCCCCGAAGGCGAGGGCGGCCACCAGTCCGCGCCCGTCGTGGAAGCCGCCGGCCGCCACGACCGGGATGTCCACCGCGTCCACGACCTGCGGCAGCAGCACGGAAGTGGCCACGTCGCCGGTGTGCCCGCCGCCCTCGGACCCCTGCACGACCACCGCGTCCGCGCCCCACGCCGCGACCTTCTCCGCGTGCCGCCGCGCCCCGACCGTCGGGACGACGACCACGCCCGCGTCCTTCAGGCGGGCGATCAGCTCCCGCGAGGGCGCCAGGGCGAACGAGGCGACCCGTACGCCCTCCTCGACGATGATGCGCACCCGCTCCGCCGCGTCCCCGGCGTCCGCCCGCAGATTGACGCCGAAGGGCCGGTCCGTACGGGAGGCCACCTCGCGCACCGCCGCGCGCAGCTGCCCGGCGGACATCGTCGCGGACGCCAGGATGCCGAGCGCCCCCGCCTCGGCGGTGGCCGCGACCAGGCGCGGCCCGGCGACCCAGCCCATGCCGGTCTGCACGAGGGGGTACCGGACGCCGGTCAGCTCGGTGAGCGCGGTGGTCAGGGGCCGCACGGCGGCACCTCGCGGTCGCGCAGCCCGCGCGGGTCGATCACCTCGCGGATCAGGCGCAGTTCGGCGGCGTCCGGCTCGCGCGTGCACGGCACCCCGCCGTCCGGCACGCGCAGCGCGAACCCGGTGGCCGCCAGCACGTCGCCCAGCCGTACGCCCGGGTGCAGCGACCGCAGGCGCATGCTGTGGTCGGGCGTCTCGAAGTCGAACACACCGAGGTCGCTGACGACCTCGGCAACGCGGTGATAGCGGGTGGCGGACGGCCCGGCCGCCGCGGCCCGGTCGTAGCCGACGCCGCAGACCATGTCGACCCGCTCGACGAAGGTCCGCGGCGAGTGCTTCGGAACCCAGTAACTGGTCGGATGGTTGAGGGTGTTGACCGGCGCGCCCCGCACCCCGAGCAGCTGCCGGGACGGGCGCTCCCAGTCCCCGATGCAGGAGATGTTCTGGTTGCCGTACCGGTCGATCTGGCTCGCGCCCATCATGACGTGCCGGCGCCCGGTGGCGGCCAGCGCCAGATGGCGGCGGTACGGCAGCCAGCCCTCCGTCACCGCCGACGGCGAACCCGCCGCCGGTACATCGTCCATGAGCAGCGCCTCGCCGTCCGTCAGCAGGAGGCCGGGGGAGAAGGTGAGCTTCGCCAGCCGCGCGCCGAGGGCGGGCACGGTGCCCATGGGGGAGGCGAGCACCTCGCCGGCGCCGCGCCAGACCTCGGCGCACGCGGTCACGCAGTACTCGGCGCGGGTGACGGTCGCGGTCGCGGCGTCGGCTGTCATGGGCGCTCCTTCGCGGTGTCGTCGGCGAAGGCCGCGACCGCGGCCCGGTAGTCGTCCTCGTCGCCCGACAGGAAACGCTCGACGAACGCGGCCCACGCGTCCGGGTCCGCCGCCGCCAGCACGTACGCCTGCTGGAAGGCCTGGTCCCGCGCGTAGTCCGGCGCGCAGGAGGTGAAGTGCGCCCCGTACGGAGCCTCCACGACGCCGCTGACGAACATCCGGCTGACCAGCAGCGTCTGTGGCCCGCCCGTCCGGGCCAGCTCCTCGACGGGCACGATCCGTTCGCACGAGACGTACGCCGCGTCCGCCGCCTCGCAGAAGAGGTCGTCGAAGTACGGGTCGGGTCCCAGGTACTGGCCGTTGCCCCGCGCGTCCGCCCGGTTGAGATGCACCAGCGCCGCGTCCAGGCGCAGCGCCGGTACGGCGACCAGCTCCTCCCCGTCCTCGTACGGCGAAGTGACCGTACGGATACGGGGGTTGACCCGCAGCACGTCCGACCCCAGCCCGGCCCGTACCGGCATGAAGGGCAGCCGCTGGCCCGCCGCGGTCAGCCCCCACAGGAACATCGCCTCGTCCAGCTCGGTCAGTTCGAGGGCGCCGCGCTCGCGGGCCGCCCGGTAGTGCGGCTCCAGGGGGACCGAGTCGAGCGTCACGAAGGGGGTGACCAGCCGGCGGATCTTCCCGGCGGCGGCCAGCAGGCCCACGTCCGGGCCTCCGCAGGACACGACGGTGAGGTCCGTCAGGCCGGAGCGCAGCACGGCCCGTACGAGTGCCATCGGTTTGCGGCGTGAACCCCAGCCGCCGATGCCGATCGTCATTCCGCTCGACAGCCGGGCGGCTACGGCGTCGGCGGTCAGGGTCTTGTCGGACACGGTCGTGTCGGGCGCGGGGGTGTCGGTCAACTCGGCTTCCCTTCGGGAGTCCCGGTCTCGCGCTCGCCCGGCGGTCCCGTCCGGCCCTTCCGGGCTCGGGTGAACGCGTCCCGGTGCCGGTCGGCCACGCCGCTGAGGTTGGCCTCGAAGGTGAAGCCCTGTTCGAAGCGGTAGCTGCGGTGGACGTCGACCGGATCGATGCCGTTGATGGCGGCCTTGGCCAGCCGCAGCAGATACCCGTCCTTCGCGGCGATCTCCCCGGCCAGCGCGAGCGCCGCCGCCAGCACCTCGCCGCGCGGCACCACCTCCCATACGGCACCGTGTCGGTGGAGTTCGGCGGCGGTCACGGTGCGCGAGGTGTAGTAGAGGGCGCGCATCAGGTGCGGCGGGACGAGCCGGGCGAGGTGGGTGGCCGCGCCGAGCGCGCCCCGGTCCAGTTCGGGCAGGCCGAACGTCGCGTCGTCGCTCGCCACGATCGCGTCCGCGTTGCCGACCAGGCCGATCCCGCCGCCCAGGCAGTAGCCCTGTACGGCGGCGACGACCGGCACCTCGCAGTCGTACACGGCCCCGAACGCCGCGTAGCAGCCGCGGTTGGCGCCGAGCAGCGCGGAGTGCCCCGGCGTCCGCTGCATCTCCTTGATGTCCACGCCCGCGTTGAACCCGCGGCCGGCGGCGGTGAGCACCACACAGCGGACGCCGGGGTCGCGGCCGGCCGCCCGTACCGCGTCGGCCAGGTCGAACCACCCCTGTACGGGCAGGGCGTTGACCGGCGGCCGGTCGACGGTGACGAGCGCGATGCCGTCCTCGGGGCGGGAGACGGTGACGGTGGTGGAGACACCCATGGGCGGATCAGCTACCTTTCCACCAAACGTTTGTTAGGTGCAGGCTGCTTGAGAAGGTAGCAGCGCGGCGCCCCCAACGGGAGGGCGGAGGTTCCCCTTTGACGGTCGGCATCGATCTGTCGGGACGCGTCGCGGTCGTCACGGGCGGCACGCGGGGCGTCGGCGCCGGTATCAGCCGGGCCCTGCTGGCGGCGGGCGCCGAGGTCGTCGCCTGCGCCCGCCGCCCGCCGGAACACCCCCTCTCGGTACCGGGGGAGGGGCACGCGGGCCCCCGCACCGCGGTCTTCGAGCCGCTGGACGTGCGCGACCCGGACGCGGTCGCCGCCTGCTTCGCACGCGTACGGGACCGGCACAAAAGCCTCGACATCCTCGTCAACAACGCGGGCGGCGCCCCGTACCGGCTCCTCGACGACTCCTCGCCGCGGCAGGCCGCCCGCGCCATCGAACTGAACCTCACCGCGCCGCTGACCGCGTCCCTCGCCGCCCGGAACGTCATGGCGCGGCAGCGGAGCGGCGGTTCGATCATCATGATCGGCAGCGTCAGCGGCACCCGCCCCTCGCCCGGCACCGCCGCCTACGGAGCCGCGAAGGCGGGCCTGGAGAACCTCGCCCGCACCATGGCCGTCGAGTGGGCGCCGCACATCCGCGTCAACACCCTCGTCCTCGGCATGGTGCACACCGAACGCTCCCACCTCCACTACGGCGACGAGGCGGGCGTCGTCGCCGTCGGCCGCACCGTCCCGCTCGGCCGGCTCGCGACGCCCGACGAGGTCGGCGGACTGTGCGCCTTCCTGGCGGGGGACGGGTGCGGGTACGTGAGCGGCGCGAGTCTCCTCGTACACGGCGGGGGCGAGCGGCCCGCCTTTCTGGCAGCCGCCGGGACGTCG
The DNA here is from genome assembly GCF_042732265.1 of Streptomyces sp. NPDC059788. Lineage (NCBI taxonomy): Bacteria > Bacillati > Actinomycetota > Actinomycetes > Kitasatosporales > Streptomycetaceae > Streptomyces > Streptomyces sp. NPDC059788. The sequence continues at coordinate 22,562 of NZ_JBHWHY010000072.1, read as the reverse complement.
GCGGGCAGGCCGCGGAAGTCCCGTACGGATGCTCCGTCCTGTACGGCAGCCTCGGCGTCCCTTCCCGACCAGGAGGACCAGCATGACCGATGAGAACGCGAACGAAGAGACGGCGACCGGCCCCGGACCGGCGGGCCTGTGCGCCGGACGCGTGGTCGTCGTCACCGGTGCGGGACGCGGGCTCGGCCGGGCCCACGCCCTGGCCTACGCGGCCGAAGGCGCCCGGGTCGTCGTCAACGACCTCGGAGTGCGGCCGGACGGCTCCGCGGCCCGCGACGCGGGCGGCCCCGCCGACGAGGTGGCCGCCGAGATCCGCGCGGCGGGCGGCGAGGCGGTCGCCCACGGCGGCGACGTCGCCACGCCCTGCGGCGCCGCCTCCCTGGTCGCCACCGCGCTGGGCACGTACGGACGGCTGGACACCCTGGTCAACAACGCGGGCTTCGTACGCGACCGGATGCTGGTGAACCTGGCGGAGGACGAGTGGGACGCCGTCCTGCGCGTCCACCTCAAAGGCCACTTCCTGCCGCTCCAGCACGCGGCGGCACACTGGCGCGCCGAGGCGAAGGACGGCCGGAACCCGCGGGCCCGAGTCGTCAACACCAGCTCCGGCGCGGGCCTCGCGGGCAGCGTCGGCCAGGCGAACTACTCCGCCGCCAAGGCCGGCGTCCTCGGCCTCACCCTGGTGGCCGCCGCCGAACTCGGCCGGTACGGAGTGCAGGTCAACGCCATCGCCCCGGCCGCCCGCACCCGGATGACCGAGCGGACCTTCGCCGAGACCATGGCCGCGCCGACGGACGGCACCTTCGACGCCATGGACCCCGGAAACGTCTCGCCGCTCGTCGTCTGGCTCGGCTCCGCCGCCTCGGAGGGCGTCACCGGCCGCGTCTTCGGGGTCGAAGGCGGCCGCATCACCGTCATGGAGGGCTGGCACCCGGGCCCCACCGCCGACAAGCACGCCCGCCGGACCCCGGCCGAGGCCGGCGGGACGGCGCGGCGGCTGCTGGCGGAGGCGGCCGTTCCGGAGCCGGTGTACGGGGCGGGCTGAGGCGGGGCACGGGCGCGCGGAGGCGGTGTGGGGGCTGGGGGCGAGGTGGCGTACGGCACGGGTGTGCGGGCTTGCGCCGACGCGGTGTAGGGCAGCGCTGTACGGGCTTGCGCCGAGGCGGCGTACGGAGGTTCGAAACGCACGGGTATGTTGGCGCTGCCTGCACCAACCGAGGAGTACACCATGTCGTCCCGTACCTGTCTCGTCACCGGAGCGGCCTCCGGCATCGGCGAGGCCACCGCCGCCCGCCTCCGCTCACAGGGACACACCGTGATCGGCGCCGACCTCGCGAACGCCGACATCCACGCGGACCTCGGCACCGCCGAAGGCCGCGGCGAACTGGTGGCGCGCGCCCGGGAACTGACCGGCGGGCGGCTCGACGCGGTGATCTCCTGCGCCGGTACCGCCGCCCTCGAACCGCCGACCGTCAGGGTCAACCACTTCGGCGCGGTGGCCACCCTGGAGGGCCTGCGCCCGCTGCTCGCCGCCGGGACCGACCCGCGCGCCGTCGTCGTCTCCTCGGTGGCGTCCGTGCACCCCTGCGACCCCGCCATCGTCGACGCCGCGCTGGCCGGCGACGAGCCGGCGGCGGTCGCCGCGGCGCAGGCGGCCGCCGACCGCGGCGAGAGCCACCTCATCTACGGGTCCTCGAAGGCCGCCCTCTCCCGCTGGGTCCGCCGTACCGCCGTGACCGGCGACTGGGCGGGCGCCGGCATCCCGCTCAACGCCGTCGCGCCGGGCACCGTCGTCACCCCCATGACCGCGCCCATGCTCGCCGACCCGGACGTACGGCGGATCGTGGACGCCGGCGTGCCGATGCCGCTGCACGGCCACGCCGCCCCGGACGCGGTCGCCACGCTGCTCACCTGGCTCACGTCGGCCGAGAACACACACATCACCGGCCAGGTCGTCTTCCTCGACGGCGGCGCCGACGCCGTACTGCGCGGGGACAGTACCTGGTGACGGTGCGTCATGCGGGCGGCGGACCGGCGGGCTGGGGTGGCTCGACGGGCTCGGACGGCCCGCCGGTTTCGGCCGGTTCCCACACCGAGCAGTCGTGTGCGAACAGCACCCGCCGCGGATCGAAAGCGGCGAGCCGCTCCAGCCACGACGGGAATCCGGGCAGCGGAGCGCCGAACCCGTCTCGGGCGGCCTGCCGGGCGAGCTGGTCCGACGCGAACTCCGAGGCGGTGTCACGGGCCTGGCCCGCCAGGATCACGGTGCCGTCCCGCTGCCGTACGACCAGGGACTGATGCCCCGCGGTGTGCCCCGGCGTCGGGACGATGTGGACGCCGGGCCACACCTCGGCCTCGCCGCGCAGTTCCTCGTACACGACGCCGGGGAAGTCGACCAGCGCGTCCACCGTGTACCCGCCCGCGCGTGCCAGGGCCAGTTCCGCCGCCTGCACCAGAACGGGCCTGCCGCCCAGCAGCGGATTGCCGCCGCAGTGGTCGAAGTGCAGATGGCAGTTGACCACCAGGCGGACGTCCGGGAGCCGGTGCCCGGCCGCGGCCAGCGCGGCTTCCAGCGGCCGGCGCCGCGGGCGGTAGTGCGCCTCGGTCTCCGGGTCGGCGACGCCGATCCCCGTATCGAACAACAGCAGTCCGGCGTCGTGTTGCACCAGGTAGGCGAGCGCCGGCTCCACCCGCGGCTCCCGGCCACCGGTCTCCGACGCGGGACGCACGAAGCAGCCGAGGTCGAGCCTGCGCACGGCCCGGACGGGGGAGTCGCGTACCGGACGCTTCCGGGCGGGCGCGGGTGCGGGCGTGATGGCCGGGGCCGGGGCGTGTGTGGTTGTGGGTACGGGTGCGGCGGCTGGGACCTGTGCGGTTGCGGGGGTGGATATGGCCCGCTCGCGGTCCGTGGAGTCCATCCGGCCATCGTGACAGCAGCGGGCGGCCCGGTGGGGCGAACGTGCCCCCGCCCCCGGTCAGTCCTCCGCGGCGGTCCGGGCGGCCACCACCCGCAGCCCCCGGTCGCCGAACTCCCGCCGCGTGGCCTCCTTGACGCCGCTGTCCGTGATGAGGGTGTCGAAGACGTCCGCGCCGCCGACCCGCGCGAAGCAGCGCCGGCCGATCTTCGAGGAGTCGGCGACGACCACGGCGCGCCGGGCCCGCTCGGCCATCAGCCGGTTGACCCGGGCCTCCGCCTCGTCGTGCACGGTCGCGCCCATCACCGGCTCTATTCCGTTGGCGCCGATGAAGGCGATGTCCACGGAGATCTGCTGGAGGACCAGCTCGCTGAACGGGCCGACCAGCTCGAAGGACCGTGAATGCGCCACCCCGCCGGTCAGCACGATCTTGATCTGCGGCCGTACGGCCAGCTCGTTGGCGATGTTCAGCGAGTTGGTGACGATGGTCAGATGCGGCTGCGGGCCCGCCTCCGCGAACTCCGGCCGGGTCGCCAGCACCCGCGCGATCTCCGTGGTCGTGGTGCCGCCGCTCAGGCCGACCACGTCGCCGCGCTCGACCAGCTTCGCCGCGGCCTGCGCCACCGCCTCCTTCTCGTCGGCGCGGTGCGCCTGCTTGTAACGGATGGGCAGGTCGTACGCCACCGAGCTGAGCACCGCGCCGCCCCGGGTGCGGGTCAGCAGCTGCTGGTCGGCCAGGGCGTCCATGTCGCGCCGCATCGTCGCGGCCGAGACCTCCAGCTTGGTCGCGGCCTCCTCGACCTCCACCCGGCCGCGTTCGCCGAGCAGCTCCAGGAGGGCGTTCATCCGTTCATGGCGGTTCATGGCGCGAGCCTAAGTCCTTTCCGTGCGCTTGCGTGATATTGGGGAGCTTGTCAGCTGATCGGTGGTCTGGGGGTGCGGGGGAGGGCGGGTGTCGGTGGCACCGCTGGTGGGACAGTACGCAAGCACTTTCCCGTCGGATGCCCCGAGAAGCCACTCCTTGCCCGGCGCCATCTCGTCCGCCCTTCCGGCCCGCCAGGTCCTCGGCGCCACCCCGCCCGCGCGCTGAGCGCCACAACGCAACGCCTCCTGGCCGCCGCCGCCCGCCCCCTCCGACGCGCCCTTCGCGCGCCGCCGCACGCCCACTCACTCCCTTCGCACCCGTACGCACCGGATGTACCTGTATCGCCGATGTGGCCGCCGCGGCGCGACGTACGTCATGCGCCATGCGCAACGGCTGGAACGGCATTCCACCTTGACATTGCTGGAACGCCGTTCCAGAGTGAGGCGCTGGAACGGCGTTCCAGGTATTCCGGTAAGGGCTTGCCGGGTGCCGTCCGACAGGGCAGCGACACGTAAGGGACCACCATGACCACTCCCCCCGTCACGATCATCGGCGCCGGCCTCGGCGGCCTCACGCTCGCGCGCGTGCTGCACGTCCACGGCATCCCGTCCGTGGTCTACGAGGCCGAGCCCTCGCCGGCGGCGCGTGCGCAGGGCGGGATGCTCGACATCCACGACTACAACGGGCAGCTCGCCCTCCAGACGGCCGGCCTGATGGACGAGTTCCGCGGCATCGTCCTGGAGGGCCGCCAGGCGATGCGCGTCCTCGACCGGGACGGAACCGTCCTGCGCGACGAACCCGACGACGGCACGGGCGGACGCCCCGAGGTGCAGCGCGGCGAGCTGCGGCAGATCCTGCTCGACTCGCTCCCGGCCGGCACCGTCCGCTGGGGACGCAAGGTCAGCGGCACGCGGGTCCTCGGTGCCCCCGGCGAGGGCCGTCACGAGGTGGCCTTCACCGACGGCAGCACCATCGCCACCAGCCTCCTGGTCGGCGCGGACGGCGCGTGGTCACGAGTCCGGCCGCTGCTGTCCGCCGCCGTACCCGAGTACGCCGGCCGGGCATCCGTCGAGACCTATGTGTTCGACGCCGGCACCCGGCACCCGGCCGCCGCCGAGGTGGTCGGCGCCGGTTCGCTGTTCGCGCTGGCACCGGGCAAGGGAATCCAGGCCCACCGGGAACAGGGCGGCACCCTCCACATGTATCTGGCGTTGTCCAGGCCCCTCGACTGGTTCGGCGCCGTCGATTTCACCGACGCCGCCGCGGCCACCGCGCGGATCGCGCGGGAATTCGACGGCTGGGCGCCGGAACTCACCGCCTTGATAACCGACAGTGACACCGCGCCGGTCCTGCGCCTTCACCACACGCTGCCCACCGGGCACCGCTGGGACCGGGCACCCGGGGTCACCCTGCTCGGCGACGCCGCCCACCTCACGGCACCGAACGGCGAAGGCGCCAACCTGGCCATGCTCGACGGCGCCGAACTCGGCCAGGCCCTCGCCGCACACCCCGACGACGTCGAGGCCGCCCTCACCGCATACGAGCAGGCCATGTTCCCCCGCGGCGCCGAAACCGCGGCCGACGCCGCCCGGATCCACGAGCTCATGTTCGGCGACGACGCTCCCCACAGCCTGGTCGCCGCGTTCACCGGACACGAGCGGCGGCCGATGGTGTCCGAAACGGCCTCGTGAGTGCTGCCTTCCGGTTCCGCGAAGGTGACAGGACGTGGGAGCGCTGCCAGAGTAGCCGCGCCAGGAGCCTCACGGGCCCCGCCGGGGCCCGTCCGCGTCCTGCTGTCCGCCACCGCGGCACCGGACGCCTGCCAGTACGCATCCCCTCAACAAGCCCCCTACCACCCGAAGTTCCGGGCTGCGGGCCGGAGAGGAACACGATGGGTTCATGGAAGTGGAACGACCAGCAGCAGCCCACCACCACGATCGGCGTCCGGTCCACGCTGGGCGCCGTCACGATGAAGGACGATCCCCAGGCCTCGCAGCGCCCGTACGTCTTCGCGCGCGGCCTCGACTCGCGGCTGTACGTCAACTGGTGGGACGGCAAGGCGTGGCACTGGAGCGACCAGGGCACTCCGGCCGGGCGCACGGTCCTGGAGAAGGTCGGCGCCGTCACGATGCAGGACCGTCCGGACGCCCAGCAGCGCCCGTACGCCTTCGTCATCACCGATGACTCCAAGCTCCACGTCAACTGGTGGGACGGCGCCAAGTGGAACTGGAGCGCACAGGGCGCGCCCAGTGGGCGGCTGGTCCGCGAGGGCGTCGGTGTCGTCGCCGTCCAGGACACCCCGACGGCGGCGCAGCGCCCGTACGCCTTCGTCCTCACGGACGACTTCCGACTGTGGGTCAACTGGTGGGACGGCGGCAAGTGGAACTGGAGCGAGCAGGGCGCGCCGCCGAACCGCACGATCTCCCGGCCCCTCGGCGTCACCACCATGCGCGACAACCCCAATGCCTCCACCCGCCCGTACGCCTTCGTCATCACCGACGACTCCCGCGTCTGGGTCAACTGGTGGGACGGCGCCAAGTGGAACTGGAGCGAGCAGGGGGCGCCGTCCGGCCGGCCGGTCAAGAAGGGTGCGGGCGTCGTCAGCGTCCGGAACGACCCGCAAGCGCCGGAGCGGCCGTATGCCTTCGTCGAGGGCTACGACTCGAAGCTGTACGTGAACTGGTGGGACGGCGCCAAGTGGAACTGGAGCGAGCAGGGCGCGCCGGACGGGCGGCTCATCCTCGACTCCGTCGGCGCGGTCACGATGAAGGACGACCCGAACGCCTTCACCCGCCCGTACGTCTTCGTGATCGGCGACGACTCGAAGCTGTATGTGAACTGGTGGGACGGCAAGGCGTGGCAGTGGGCGGCCCAGGGCACGCCGTCCGGGCGGGTCGTCGAGCGTCCCGGTGAGGCGATCACCGTCCAGGACAACGGGAACGCGGCGCAGCGCCCGTACGCCTTCGTCCTCGCCGACCACTCCGATCTCTGGGTCAACTGGTGGTCCTTGCCGTAGTCCGGCACCGGGCCGGCGGTACTCCGGCGATCACGCAGGACGACCGCCCTCGACCGTGCTCGGCGTCACCGTCGCCCGCCCCGGCGGGACGGACCCGATCCCTTCTGTGTCTGCCCGTCAGCCTCGGCAGATGCAGAAGGGGTGGCCGGCCGGATCGGTGAGCACCCGTGCCCTGTCGGGCGCGTGAGGCCGGTGGCCTGCTGGTAGAACGCGGCAAGGGCCGGCGGATCGGGGCAGTCGAGTGTGATCGCGCTCAACTTCATCTGCAGGGGCATGACACCTCCGGTGGGCCGCTGAATTCAACCATGGGCGCCGCGGGCCGGAGCAGAGCCGCACCGTGCCCATGGCTGAGCCGCGCACTTCGGTTTCACCCCCGCACCGGCGCCTCCGCGGTGGCCGGTCGGCCGGGAGCGGCGGCCTCGGTCGGGGTTCCGAGCAGGCCCAGGAGTCGGGCGGCCTCCTGGGCCACGGCTTCGCGCGCGGGTTTCACGTACTTGCGGGAGTCGACGAGGCCGGGGGCCGCGTCCAGGGTGTCCCGGATGCTGCGGGTGAAGACGGAGACCAGGTGGGTGGAGATATTGATCTTCGTCATGCCTGCGGCGACGGCCCGGCGCAGCTCGTCGTCGGGCACGCCCGAGGAGCCGTGCAGCACCAGCGGCACCGGCAGCCTTTCGGCCAGGGCCGCGATCAGCTCCTTGTCCAGTACGGCCGTGCGCTCGTGCATCGCGTGGGAGGAGCCGACGGCGACGGCCAGCGCGTCCACGCCGGTCGCCCGGACGAACGCCAGCGCCTCGTCGGGGTCGGTGCGGGCGCCGGGGGCGTGCACGCCGTCCTTGCCGCCGACCTCGCCCAGCTCGGCCTCGACGTAGGCACCGCGCTCATGGCACCAGGTGGTCAGCTCGGCCGTGGCCGCGACGTTCTCCTCGTACGGGAGGGCCGAGGCGTCCACCATCACCGACCTGATCCCGGCCGCGACGCCCTCGCGCACCAGCTCCGCTTCGGTGATGTGGTCCAGGTGCACGGCGACCCGGGCCGTGGACGCCTCCGCGAGCGCGAGGGTGGCGCGGGCGATGGGCAGCAGGCTGCCGTGGTAGCGGATGCAGTTCTCGCTGATGCCGAGGATGACCGGGAAGCCACTGCGCTCGGCGGCTGCGACGAGCGCCTCGGCGGTCTCCAGATGGATGACGTTGAACGCCGCGGCGCCGGCCCGCGCCTCACGGGCGGCGGTGACGATCGACGAGGTGGGAACGAGAGGCATGGGATCGATCCTGACTCCCTTGCGGGCTGGTCCGGGGTGATCGAGGCTGCTCGGGATGTGGTCGGGGGCGGTGGGGGCTGGGCCGGTCGGGGGTGATCGGGGCTGGTCCGTAGTCCGGGAGTCGTGTGGCCCGTCACCCGGCCGCGGGCTCGGGGGCCGTGAGCATCACCGAGCGGGTCAGGCTGCGCGGGTTGTCCGGGTCCAGGCCGCGGGCGCGGGCCCGCTCCAGGGCGATCCGCTGCACCAGGACCAGGTCGGCCAGCGGGTCCCGGTCGTGGTGGACGAACCCGGCGCCGGTCGTGGCGACGTCCGCCTCCAGGCCCTCCGGCACCGGGCCGAACACCCAGGTGACCCGGCCGGGGGCCGCTATCGAGATGGGGCCATGGCGGTATTCCATGGCCGGGTAGGACTCCGTCCAGCTCTGCGACGCCTCCCGCATCTTCAGCGCGGCCTCGTTGGCCAGCCCGTATGTCCAGCCCGTGCCGAGGAAGGAGAACTGCTCGGCGTCCAGCCACTCCGCTTCCACGGGCGCGGTCAGCGCCTCCTCCGCGTCGCGCACCGCGCCGGACAGATCCTCGCCGAGGTGGGCCCGCAGCAGCGCCAGGGCGGTCGTCGCGAACCGCGTCTGCACCACGGACCGCTCGTCGGCGAACGGCAGCGTGACGGTCGCGTCCGACAGGCCGGTGGCCGGGGTGTCGGGGTCGCCGAGCACCGTCACGGTCGGGATGCGGCCCTTCACCTGCTCCAGAAGGCGCAGCACCTCCGTCGTGGTCCCGGAGCGAGTGATCGCCACGACGGCGTCGTAACCGCGGTCGGCGCCGAGGAACGCCTCCGAGGCGGCGAAGGCGTCCGTCACCCCCTGCCCGGCACCTTCGCGCAGGGCCGCGTACGCCTGCGCCATGAACCACGAGGTGCCGCAGCCCACCACCGCGACCCGCCGGCCGGCGCCGGGCAGCGGGGTGTCCGCCCCGCCGATCCGCGCCGCCTCCCGCCAGGTCTCCGGCTGGCTGCGCAGCTCCTGCTCCATGTACGAGGTCCCGCTCACGGCGCCCTCCAGTTGTCTGCGTGAACTTGCAACAACATGCTCGCTTGCAAGCAACTCTATGCACGCCCTGCGGCGTAATCCATCCCTCGTAAGGGTGGGAGCGCCCGTAAGGCGGGAAGGGATGCTCTGTGAACTGGCGCTCTTTACAGGAGGGATGCGGGAGACCTGGTCGCCTCGGGTGACCGTTGACACATGAATGAAAGGAGTCGAATACTCGCAGGATCACTCATGTAGCCGCAGCGGGGCGGGGGCCGGCACAGGCAGTGCAGCCGGCGCCGCGCCGGACGGTGGGACCCGTCATCGGCCGCCCCCGGCAGCTGTCGCAGTGATCAGCAAGGCCGTTCCGCCGACAGTCGTCACAAAGGACTCCCCATGTCCGTTGCAACGCGCTCCACGCAGCCACCGTCATCGCCGCCCGGCCCGCCGCCCCGGCGCGCCGGCCGGCTCTTCGCCCTCACCGGCGCCGTCGTCGGCGTCATCTACGGCTACGACACCGGCAGCATCTCCGGCGCCCTGGTGTTCCTGAGCAAGGACTTCCACCTCAGCGACACCGAAAAAGGCCTGGTCAACAGCATCCTGGTGTTCGGTTCGATCCTGGGCGCGCTGATCGGCGGCAAGCTGGCCGACGCACTGGGCCGCAAGGCCGCCATGCTGATCGTCGCGGGGTCCTACACGGTCTTCGTGGCGCTCTCCGCCCTCGCCCCGAACGTCGTCGTCCTCGACGCGGTGCGGTTCCTGCTCGGCATCGCCATCGGCATCTCGATCGTGGCGGCCCCGCTGTACATCGCCGAGTCGACTCCGGCCCGCACCCGCGGTGCCTCCGTGGCCGCCTACCAGGTCGCCACGGTCGCGGGCATCGCCCTGACGTACTTCGTGAACTGGGGACTGTCCGACGGCGGCCACTGGCGGCTGATGCTGGGCCTGTCCGCGATCCCGGCCGCGCTCGTGCTGATCCCGCTGTTCCGGCTCCCCGACACGCCCCGCTGGTACGTCCTCAAGGGCCGGACCGAGAAGGCCGTCGAGGTCATGGCGCTCACCGACCCCGACGTCGACGCCCGCGCGGAGACCGAGGCGGTCCGCGTCGCCCTTTCCGAGGAGAGCGGTGGCTCGCTGCGCTCCCTGCTGCGCAAGCCGTACGCGCGCGCCGCGCTCTTCGTCGTCGGGCTCGGCTTCTTCTGCCAGATCACCGGCATCAACGCCGTGACGTACTACAGCCCGCAGATCTTCGAGGAGATGGGCTTCACCGGCGACGGGCAGAACTTCCTGCTGCCGTCCTTCGTCCAGCTGGCCTCACTGGCCGCGACGGTCCTCGCCATCCTCATCATCGACCGGCTCGGCCGCCGTGTCGTGCTGCTCTCCGGTATCGCCACGATGACGGCCATGCTCGCCGTGCTGACCGCCGTGTTCGGCTTCGGGGACCTGGAGGGCTCCGCGACGTGGATCGGCTTCGGCGCCGTCCTGCTCTTCACCGCCGCGTTCAACTTCGGTTTCGGCTCCCTGATCTGGGTCTACGCCAGTGAGGCGTTCCCCGCCCAGCTGCGCTCCACCGGCGCGTCGGCGATGCTCACGGCCGACCTCGTCGCGAACCTCCTCGTCGCGCAGTTCTTCCCGTCCCTGCTGTCCTGGGCGGGCGCCGCCGCGACCTTCGCCGGCCTCGGCGTCCTCGCACTCGGCGCGCTGGTCTTCGCCGCCCTCACCGCCCCCGAGACCAAGGGCCGGCACCTGGAAGAGATCCAGGGCTACTGGCTCAACGGCGGCCGCTGGCCGACCCCCGCCCCGTAACGGCCCCGGCCCCCGCCCTCTGACGAGGCGGGCCCCGCCCTCGCCCAGCCCCCGCCCGGCGCACGAAAACCGCTGGCCGGGGCCGAACACGACCCCTACGATGCCGTCCATGGGCGTCTTTTCCTGAGCAGCCGGACGTGATCCGAGTCCACCGGCCCGGCGGGTGCCGCCGCGCCGGCGGCGTCCGTCCGCATGCCTTCCCACCTGCTCAGGAGACACCACCGATGCACCGCACCCCACCCTCGCCCTGCCCCGCCCTCGACCGCCGCATCGCGCACCTGCGTGAGCTGGCAGCGGCCGAGCCCCGGCTGGAGGGGGTCCTGCTCTACGGGTCGTGGACCCTCGGCGAGGCCGACGCCCACTCCGACATCGAGGCGTATCTGTACGTCCGCGACGAGTACGCCGACACGTTCGACGGTCCGGAGTTCGTCGGCCGCCTGGCGCCGCTGAAGCTGGCCTACACCAACATGTACGGCATTTTGGCCGTGGTCTTCGACGACCTGATGCGTGGCGAGTTCCACATCGTGGCCGCCGGACCGGGCATCGACGAGGTGCCCACTTGGCGCGGCATGGTGCACCTGCCGGACCCCGGCGCCGCCGTCCTGCTGGACCGCGACGGTCGGCTGACCGCCGCGGCCCGCCGCCTGGCCGACCCGTGCCCGCCCGAGCCGGGCCCGACCGCCCTGCAGCTCACCGGCGAACTCGCCAACTGGACGCTGATGCTCGCCCACGTCCTGAACCGGGGCGAGACGGCCCGCGCACACGCGCTGCTGCACTCGGTCGTCGCCCCGCTCCAGCTCCAGCTGTGCCGCCTGCTGCGTGGGTCCACCGCACACTGGCTGACTCCCAGCCGTGCCCTGGAGCAGGACCTGTCGGCCGCCGACCGCGACCGTTACACGGCCATGACCGCTCCCGCCGTACTCCCTGCCGTACGGACGGCGGCACGGGCGGGCTGGCGGTGGAGCCGGGAACTGGCCGCCGAGGCGTCGGCACGGTGGGGCATCGAGGTGCCGGTCACGCTGCATGAGGAGATCGGCGCGCTGCTGGACCGCGGCTGACCGCTCCGCCCGGTCGGCGTGCTCCGCGCCGACCGGGCCCATGGGCAGGACGGGCCGCACGGCCGCTCGTCCGGCGGGTCGTGCGGCCGCTCACGAAGGAGGCAGCTGCTCCTTGTACGGCTCCAGCGCCGGCGCCGTCGTGGTCGCCACGAATTCGGTGATCCGGTAGTCGCAGACGCCCGCGACGGTGAAGGGGTCCTCCGCGACGATCCGCTCCGCCGTCGCCCGGTCCGCGACGGACGCGAGGATGACGCCGCCGTCGCGCGGCACCTTGCGCCCGGCGGCGAGGAAGTGCCCGGCCGCGTAGTTCCTCTTCAGCCACGCCACATGGTCGGGCAGCGCGGCGTCGACGCGCTCCAGCGGCGCGGTGTAGGTCAGCTCCAGTACGAACATGCGTGCCATGGTAAGTGGCGGAGACCTGGAGATCACCGCGCCGCCGGAACCCCGGTGTGCCCGCGTGCCACGGCCGCTGTGCCCCGCCGGGCCGGGAGGTGGGGGCCCGGCAGGGGCACAGCGGCCGGAAGCGCCGCCGGACGAGTGGCCCAGGCCGTCAGGACTCGTTGTTCTGGCGGCGGCGCAGGAAGTAGGTGCCGCCGACGGCGGCGGTGGCGAGGACCGCGGCACCCGCGACGATCTCCGTGGTGTTGGACTCCTCGCTGGTGCTGCCGACACCGGTGTGCACCTTGCCGTGGGGCAGCTTGGCGTCGGTCTTGAAGGTGGTGTGCCACTGCCTGCCGTCGGGGCAGTTGCCGTCCACACCCCAGGTCGAGTAGCGGCCCAGGTGGTTGGGGCCGCCGCTGAGCTGGGACGCCACCCGGGCCGTCCCGTGGTAGGTCTTGCCGTGCTTGTGGGTGCGGTACAGCCAGATCGTGCCGCTGCGGAACCCCTGCGAGGAGGCGGCGATACGGCCGGCCTTGCCCGTGTCACAGGTGACGGTGACGCTGACGGACCCGCCGGGCCCGACCAGCTTCGGGCTGGTGGTGGCCACGGGCTTGGCGATCGCGGCGCCGGCCGACAGGCCCAGGGCGGCGATGGCGAGACCTGATGCTGCGATGACGCGGGTGGAACGCATGGTTGATCCTCCGGCAGCGCGGAGGCGGCACGGGTGCGCCGCGGCAGATCGGATGGATCCGCGCTGACGCATTTGAGATAAGCCTCGGCGCGCCGTCCCCGCCCGGTGAGGGCCCGTCAGGTAAGGTGCCGCCCTCCGGCGTGTCGACCCGCGCCGGAGAGCGTCGCGGCAGGTCACTGGGCCGACACGCGGACGGTGATTTGCCCGCTCCCGGGCGGGGGCAGACGGGTGAGGGGCGGCCGCGCCGGTGTAGGCCGTTCGGTGCGGGGCGGGCCGTGGGCCCCGCCCGGCCCCACCGACCGTCCTTCCCGCGACACGCCGACAGCGCGACACCCCGTCAGAGACGCGCCCGCGTGCGGGCGCGTCTCCGTGCGGCGCGCCCGCATGGGGCACGTCCCTAGAGCGCGCCCCTCAGGAGCACGCCCCCAAGGACCCCACCATCACGGTCGCGGCCCGACGACGGTCTCCCCGTCCCGTACCAGGATCGCCATGGCCGGACAGGAGTCGGCCGCGTCCAGCGCGCTCTCGTCCTCGGGGATCTCCTCGCGCAACGGCCGGGCGTGCGGCCCGTCCAGGACGTACAGGTCCGGGGCGATCCCGGCGCACATACCGGACGCCATGCACTGCTGCCCGTCGATCGAGGTCTTCCAGGTCATCCGCTCACCACCCCACCGGCAGTACGCGCGGCCCGCGGACCAGCATCTGGTCCTTCCACACCACGTCCCCGGCCACATGCAGCCCGGGGAGGCGGGTGATCAGGGCGATCAGCGCCTCCTGGAGCTCCAGGCGGGCCAGCGGCGCGCCGAGGCAGTGGTGCACCCCGTGGCCGAAGCCGAGGTGCTGGTTGCCGTCGCGGGCGATGTTGAGCGAGCCGGGCTCGTCGAAGCGCAGCGCGTCGCGGTTGGCCGCGCCCACGGCGACCACCACCGGTTCACCCGCGCGGACGAGTGTGCCGCCCACCTCGATGTCCTCGGTGGCGTAGCGGGGGAAGCTCGCGCCGCTGCCCAGCGGGACGAAGCGCAGCAGCTCCTCGACGGCGCTCTTGACGAGCGCGGGCTCGGCGCGCAGCCGCTCCAGCTCGCCGGGGTGGTCCAGCAGCGACAGGACGAAGTTGGGGATCTGGGTGGCCGTGGTCTCGTGCCCGGCGACCAGGATGCCGATGCACAGGTCGTTCAGCTCCAGCTCGGTCAGCCGGTCGTTGACGTCGCGGGCCTCGATCAGCCGGGTCATGATGTCGTCCTGGGGCGACACCCGGTGTTCCTCGATCAACTTCGCCATGTAGGCGCGCAGTTCGTCCCGGTTGGCGTCGAACTCCTCGGCCGTCAGGGAGCTGGTGGACAGCGCGGCGTCGCTCCACGCGCGGAACTTGGGCCGGTCCTCCTCGGGCACCCCGAGCATCCGGCAGATGACCGCGACCGGGATGGGCAGGGCGTAGCGGTCGACGAGGTCGACGGGCGGGCCGGCGGCCAGGAGCTCGTCGATCAGGCCGTGTGTCAACTCGCGGACCCACGGCCGCAGTTTCTCCACCTGGTGCACGGTGAACGCCTTGGCGACCAGGGTGCGCAGCCGGGTGTGGTCGGGCGGGTCCATGCTCAGTATCCCGCTGTCCCGCTGCCCCTCGGACTGCCGCGGTTCGTCGCGGGTGAGTCCTTCCGCGCGGCTGAAGCGGCGGTCGCCGAGGACCAGTCGGGCGTCGGCGTAACGGGTGGCGAGCCAGGCCGGTTCGCCGTATGCCATCTGTACCCGCAGCAGTCCCGGCCGGTCGCGGATCTCTTCGTAGGCGTCGGACAGGGCCAGCCCGCCGGGATCGTTGAACGGGTAGGAAAGGGGCATCGTGTCGGCTGTGGTCACCGGGGCCTCCCTCGTGTAAGCAACTGCTTACAAAGTAGAGGCGGGTACTTGGTACGGTCAACGGTCCTGCATGATCACGAATCTGGCGGACCGTCGGGTCCGCGGGGCGCCGAAGAGCGAGGAGAGGAGCACGCGGATGAGCGGGAACGAGCCGGGGACCGGTCAGGGGGCCGGTACGGGATACGCGCCGGGCGTGCCGGAGAGCGGGCCGCCGGCCGTGGCCCCGACGCGCCGCCGCGGCGCGCAGGGCACCCGGCTGCTGCTCCTGGAGGCGGCGGCCGCGCTGTTCGCCGAGCGGGGCTACGAGCGGGCGACCGTACGCGACATCGCGGAGCGGGCCGGGGTCAACCAGGCCCTGCTCTTCCGCTACTTCGGTTCCAAGAAGGCGCTGTTCGGCGAGGTGGTGGCGCTCGGCGGCCGGCAGCAGCTGAACAGCACACCGCCCGGTGAGCTGTTCGAGGCGGCGCTGCGCGGCATGCTCGGCCACCAGGGCGCGGACCCGGGGGACCGCGCCCTGGAGACGTTCCTGCGCTCCATCGGCGACAGCGACGAGGTCACCACCGCCGTACGAGAGATGGGCGACGACTACGCGCGGGTGCTCGCCACGCTCAGCACCGCCGACGACCGCGGGCTGCGCGCCGACCTCGCCCTGTCGTGGATGCTCGGCATCGGCCTTATGCGGGTGGTCGTCGGCAAGCAGCCACTGGCCGACGCCGACCCGGACGCGGTGTGCGCGCTGGTCACCGGCGCGCTCGGCACCCTGCTGGAGGACCTGCCGCGGTCGGCGCCACCGGCCTCGTGACCGCGTCGGTCCCGCACGCCCGGTGGGCGCGCCCGCTGGTCACCGCCCGGCAGTCCGCAGCTCGCGCCACTCCGGGGCCAGTACCGACCAGATCTCCACATCGTGGCGTACCCCGCCGTGCAGCTTGCTCTCCCGCAGCACCCCGTCACGCACCATCCCGAGCCGCTCGGCGACCCTGATGCTCGGGGTGTTGCCGGCGGCCACGATCCACTCCACGCGGTGGATGCCGCGCTTCTCCACCGCCCAGTCGACGAGCAGCCGGGCGGCCCGCGTCACGAGCCCCCGCCCGACGGCCGACTCCTCCAGCCAGCAGCCGACCTCGCACGTCCCGGCGGCGGCGTCGAAGGTGCGGAACAGGACACCGCCGACCAGCGTGCCGTCCGTCCAGATCCCGTACAGCCGCCCGCTGTCGTCCGCCGCCTTGTCCGCGTACGACCGCAGGAACGCCGTGGCGGAGGGGAGGTCGGTGCTCGCGTCCGCCAGCCCGATGAAGCGGCCTATGTACTGTCGGCCGCGGTCGATGTGCGCCAGGTACTCCTCGGCGTGGCGAGGCTCCAGGGGCCGCAGTTCGGCACCGTCGTCACCCAGCGAGATCGCGAACATTCCCGTTTTCCCATCGTTCGTGTTTCCGCGCCCGCGCGGACCGGGCGCCGCGGCGTGCGGGACCGGCCGTGCCCGCGGGCGCGCCGCGCGCATCATCACACACAGCCGCGACAGGGCCGCAACGACTTTTCCGTCCGCCCGTTCGATACCGTGGCCGCACCATGACGAACGACGCCGCGATCTCCCTCGACGACGAGCTGGCCCACTGGCCCACCGATGAGGCCGGGGCGCTGGCGGTCCAGGACCGGCTGCGCGCCCGGGTGCGGCGGGAGCAGTCCGGGCCCGAGCCGGGCTTCGCCGGGACGGTCGTCGGCGTGGACGTCGCCTACGACGACGACCGCGACCTGGTGGCCGCGGCGGCCGTGGCCCTGGACGGCGGCACCCTGGCGGTGGTCGACGAGGCCACCGCCGTCGGCCGGATCTCCTTCCCGTACGTGCCGGGCCTGCTCGCCTTCCGGGAGATCCCCACGGTGGTGGCCGCCCTCGGCCGTCTCGGCCGCACACCGGACCTGGTGGTCTGCGACGGCTACGGCCTCGCGCACCCGCGCCGCTTCGGCCTCGCCAGCCACCTCGGCGTGCTCACCGGCCTGCCCACCATCGGGGTCGCCAAGAACCCGTTCACGTCGCGGTACGCGCTGCCCGGTGTGGAGCGCGGCGAGTCCTCGCCGCTCCTGGACGGCACCGCCGACGGCCGCGACGAGGTCGTCGGCCGGGCGCTGCGTACGCAGAAGGGCGTGAAGCCGGTCTTCGTGTCCGTGGGCCACCGAGTGGACCTCGACCGGGCCTGCGCGCACACCCTCCACCTGGCGCCGCGGTACCGCCTCCCGGAGACGACCCGGGCCGCCGACGCGCTGTGCCGGCGCGCACTGTCCCGGGCGCGCGCCGACTGACGCCCCGGCAGCGGGTCAGCCCGCCCGGCCCGTCCGCGACGGGGACTCGGCGAGCACCCGGAACGTGATCCCCGCCCGCCGGAGCCGCCCGGTGAGCGCGTCGCCCATCGCGACCGCCGTGGTCACCTGGCCGGCCGTTCCGGGCAGGTCGTCGAAGGCCAGGCTCAGCGCCGACTCCGCGAGGATCTTCGCCGTCTCGTCGTAGCCCGGGTCGCCGCCCGCGACCTCCGTCAGGACACGCCGGCCACCGCCCTCGCCGACGAACCGCACACTGAACCGGCTGCGCGCCCGCCGCTCCTCGTCCGGCCCCGCGCCCGGAGCCAGCCGTCCCGACAGCCAGCGGCGCGCGGGCGGCACCTGCGCGACCGAGAACGCGGCGCCCGCGCCCAGCACGCCGCCCACGGCGACCGGCAGCCACTTGACGGCGGCGAAGTGGCGATAGGTGAAGTCCGGCCCGTACTGCCGAAGTCCGGCCGCCGAACGCGCGACCACCTGGGGATCGAGCGTCGGCAGCGGCACGGCCCACGCCCGTACGACGCCGTTGCGGTGCGGCCGGCCGACCGGCGCCCGTACCGTACGGCCCGCCGGCCGCCCCTCCAGGCGCTGCCGCTCGCGGGCGGCGCGCACCATGCCCAGTGGGCGCGAGGCCGCCGTCAGAGCCGAGGCCAGTGTTCCGCCGGAAATGGCCGCGTTGCTCCGTACGAAGCCGTCGACGCGCAGCGGCACACCGGGCGGCAGCCGGCCGACCGTGAAGTGCACACCGAGGTCGGGCGGTACGCAGTCGAAGCCGCAGGCGTGCACGATACGGGCGCCCGAGGCGCGCGCCGCCGCGTCGTAGCGCACATAGGTCCGGTCGACGAACTCGGCCTCGCCGGTCAGGTCGGCGTAGTCCGTACCGGCCTCGGCGCAGGCGGCCACCAGCGCGTCCCCGTAGGTGAGGTACGGCCCGACGGTCGTCGCGAGCACGCGGGTGCCCGCCGCGAGCGTGCGCAGCGAACCGGGGTCCTCGGTGTCGGCGCACAGCAGGGGCAGGTCCGCGTGGGCCGGGTCGATCCCGGCCAGCTCGTCCCGCAGCCGGGCGAGCTTCGCGTGGTCGCGGCCGGCCAGCGCCCAGCGGCAGCCGTCGGGCGCGTGCCGGGCCAGGTAGGCGGCGGTGAGCCGCCCCACGAACCCGGTGGCGCCGAACAGCACCAGGTCGTAGGGGCGTACTGCGATGTCCTGCGGTTTCGTCACGCCTGCCTCCGCCTCGGTTCCCGGCCGTGCCGCCGGCCGGTTCGGCGTCACGCTAGGCAGCGGTTGACTCCGCGTCAACGAATGGTCCGTCGCGTGCGCTATTGACACGCCAGGGCGGCTGGTCCACATTCACCCGGACGTCCGCCAACATGGGACGTCCGACGTCCGGAATGTGCATGACCGCGCCGGTGAAGGGACGTACCCGGCGCGTCCCCGACCCCGGCACAGGGCACGAGCAGAAGGCTGATGACCCATGCGTCCTCCCGCGCCGCTCACCGGCGTCGTCCCGCCGCTGTGCACCCCGCTGACCCCCGACGGCCGGGTCGACACCCGCTCGCTGGCCGCGCTCACCGCCCGGCTCGCCGGAGCCGGGGTGAGCGGGCTGTTCGTACTCGGCTCCAGCGGCGAGGCGGCCTTCTTGACCGACGCGCAGCGCCGCACCGTCGTCGAGACGGTGGTCGAGGCGGCCGCGGGCCGGCTGCCGGTACTGGCCGGGGTGATCGACATGAGTACGCCCCGCGTCCTGGAGCACGCCCGGCAGGCCCGGAGCCTGGGCGCCGACGCCGTCGTGGCCACCGCCCCCTTCTACACGCGCACCCACCCCGCCGAGGTCGCCGGCCACTTCAGGCGCGTACGCGACGGCAGCGGCCTGCCGCTGTTCGCGTACGACATCCCGATGGCCGTGCACACCAAACTGCCCGCCGACACGGTGCTCACGCTCGCCCGGGACGGCGTGCTGGCCGGCCTCAAGGACAGCAGCGGCGAGGACGGCGCGCTACGGCGCCTCCTGGTGCGGGCGCGCGCGCAGGCGCCGGACTTCACCGTGCTCACCGGGTCGGAACTGACCGTGGACGGCGCCCTGCTGGCAGGCGCCCACGGCGTCGTGCCCGGCCTCGGCAATGTCGACCCGCACGGCTACGTACGCCTCTACGAGCACGCCGCGGCGGGCCGCTGGCGCGAGGCCGCCGCCGAACAGGACCGACTCGCGGCGCTCTTCTCCATCACCGACGCGGGCGACCCGGCGGCGATGGGCCGCAACTCCTCCGCGCTGGGTGCCTTCAAGGCGGCGCTGCACCTCCAGGGCGTCATTGCCTGCCCGGCCACCGCGCCGCCGCAGCTCCCGCTGGACGAGGCCGCCGTCGGCACGGTCCGGCGCCGCCTGGAAGACGCCGGGCTGTTGTGAACGCGCGTCCCGGGAAGGACGCCCGGCCCCGGGGCGGGTACCCGCCCTGGTACCGGCAGGTGACGCCGCGCCAGTGGAAGTCGATGTTCGCCGCCTGGGTGGGCTACCTCCTGGACGGCTTCGACTTCGTCCTGATCACCCTCGTCCTGACCGAGGTCGCCGACACGTTCGGTCTGAGCACGGCCGGAGCGGCCTCCCTGGTCTCCGGCGCGTTCATCACCCGCTGGCTCGGCGGGGCGCTCCTGGGCGCGATGGGCGACCGGTACGGGCGCAAGGCCGCGATGATCGCCAGCATCCTGCTCTACTCGCTGGGAACCTTCGCGTGCGGCTTCGCCTGGGACTACACCAGCCTGTTCGCCGCCCGGCTGGTCATCGGCATGGGAATGGCAGGGGAGTACAGCGCCAGTGCCACGTACGTCCTGGAGAGCTGGCCCGCCGCCTTGCGCAACCGGGCCTCCGGCTTCCTCATATCCGGCTATGCGGGCGGCACGGTCCTCGCGGCCCAGCTGTACCAGTGGGTCGTACCGAACTGGGGCTGGCGCTGGATGTTCTGGGCAGGCGTGCTGCCCGTGCTGGTCGCGCTCTGGGTCCGCAGGTCGCTGCCGGAGGCGGGCGACTGGAGCGCAGAGGTGGGGGCTGCCGGAGAACGCCCCAGCCCCTTCGGGGCACTGCTCGCCGGGCGCGCGCGGCGCCGGCTGAACTGCGTGCTCGCAGCCGTCGCGGCCGCCGCGCTCTTCTGTGTCTTCACCCCGGCCGGGACGGGACGCGTGCCCTGGCTGGCCGCGCTGGCCGCGCTCTGCCTGACCGCGTTCGCCGTCCAGCTCGGCGGGCGGCGCGGCTGGGTGCTGTACGTGTCCCTGACGGTCACCGTGTTCTGCGCCTTCCTCTACAGCTGGCCGGTCCAGGCGCTGCTGCCCACCTACCTCAAGACCGAGCTGGGGTACACGCCCGCCCAGGTCGCCGACGTGATGTTCTACGCCGGATTCGGCACGATGGCGGGCTGCTGGCTGGCCGGTTTCGTGGGCGACCGGTTCGGCACCCGCCGCGCGTACGCCGGGACGCTGCTGGCCTCCCTCGTGTTCGTCTTCCCGGTGTTCGCCGTCCAGGACAGCCTGGTCGCCCTGGGATTGGTGCTCTTCGGGCTGCTCGCCCTCGGCCAGGGCATCTCGGGCATCCTGCCGAAATACATCGCCGGGCACTTCCCGACCCCAGTTCGCGCGGCCTCCCTCGGCTTCGTCTACAACGTCGGCGCGCTCGGCGGAGCGGTCGCGCCGGTGCTCGGTGCCCGGCTCGCCGAGGGCATGTCACTGGGCCGGGCGCTGGCCGTGCTCACCTTCGGGCTGACGCTGGTCGTCATCGTCCTGGTGGGCGGCGACGTACCGGTACGGCTCGCCCGCCTGCTGGACCGCGAGACGGTGGGGGACCATCTGGTGCCCGCCGGGAGCGGGCCGGGCAGCAGGGGCGGGCCGGGCAGCGGGAGCGGCGCGGGTCCGGTACCCGGGCCGGGGCCGGCGGGCGGCACCGGCCCGGAGCGCGGGCCCGGCGGTCAGCGTCCAAAGTGACGCACGTAGCGCCGCTGCCAGGGTGTCTCGACGGCGCGGTGGTCGTAGTGGGCGCGGACGAAGTCCACCGCCTCCTCGGCCGGCACCCCGTCCAGGACGGCGATACAGGCGAGAGCCGTACCGGTACGGCCGCGACCGCCTCCGCAGGCGACCTCGACACGTTCCGTCTCCGCGCGATTCCAGACCTCGCGGAAGATTTCCCGCGCCTGGGCCCGGTCGCCCGGCAGCCGGAAGTCCGGCCAGCGCAGCCAGCGGGCTTCCCACGGGACCTCGGGCGGCTGCTTGCCGAGCAGGTATACGGCGAAGTCCGGCTCGGGGCCGGGCGGCAGCGGACGGCGCAGGCCGCGGCCCCTGACCGTGCGTCCGGAGGGCAGCCGCAGCACGCCGGTGTCCGTCTCCTGCCAGACCGGGGTCACCATGATCTCGCCGTCCTTCCCTGTGCGTCCGCCGGTCACTCCGTGCGGTCCGTTTCCTGTCCCATCGACACCCCGCGCACCCCGTCCAGCTCCGCCAGCCGCTCCACGAGCGGGTGCGCCGAGCCGGTGCCCTCCAGCCGCAGCAGCACCTCGGCCGGGACCTGGTCGTCCGCTCCCGTCTCCACCTGGACGTCGGTCACCTGGAAGCCGCTGCTGGTGCACATCTCCAGCATCCGGCCCAGCAGGCCGTGTTGTGCACGGTAGCTCAGGCGCAGTTCGACGCGCTCGACGAACGGCGCACGCCGCCGCCCCGAGAACAGCTTCGGGAACCCGCGGACGACGAGGAAGTGGACCAGGGTCGCGCCGAGGGCGAGCAGGGGCAGGCCGCCGCCGCAGGCCATGCCGATGGCGCAGGTCAGCCAGATCGTCGCGGCGGTCGTCAGGCCCCGTACCGCGTCCTTCTTCACGAAGATCAGGCCGCCGCCGATGAAGCCGATGCCCGAGACGATCTGCGCCGCCACCCGGGACGGGTCCAGCGCGACGCCGTCCGCGCCCAGCAGCGCGTAGAAGCCGTGGACCGAGACCTCCATGAAGAGCGCGCTGCCCACACCGACGAGGGTGTGGGTGCGCAGCCCCGCGCTCTTCTGCTGCACCTGCCGTTCCAGCCCGATGAGGGAGGACAGGAGCAGGGCGAGCGCCAGTTCGGCGAACTGGCGCAGGCCCTGACCGTGGCTGATGTCGAACAACGGTGATGCGAGGTGCGTGTGAGGCATTCGGCCATTGTCCCTCCGTGGCCGGCGCGCGGGCCGTTGTCAGTGGTCGCCGCTAGCGTGGTTTTCACGGTGACCGGCAGTCGGCCGGTCCGGTGCGGGAGGAAGTGGTCCGGGTGGTGCGGCGGTCGATATGCGGGCGGGGGCCCATCGCCGGTTCCGACGGGGGAGCGCGCCGCTGGTGAAGTGGCGCGTGAAGGCCCGTGGCGGCGGTGGGAGTTGACCACCGCCGCCACGGGCC
>NZ_JBHWHY010000071.1:0-38487 GCF_042732265.1 Streptomyces sp. NPDC059788 | reverse complement strand
CTGGCCCTGGCACTCGACAAACAGCGCGAACGCATCCGTCACCAGCAACGCGGTGGAGCACGGCTTCGTGCCCGGGGTGCCGGCCCCAAGGACACACTCTGCGCAGCCGACCGCATTCTGGCCGCGATCCTCTACACGCGGAAGATCGGCACTCAAGAACTCCTCGGGCAACTGTTCCAGGTGGGCAGAACGACCATCACCCACGCCGTCGGCGAGGTCTGCCCGCTCCTCCGGCAGCACGGCTACGACATCGCAGCTTCAACAGCCCGCTTTCGCACCCCACTTGACGTGATGAACTTCCTCGCACAAGGAGACAGCGACACGGAGATCAAGACCGCATGTTGATTCTCTGCAAGCCCTTACCGTCCAGGAAGTCGACCGCCTCGGCCGCAACCTCCTCGAAGGGCTGATCGTCCTCAACGACCTCTTCCAGCGCGGCATCGCCGTCAAAGTCCTGGACGGCATCGCCACCGGCGAGCACACCGAGCGCTCCCTGATCCTGGACCTGGCGCTCGCGCTCGTCGAGGACCGGCGCCGCGACATCATCAAGAAGACGAAGAACGGCCTGGGCTCCGCCCGCGCCCGCGGCCGGGTCGGCGGCCGGCGCCCCGTCGTGGACGACGACAAGCGCCGCGTGATCCTCGCCCGCCGCGCCGAAGGCCAGTCCATCCGCCAGATCGCCACAGCCGTCAAGGTGTCCGCCGGCGTCGTGCACAAGACCCTCAACCCTGCCCCGCAGAGCTTCCGGGCCTAGTTTGCGACTGGTGTCTGAGCTAGGGTGCGGCGCGAAGTCGCACATGACAAGTGGAGGTAAATAGTTAGAAAGAGGATAAAAGAGACGCCTCCCCGGCCTGTGTCCAGGCCGCGTCCCCGCACTCGCATGCGTCGCTGGTAACGGCGGGGTGTGAAGCCGAGTGTTCAAGCCCAAGAGTGCCTTGGCCATCGAGGCGCAACAGGCAAGGGGAAGACTGGGCGGGTGAATGCGAATGAACCCCTGTTGATGCCTCGTAACTGACACTTCGTCGATGGTGTGCATGAAGACGGAGAGAGGACTCGGCGCTGAAAGGCGCCAGGCGAACCTGTGCGACCTAGAAGCAGGTGCGGACACCGCCAGTCCCGGGGTATAGGGGGCACCCAATCCAGTCACATCTTGCATGTGTGGAACGCGAGAACCCCGTTGGAGTCCGGTGGGCGAGTCGCCAACCGGTAAGCCAGACGCAAGGAAGGCCCAACCCTCCAGCGGGAACAGGATGACCCAAGAAGCAAATGCCGGTAGGCCGAAAGGCCAGGGGAAAGCAGGGGGACCGAAATCCTCACGGCCCTGCATAACCCGCCGGATACGGTCCCGAGTAGACCGGCCCGAAAGGGCGCCCACGTGGGTCAGGTGAGCCCTTGAAGTACAAAGCCAAAACATCAGAATCGCAGAACAAGTTAGACGTTGGGGGTAACCGTGGGATCAGAAACGAACCAGTTAGATTCCGCTGCCCCAATGAACGGACCTGCGAACGCGCTCGACTGGAACAGCATCGACTGGGCCAAGGCCGAGGATGACGTACGACGTTTGAGGCAGCGGATCTTCAAGGCGACACGGGACGGGGACCTCAAAAAGGTCCGCAACCTGCAAAAGCTCATGTTGCGGTCCTTCAGCAACACGCTTGTGAGCGTGAGGCGAGTGACACAGCAGAGCGCTGGACGTAAGACGGCTGGGATCGACAAGGAACGTGCCCTCACTGCTACATCGAGGGCAAGACTGGCAACCGAAATCCATCGGTCGCCCCAACCTTGGCGAGCCAGGCCGGTAAAACGCGTGTATATCCCGAAGAGTAATGGAAAGCAGCGTCCCCTCGGCATCCCGGTCATCCGTGACCGCGCCCTCCAGGCGCGGGTGAAGAATGCCATGGAGCCCGAGTGGGAAGCCCGGTTCGAACCGCGGAGCTACGGCTTCCGGCCCGGCCGGGGTTGCCATGACGCGATCGAGGCAATCCACAACGTCGCCAGGGCAAGGTCCAAGCGACAGTGGGTCCTAGATGCGGATCTGGCAGGGGCATTCGACCACATCGACCACGACCACCTCCTTAGAGCCATCGGCCAGTTCCCTGCCAGGGGACTGATCCACCGGTGGCTGAAGGCCGGCGTCATGGAAGACGGTCGATTCCTCGCCACGGAAGAGGGAACTCCCCAAGGCGGGGTAATCAGCCCGCTGTTGATGAACGTTGCTCTACACGGGTTGGAAACGGCTGCGGGGTGCGAATACGGGGTAAAGCAGTGCGGGCGAGAGCCCGGGGCAGTGCCCGGCACTCCGGTACTGGTGAGATACGCAGACGATTTTGTGGCGATCTGCCACAGCGAAGAGGAAGCGCATCAAGTCAGGCGAAAGCTGGGTGAATGGCTAGGGCCGAGGGGCCTCACCTTCAACGAGGAAAAGACCCGTGTGGTCCACCTTGATGAAGGTTTCGACTTCCTCGGCTTCAACGTCCGTCGGTACAGCGGAAAGCTGCTCATCAAGCCGAGCAAGGAGGCCGTTAAGAGGTTCCAGGAAAGGCTACGTGCCGAGATGCTCTCACTTCGGGGAGCAAACGTCGGTGCGGTGCTGCGTAGGATTGTGCCCATCACGCGCGGATGGGCGGCCTACTACCGGGTTGGGGTGTCGAGCAAGACGTTCGGCTCGCTCGACAACTATGTATGGACGCTCACCTATAAGTGGGCCAAGTACAGGCACCCCAATAAATCAAGGTACTGGGTGTGCGACAGGTACTTTGGCAGGTTCAATAGGGAAAGGCGGGATCGCTGGGTGTTCGGGGACCATGCAACTGGTGCCCACCTTCAGAAGCTCGCCTGGACCAAGATTATCCGACACGTGAAGGTGCGAGGATCTGCGTCGCTGGACGATGCGACTCTCGCGGAATACTGGAACGAACGCCGAAAGAGGCAAGCGCGAACCCTGCCACTGGACAAGAAGGCACTCTCTTTGGCCTACCTACAGAGGGGGCTGTGTCCACTGTGCAGGCAAGCGCTCATTGCCGGAGCTGAATTTGAGCGTGAGGACCCGCGCTTTTGGGCAGAGTGGTTCTGGATTCAGCTCAGGGGAGGCGGGCTCAACAGGCACCACCTCACCTATCGAAAGAACGGCGGGACGGACGAGAAGAAGAACCTGATCCTTGTGCACGCGGACTGTCATCAGATGCACCACGCCAAGATTGACAGACGGCCAACTATGCAGGTTCCGTGAGCCCTTGGGGCTCGCTTGAGCCGGATGCCGGGACGACTGGCAAGTCCGGTTCTGAGGGGGCCGGGGCGCGGTAACGCGCTCCGGCTACCCGACACGCCGGGGCCGTGAAGCGGCGGGCGGTGAACTGCGGGACTCCGAGTCCCATGGCGAGCCCATGGTCGAGGACGTGGAGGGGCGGAGGCGCGGTGGGGTCCTGGGGCACGGTTGGACCTCGTGTTCGGCGAGTGGGCAGCGCCACTGGCCTGTGCGGCGGCCAGTCGTTGACTGGTCGACTCCAGGTTCGTCGCCTGAGCTCACTGCCGGCACCGGGGACGACTGCAGGCCGTCGCGCTGCAGCCGCCCGGCCGGGAACCAGTCGTCGTGCATGCGCGTCAGGTTGGGTTCAGTGCTCCACCCGGCCGGTGTCGTACGCCCACATCGCGATCTCGACCCTGTTTCGAGCGCCGATTTTGGTCAGCAGGCTGGCGACGTGGGTCTTGGCGGTCGTCAAGCCGATGAACAGCTCGTCGGCGATCTCGGCGTTCGTGCGGCCACGGGCGACCAGCGTCAGCACCTCCTCCTCGCGTTCGGTGAGCGGCTCGACCGGTTGGGTCCGTCGGCTCGACGGTTCCCTGGCGGCGAGGGTGGCCAGCAGCCGCCGGGTGATGTTCGGCGCGATCAGTGCATCGCCGGCGGCGGCGACATGGACGGCCTGGACGAGCAGCTCCGGCCCGGCGTCCTTGAGCAGAAAGCCTCGGGCGCCAGCCCGGAGCGCGCCGTGGACGTACTCGTCGAGGTCGAACGTCGTGATCACCACTACCGCGATCGGGTCCGGGACGCCCCGCCCCGCGAGGAGCCGGGTCACCTTGATGCCGTCGAGCCCGGGCATCTGGATGTCGACCAGGCACACGTCGGGGCGGAGCCGATGCGCCAGCTCGACGGCGGCGTGGCCGTCGGCGGCCTGGCCGACGACCTCGATGTCGGGCTGCGCGTCAAGGATCATCGACAGGCCGGTGCGCACCAGATCTTGGTCGTCGGCCACCAGCACGCGCACCGTCATCGGCGTACCTTCGTCGGCAGTTCGGCGTCGACCGTCCACCCGCCCTCGGGCGCCGGCCCGGCACGCAGCGTGCCGCCGAGCAGCTGCACACGCTCGGTCATCCCCAGCAGCCCGAAGCCGTGGTTCACCGACCGTGCCGGGTCTATCTGTCCGTCGTCGGTCACGCGTAATCGAAGCCTTCCCGCGCCCTCTACGACCCGGATCATCACTCGCGAGGCGTTGCGGGCGTGCCGCAGGGCGTTGGTCAGCGCCTCTTGCGCCAGCCGGTAGACCGCCGCGTCGACCTGGGGCGGAAGTTCGTCCAGGTCATCTGGCAACTCCACGTCGACGGCCGGGGCCGGGGCGCGTCGGGCGAGGGACACCAGGTCGGCGATGCCGGGCTGGAGGGCGTACTCCGCCGGCGCTCCGTCGCGCAGCACCCGGACCATCGCCCGCATCTCCGCGAGCGTCCGCGACGCTTCCCCTTCGATGACCGCCAGCGTCTCGAGCGCCGCTTCAGGTCGCTGCCCGGCGATCGCCCGGCCCGCCTGCGCCTGCACAGCGATCGCCGAGACGTGGTGGGCGACCATGTCGTGCAGCTCGCGCGCGAGGCCGACCCGCTCCTGGCTGCGGATCTGGTCCACCGCCCGGCGCCGGCTCTCGGCGCGGTAGCGGAACGCCGCTCCGCCCGCCGCCGCCGTCGCCAGCACGGCAAACCCGCCGAAGAGCTCGGTCGGCCCGGTGTAGTCGGTCACCATGCCGAATACCGCAGCGACCGCCACCACCGCCGCCCCGATCACGATCTCGCGTCCTGAGTCCCAGCGGACCAGCGCGTAGACGAACACCAGGATGTAGGTCATCGTGTTCAGGCCCACGCTCTGGGCCCCGCCCAGCAGTCTCGCCAATCCCAACGCCGTCGCGGTGCCGAAGGCCACCACGACACAGGCCAACGGGTGGGTACGCCGCCACAGCAGCACCGGTGCAAGTCCGACCGCCACGATCGTCGCGAACGGCCGCCAGGCGACGTCGTTCCGGAGGACTCCCTCAAGCAGCGCCGTCACCATCAACACCCCGACCAGCACCCAGTCGCGCGACACCCGTTCGGGAGCGTCCGTGGCGCGGGGCTCGGCCCACAGCGAGCTTAGGGCGTTGGTAAGCACCCACCCAGCCTAGGGACCGCCGAGGCGTCGGGGACCGTCAGTGCTGCGGACACGGGGTGAGGTCGGCAACCGCTGCTCGCGTTCAATCGTCCTTCGGGGTATGGCGCAGCCAAGCCCCGAACCGCCCCCAACTCAGCCGAGCTGGCCGCACTGTGGCCAGGACTCCAGTTCAGAAAGGCCGTTCGGCTGCCCCGGCATCCACGTTGCCGGCCACACCGCATGCCTCGCCCACCTGGATGGCTCCGACCGCAGCACCTATCTGGCCGGCCTGCCCCCCGGAGCCGACATCGACCACCGCGGCACCCCCTTCACCGAACTCCTTCTCAATGCCCTCCTCCACGCTCTCCGCGACCCTGCTACCGGACACCCCCGCCTTGGTGCCGCCGCGTTCGGGGCGGCGACCTTCAAGGACTACGCCAGGTTCGGGGCGGCGACCTTCAAGAGCGACGCCGATTTCGGGTCGGCGACCTTCAAGAGGGCGTTAAGCCTCGGGCCATTGGTGTGCGCCGGGCGGGTCACGTTGTCCGGGGCGGTGTTCGGCGGCCCGGTGACCCTTGCGTTTGCCGCGCGCCGCCTGGAGTGTCGGCGGACCCGCTGGTCGTCGACGGCTGAGGTACATCTGCGCTACGCCACGGTGGACTTCGCCCGTGCGATCTTCGAATATCCCCTCACCATTGCGGCAGAGCCGGACCCGTTCGTGCTCTTCGACGGCCGGCAGGTGACAGAAGAGCCGTTCACTGGCTCACCCGACCCCGCGGTACACATCGCCTCGCTGCGCGGAGTGGACGCGGCCCACTTGGTCCTCGCCGACGTCGGACTCGCGGAATGCCTGTTCACCGGGACCGTGCACCTGGACCAGCTCCGTCTGGAAGGCACCTGCTCCTTCGACACGGTCCCACCCGGTACGCACTGGCAATCGGGGCACCTGGTGCGGTTCACCCAGCGCCGCACGCTTGCCGAAGAGCACCACTGGCGCGCGAGCCAGCCGACAGCCGTCCCGGGCTGGCACGTGCCCGTATTCGGCGCCGTGCAAGTCGGGCCGGCACAACTGGCACCCGTGTACCGGGCGCTGCGCAAGGCCTTCGAGGACAGCAAGAACGAGCCGGGTGCGGCAGATTTCTACTACGGCGAGATAGAGATGCGCCGCCACGACCGTACCGGCACCATCCGCGCCGAACGCGGACTGCTGTACGGCTACTGGCTGCTGTCCGGCTACGGCCTGCGCGCCTCCCGGGCTTTGGGCTGGCTCGCCGCCGCCATGCTCGTCACCATCGTGCTGCTGATGGTCTTCGGACCCCCCAAGGACGGCACGAAGCAGGAAGCGACCGGCACCGTGCCGCCCGGCGGCGGGCGAGTGACCTTCGAGATCGGCAAGGACGAACCGCGCACCCCCACCGGAGACCGGTTCACCGGCGAGCGCTTCGACAAGGCCCTGAACGTCACCCTCAACTCGGTGGTCTTCCGCTCCGCCGACCAGGAGCTGACCACCGCCGGCACCTACATCGAGATGACCTCCCGCCTGGTGGAGCCCGTCCTCCTGGCCTTCGCGGTCCTAGCCGTCCGCAATCGAGTCAAACGCTGAACTCGTCCGCCCGGCACTGAGGTAACCGGTGTACCCGAGCCGGCGTGAGCCATCGCGCGAAAGATTTCAGCGCCCAGGTCACAGACCCGCTCACTGAAATCTTTCGTGCTACCCGACAGTTACCGTCAAGCCGCGGCAGCGATCGAGGAGTTCACGTGGAAAAGTGCCCAGCGGTCACGTCGGGAGCCGGTGGGTCAGCCCAGGAGGCGTATCCGGCCGGCCGTGTGTCCTCAGGGCGGTGTCTCACCGGCGCGGACCAGACCGGTCTCGTAGGCCAGGACGACGACTTGGGCACGGTCGCGGGCGCCGAGTTTGGCCATCGTCCGGTTGATGTGGGTCTTGACGGTGACCGGGGCGACGAAGAGCCGTTCCGCGATCTCGTCGTTGGACAGGCCCGTGGCCACCAGGATCATCACCTCGCGCTCCCGGGGCGTGAGCGAGGCAAGCCGTTGCGGGGAGGCGAGGCGGCCCGGGGAGGGCTGGGCCAGGAAGCGGGTGATCAGCCCCTTGGTCGCAGCCGGGGAGAGCAGCGCTTCGTCCGCCGCGACGAGGCGGATGGCGTCGAGGAGCTGGACCGGTTCGATGCCCTTGCCGAGGAAACCGCTCGCACCGGCCCGCAGGGCCTGGATGACGAACTCGTCCACCTCGAAGGTGGTCAGGACCAGGACCTTCACTCCGGCCAGGTCTTCGTCCTGTCCGATGAGCCGGGTGGCTTCGATGCCGTCGACTTCCGGCATCCGGATGTCCATGACGACGACGTCGGCGCGTTCGGAGCGGGCCAGTTCCACGGCCTCGCTGCCGTTGGACGCCTCCGCGACGACCTCCATGTCCGGCTGTGCGTCGATGAGCAGGCGGAAGGTGCCGCGCAGCAGGGCCTGGTCGTCGGCGAGCAGGACACGGATGGTCATCGGGGGCCTTTCGGGCAGGGGGCTCAGATGGTCTGCGGGGTGAGGGCGAGGGGGAGTTCGGCCTGTACCCGGAAGCCGCCCTCCGGCCGGGGGCCGGCGGTGACCGTTCCGCCGATGGCCACGGTGCGTTCGTGCATGCCGATCAGGCCGTGCCCGGTGCCGGGACCGTTGGCCGCGCGGGGACGCCCGTCGTCCGTGACGGTGATGCGGAGTATCTCGGTGCCGTGGTCCACGGTCACCACCGCATGGGTCGCGGTCGCGTGCTTGCGGGTGTTGGTGAGCGCTTCCTGGATGATGCGGTAGGCCGTCAGGCCGGTGGTGGGTGCCACCGGGCCCGGGGTGCCCGTGCGCACCACCTTCACCGGCAGCCCGCCGGCGCTGACGCCGGCGACCAGCGCGTCAAGGTCGGCCAGCCCGGGAAGGGGCGCCCGGGAGTCGGGGGCGTCGTCGGGCTGGCGCAGCAGGCCGACGGTGGCACGCAGTTCGTCGAGCGCGGCGCGGCTGTTGTCCTTGATCTGGGCGAGCGCCTGATAGGCCCGGTCGGGGTCGGTGCGCATCAGATGGTGGGCCACGCCGACCTGGGCGTTGACCAGGGTGATGTGGTGGGCGACGACGTCATGCAGCTCGCGGGCGATGCGGACCCGTTCCTCGGTGACCCGGCGGCGGGCCTCCTGCTCCCGGGTGCGCTCGGCACGTTCCGCGCGCTCCTCGACCCGGGCGAGGTGGAGGCGGCGGCTGCGGACGGCGTCGCCCAGGACGGTGGCCGCAATCGCCAGGTCGAACCGCAGTAGGCTCGTACCCGCGAGGGGCCCGGCCGAGGCGGTGACCGCATGGACGGCCGTGATCGCGACAGAGGCGATCAGGCCGACGGTCCACGCGGTGCGCCGGCTGCTGCGGGTGGCGACGGTATAGAGGGCCACCAGGCTCGCCGCCGGAGCCAGGGAGGAGTCCGGCCCGCGGACCATGTGGGCCAGGTCGACGGCCAGCGTGGCGACGGCGACGGGCAGCGGCCAGCGGCTGCGGACGACCAGGGGCAGGCATGCCAGCGCGGTCCAGGCCACCCCGGCCGCCCGGGGCAGGTGCCAGCCGGACCACCCCTCACCCACGGCGCTCGCCCCCACACCGACCAGAATGACCAGCACGGCCGGGAGCGCGTCCCTGATCCGCTCATGACGGGTCAACCACTGCCGGAACACGGCTGTCACCTGCATCCCTTCACTGTATGCAGTACGGGCCGGACCGCGGACGAGCGACTTCCGCGGCCCGGCCCGTGCACTCTGCACTCCGTCGACGGGTCTCAGCCGGCGATTCCGGCTGTCTGCGGCTCACGGTCCCTGCCGGGCCGCCCGACAGGTTTCTCCGACGGGCCTTCCACCGACACATGCGGCAGCGCCCGGTCCAGGCGGCGGGGCAGCCACCAGTTGCCCCGCCCGCACAGGTGCATCAGCGCGGGTACGACGATCATGCGGATCAACAGGGCGTCGAGCGCCACGGCCACCGCGAGGCTCACACCGAACTCGGAGATCACGCGCATGCCGCCGAACACGAACGAGCCGAAGACACAGACCATGATGGCGGCCGCGACGGCGATCACTTTGCCGGTCTCGGCCTGGCCGACGCGGATCGCGCGGCGGTTGTCCCCCGTACGGGCCCACTCCTCGCGCATCCGGCTGACCAGGAAGACCTGGTAGTCCATGGACAGGCCGAACATGATGCCGACGACCAGGATGGGCACGAACGACTCGATCGGCCCGGCGGCCCCGAGCCCGAGCAGGCTCGCGCCGAAGCCGTACTGGAAGACCACGACGATCGCCCCGAACGCCACCCCGATGCTCAGGATGTTCAGCAGTGCGCCGACAGCAGGTATGAGCAGGCTGCGGAAGGCCACGGTCAGCAACAGGAAGCCGAGCGCGGCGATCACCAGGACGAACACCGGCAGCTTGGCCATCAGCACCGACGCGAAGTCGTCGTTGCTCGCGGTGAGGCCGCCCACGTAGACCTTCATGGACGTGCCCTGCTCCGCCTGCGGCAGCACGTCCG
Organism: Streptomyces sp. NPDC059788; assembly: GCF_042732265.1. Taxonomy (NCBI): domain Bacteria; kingdom Bacillati; phylum Actinomycetota; class Actinomycetes; order Kitasatosporales; family Streptomycetaceae; genus Streptomyces; species Streptomyces sp. NPDC059788. The sequence continues at coordinate 28,550 of NZ_JBHWHY010000071.1, read as the reverse complement.
TGCGCAGACGGTGGATCAGGTCGGAGGTCTCCTCGGACTGCGGGGACGTCGTCGGCACGACGGAGATCACGCCGACCCGCTGTCCGTCCTTCATGGGGGCGGCGGACACCCCGGCGACCCCGTCGACCTGCTTGAGGGTGGTGACCAGCTTCGCCTCGGCCGCCCGGTCGGCGGCGGTGGGGGCCTGCACAGCCAGGGCCAGCGGGCCGTTGAAGCCGGGGCCGAAACCGTCCGCGATCATGTCGTACGCCTGCCGGTTCGTCGAGGACGCGGGCAGGTTGCCGTCGTCGGACGCGCCCATGCGCAGCGTCAGCGTCGGCAGGGCGAGCACCGCCAGCACAACCAGAGCGATCAGACCCAGCACCTTGGGGCGGGCCTGCACCCGTTCAGCCCACCGGCCCCAGACACCGTTCCCAGGTGCACCGAACGTCCCGTAGGCGATCAGGGCACGGCGCTGGCTGCGGCTGAGAACCCGCGAACCGATCAGGCCCAGCAGCGCCGGCAGCAGCGTGATGGCGGCCAGCACGGTCAGTGCCACGGTGATGGCCGCGCCGATGGCCATGCCGTTGATGATGCCGACGTTCAGGGTGAGCATGCCGAGCAGGGCAATGACCACGGTCAGCCCGGCGAAGACCACAGCACGGCCGGAGGTGTTCAGGGACTTGGCGACCGAGTCGGCGACGCTCATGCCCGCCATCAAGTTGGACCGGTGCCGGTTGACGATGAACAGCGCGTAGTCGATGCCCACGCCCAGCCCGATCAGCGAGCCGAGGATCAACGTGGTGTCCGAGAGGGTGACGACATGGCTGAGCAGCATCACCACGACGGCAGAGGTGCCCACCCCCGCGATCGCCGTGATGATGGGCAGCGCGGCGACCCACACCGCCCGGAACACGAGCAGCAGCACGACGAACGCCAAGACGATGCCCATAGTGTCGGCTGCCGCGTTCGGCTTGGGGTTGACGGTGAACGCCTGCCCGTTCAGCGCGATGCGCAAGGACGCCGAATCCGGCGCGGTCGCGAGCTCCTTGACATGGTCGACCTGGGCGTCGGCGGCGCTCCGCTCGAACGACACCGTGGCGTAAGCGGTCCTGCCGTCCTTACTGAGCTGCCCCTGACCGGCAGCCGTAAAAGGGCTGGTCACGGATGCGACGCCGGGAGCGTCGGCGACGTGCTCCAGCGCTTCGGCCATCTGCCGCTCGATCGCGGGGTCGGTGACCTTTCCACCGTTCACCTGCCAGACGACCCTGCCGCTCTTGCCCGCCGCACTGTCGTGAGCGCTCTGCAGCAGGGCCGTCGCCTTGGCCGAGTCGGTGTTCTGGGAGGACGAGCTGTTGCCGAAGGCGCTGCCGGCCGCACCGGCGCCACCGCCAAGGGCGAGCAACAGACAGACCCAAGCCGCGACGACGGCTAGCCGGTGCCGGTGGCACCAGCGGGCGAGAGGGGACATCGGCAAACCTTTCCAGGGGTACATCACACAGCGGAACCGGGTACTGCCGGTTCCCACCTCACTCTCGCGAGCCCGGGAGTTCTCGTCGTCGGCCTCCCGCAGACACTCGCGTCTACTGCGCTCGCAGCAGGCGTCAGGAGCAGTCACAACACCCTCATCCGGCTCCGATATCCCTGGCCGATGCTCAGCGGCGACACGACCGGTACGGCGGCTTCCCCCGCTGCGGCCTGGACGAGCGGACCGGCTGCTTCCTGGGGGCGGACAGCACCGGTGCGCGTCTCGCGCGTCCGAGCTGCGCGCGTGACCAGGTAACGGGATTCCAGTAGCCGGTGCGCCCTCGGACCAGGGGGTAGCAGGCGAAGCCCAGGAGCACCGCGTCCAGGTGGCCCACGCCGGTGAAGTCGCGGTCGACCGCGAGCGCGATGCCGTAGACGAGCACGAGGGCGGCGGCGTAGAGGTAACGCCAGGGCCGGGCGATCAGGTAGGTGAGCACGGCCTGCATACCGGCCAGGGCGTAGCTGACCCCGTAATCGAGGGTGTGCTCGGCGCCCTGAGGGCTTTGCCCCAGGTGAATGGTGTGGTCGAGGGCGCCCTGACTGAGGTAGGTCGCGCCGATGTGGGTGATCAGGACAACGGCGAGCCAGCGGAACGTGCCCAGCCGGCGCTCGAGGGGGACATGGAAGAGGTTGTAGAGGGCGAAGTGCAACAGCCAGTTGCCGCCGGCGAGGTACCAGGCGCTGGTGATCAGTACGCGGGCCGGGTCATGAGCGAGGTGGTGCAGGTTGGTCGAGTGCAGTTCCAGGATGCGGTGGGCGGTGGCCGCAGAGGCGTGACGGACGACTTCCGTGCTGGCCAGGAGCAGGAGGAGCCACAGGTGAGTGCCGGGGGCCCGGCGAACGTAGGCACCGTAGCGGCGCGCGTACCCGGCGAGGTGGGTGAACGATCTGCGCATCAGGTACCGGGAGTGGTCCCGGCGAGTCCGCACCCGTAGGTGACCGCGACGAGTCGGGTGCGGTTGCGGGTGTGCGGCTTGGTCATGGTGCGGTGGATGGGGGTGCGCACGGTGAGCGGGCCGACGACGGGTCCCCCGGCGATCTCGGCATAGGACAGGCTCTCGGCGGCGGCCAGAGCCATGACCTGCCGTTCGCGGGTGGCGACGTCGTCGAGGCCGACGGGCCCGGCCGCGGCGGCCTGCTCGGGTGCGCTGAGGAACCGGGCGACAAGGACATGGGTGGCCCGCGAAGAAAGCGGGGTGTCACCGGAGGCTACGACGCGGATGGCCATGGTGGTCTTCTCCTCGGTGACGTGATCGGGTACCGGCGCGTGCCGGGGCAGTCGTGCAACGGCGGGAGCCGTGACCGTGCCCAGCGGCCGAGGGCTGAGGGCGCGTGTGCGGGCTCGTCGTTCGTCTCCCGGGCCATGCTCCGGTGCAGCCGGCCCCCGGTCGTCAGCCGTACGCGGACACTTCTTCGTACTGCGGATGGCGTAGGCGCCAGTCACGGATCTTCGGCCACCGTGCGACTCCTTGCACGTCTGCCGGACCAACGGGCGCCCGCTGCCCTCTTCGCGTACGGCAGCCCGGCAGGCCCGACGCGGGCGGATGTCGACGCGCGCATGACGACGGTGGGCGGTTGCCCGGTGCTGATGACCACAGCCCCGCAGCCCGAGGCCATCAGGCCGGACGGGCGCCTTGCACATGATCACCAGATGGCGGCAGCGCCTCCAGGACCGCCCAGCCCCGCCCCAGGGGACGTACGCGCCATAGCTCGACCAGACCCGCCGTTGCTTCGCACGACTGCGCGGCGGCATCCCGCGCGTCGACCCACGACTGCCGGTCGCGGGCGCTTGGCGGGGCTGTGAGACCGGTCTCGCCGCGTGATTCTCTGTGCCGGGCTCGTGAAGCAACCTTCCCGGTGGGGCGACAACCGCTGTGCGACAGCTTTTCCACCTTCGATCGGCAACTGGGCATCCTGCGGTGCATCAGCGAGTGGATCGCCGAGTACGGAAAGGCGCCGCCGATCCGTGAGATCGGGCGGCAGGTCGGCCTGTCCAGTTCCTCCTCGGTCGCCTACCACCTGGCACGACTGGAAGCAGCTGGAGCGATCAAGCGGATGGGCCGCCGCCGGTTCTGCCGTCCGAACTGATACCAGCTTCCGACTCACACACGGCGTCCTGAGATTTTGCGGCCCACGGACGCCGAGCCACGGTCGGCAGCCTCTCGACGAACGCGCCGCCCAGCCCTAATAGGACTCCGCGTACGAAGGCCCACGCAGGGCTGACCGGAAGCGGATCACTGCTCTTGCCGCCTCCACGCCTACCGAAGCTACGTGCGCGTGGCCACCGTCGCCCGCTCAGACCATCGCGTATGGAGCGAGGGTGGCACCTCGAAGCGCACCAGGCGCCGCAGAGGCGCTCGGCCCGGCACCTGACCCCGGGCGACCGCGAGGAGATTTCGCGCGGCATAGCGGCGGGCGAGTCCGCCCGGCACATCGCTGCCCGCCTGGGGAGGCCGCCGTCGACCGTCTCCCGGGAGATCGCGCGCAACGGCGGCCGGCAGTTGTACCGGGCCACCGCCGCGGACCAGGAGGCGTACCGGCGTGCCCGCCGGCCGAAGGCGGCCAAGCTGGCCGATCTGCCCGTGCTGCGGGCCGGTCCGGAAGGGCAGCCGCGGACCTGGCGGGAGAGGGACCACCGTCGCCTGCTGACCTGCGTGTTCGATCCAGTGCGAGCGAGCCGGATCGCCTATCGCGGCCGAGACGTGTCGGCGTACATTGAACGCGGCCAGTCAAGTACAGCCATGCGTCCCCACTGTGAAGTCGGTCGAGCGCAGCTGGGAGAGCCGGGGCCGTCGGAGCTCTCAGGAGTACGGTGTGCGACGACCTGTCATAGGCGCCCTAAGTTGCAGCGCGTTGCAGAGAGGCGGGCGTGCGCCCGATGAAGTCCCGGGCAGTACGGGTGAGGTGCGCCTGGTCGGCGAAGCCAGCGGTGGCTGCGGCCAGGGCGGCAGTCGAATCCGGCAGGTCGGCGATCGCGGTACGGAGCCGGCCCCATCGGCGCAAGCGGGTAAGCGCGATCCCCACGTCCTGGCGTACCAGGGCGCGCAGCCGCGGGGCCGACAGGCCGACCTCGTTGGCGATGGAGGTGATGGGCATGTCCGGATCGCGCGACGTGCACAGGTGGACAGCGTGGGCGACTCTCGGATCGAGCGGGGCCGGGTGCCCGGCGAGTGTCCGCAGTTCGGCATATCCGCTGGTCAGGTCCACGCCGGTGGCGGGGCCGTGGGAATCGGTGGTGCCGAGCGCGGCGAGCAGGCGGCGGACCTCGCCTGCGTCGAGCCGTATCGGCCCGGGGCCGGAAGGCAACAGCCAGGGGTCGATGAACAGGGCGATGTAGGGCGAGGTCGCCGCGCAGGTATGGGCCAGCTGGGGCGGAACGATCAGCCCGGGCGCCGCCACCATGGGCCGCCCCGGTTGGAGGAGTTGGGCGTGCCCGCCGATCGGCAGCACGGCTTTCCACGCGGGCAGCCGGTGCTGGGAGACGCTGAACGGACGGGACTCGGCGAACATCGTCGCCTCGGTGGTGGAGGCGAAGACGATGCGGCGATCGTTTTGTTCAAGTGTCCAGGCGCGAGGTGAACGGATCATCGTGCCATGCACGCTACCGCTGCCGCCGCCTTGGCGGTGTTCCTGGTCGTCACGGGGGTCATGCATTTTCTGACCCCCGGCTACTTCCGCACGCTGATACCCGCATGGCTCGGCCGAGAGCGGCTCCTGGTGGCCGTCAGTGGGGCGGCGGAGGTCGTGGTGGGTGTGCTGGTGCTGGTTCCGTGCAGCAGGCCGGCCGGGGGCTGGGCCGCCGCCGTCCTGATCACCTGTTACCTGATGTCCCACGTAGACGCGCTGCGTCGCGCGCGGCCGGACCGGCCCCGGCGCCTGGAGCGGCCGGCCGGTGCGGTGGCCCGGCTGGTGGTGAACGTCCTGTACATCGCCTGGGCGGTTGCGGTGGCCAGGTCCTGACACCGATGCGCGGGGGCCGATGGTCCGAGGCGGCGCCGAAGCCGCCCGTAGTCACAGAGGAAGTCATGCCATGAGTCATCGCCTCGTTGTCGTGGGTGCCGGTTACGCCGGTCTGCTGGCGGCCAAGCGCCTCGCCCGCAAGCTGCGCCGCAACGATGTCACCATCACGCTGGTCAATGCCTCGGACCGGTTCGTGGAACGGGTCCGGCTCCATCAGCTCGCCGCCGGGCAGCGATGGGCGGAGCTGCCGTTGCGTCAACAGCTCAGCGGTACACCGGTCCAACTGGTCGTCGGGCACGTGACCGCGATCGACACCACCGGCCGGACCGTGTGTCTGGACGTCGCGCCCCGAACGATCGGCTACGACACCCTGGTGTACGCGGTGGGCAGCCAGGCGCGGCTCGACGATGTCCCGGGGGCAGTCGAGCACGCGTACTCTGTCGCCGGCCCTGAGCAGGCGACGCGGTTGCGGCACAGGGTTGCCGAGATGGCCTCCGGCGGCACTATCGCGGTGGTCGGCGGAGGGCTGACCGGGCTGGAAACCGCCTCGGAACTGGCCGAGAGCTATCCCGACCTGCGGATCCGGCTGTTCACCGGTGCCGATGACGTTGGCGCCGGGCTCGCGCCGCGAGCCCGGACCCACCTGCGGCGCGCTCTCTGCCGACTGGGCGTCTCGGTGCATCCGAAGTCCGCCGTCGCGGCGGTGCGGGAGGACGGCTTGGACACCCGCGATGGCACGTCGTTCGCCGCTGACGCCGTTGTGTGGTGCACCGGGTTCCGCGCGCCGGAGCTGGCCCACGCGGCGGGCATCGCCACAGACGAGAGCGGCCGGGTGCTCGTCGACGCCACTTTGCGCTCGGTCTCGCACCCTGAGATATACGCCGCCGGCGATGCGGCTGCCGGGGTGTCGGCGGACGGGGCATCGGGCCGGATGTCCTGCCAGGCAGCCCTGCCCATGGGCCGCGGCGTGGCCGATGTCATTGCGGCTCGGTTGGCAGATCGGGACCCCGGGCCCGTTCGGATCGGTTACGCCTTCACCAACATCAGCCTTGGCCGACGTGACGGTGTCGTCCAGTTCACCCACGCCGACGACCGCCCGCGCAGGTTCGTCCTGACAGGACGCGCCGCGGCGGCCTTCAAAGAGGCTGTCGTACGAAGCACCGTACGCTCCGGGCCGCGCGGCGAGCCAGGCAGCGATGAGCCGGATTCCTGAGCCAACCCGCCTACCGCAGGGACGATCTTGCGACCTCACGAGGTCCGCTCATGCCCCCGTACCAACACCTGAGGAAGCGCCCGCTGGGGACTCGACGGCGCCGAAGCCGTCCTCCAGCTCCGCGCGCGGGACAGGGTCTGAAAGGACCATCCAGCGTGTCTGGAACGACGAGAAGAAGACGCCGCCTGTCCCGATTAACCACCGCCGTTACCGCCGCGGCCCTGTTACTCGGCCCCGGCGTGGCATCTGCCGCAGACAATACGGCTCCGCGCGAGGACGGGAACTATGCTCCGTCGTCGCGGCCGGCCGCAGGGCCGGAAAAGGGCGTTTCGGCAACCCGGTGTACGTGCGCTGCGACATGGTCTACTCCCCGGCGGGCTGCGTGTTCCGGGACTACGTGCCCGGCTATGTGTTCAACACCGCCAAGACCCCGGCGGCTGCCGCGCACGCCTGGCTGATCCAGGCGAAAATCCGCAAAGGTGCACCGCTGAGCCACCTCCCCGACCGCAGGGGCGATACCGGCGAGCACGGTGAGCGCAACAAATACGGCCGCGACCCCGACGCCAACCGTAAAGTCATCTGCCCGGACGGCTGGGCCGCCACATCCGGCCACCCGGATACCGCACCGGTGACCGACATCTCTGCCGGCGACAAACCGTCCTGTGACGAGTTCACCTTCGCAGCGACTTACAACAGCGGCGGGATGCCCTCCGACATGGGCGGCACCAACCAGGTCACCTCGGGCGACAAGTGCGCGCAGACCTACGCCACCAAGCAGCCGGACGGCACGTGGCGACTGTACGATGACGAGCGCACGGCCGCCCCGACGTGGTCCGAAGTGTGCGGCCGGTCCGCGATGTCCGGGTGGGTCAACTCCACCTCGATGAGCCGCTTCCCCACGTTCACCAAGGCGCTCCGGGTGATCGATCAGGACGCGTATTTCGTCAGAACGCCGGGTTTCGACAGGTGCGATGCCTCGAAGCCGACGATCAAGTGCGACATCCGGTAGCACGGTACTGACGCACACCGCACGTGCGGTTCGGGGCCGGTCACATGGCCGCCCCGGGCCGCGCCGCACCGGGAACGGAGACACCCAGTGAGTTCCGGCGGGATCACATGGATAGCCGACGGGAACATCTCCTGGCTCGGCTACTGCATCAAGCTGGCCCGAGGGCTGACCGGCGAGCAGCTCGCCGCCCGCCTCGCCGCCACCGGCGGCCCGCTACCGGTCCAGGCCACCACCGGGCCGCAGGCCGAAGAGCTCGTCGACAGGCTCGACGCCGAGCGCGGCGACACCGACAGCATCGCCGTCCGCTACGGCGACCACGCCGGCCTGGGCTTCGCCATAGCCTACGGCCACTGGCCGTCCGTCCTTGGGCCCGCGTACCACGACGGGACATCCCGGGGCGGGGCCCACGTCTTCGAGCTTTACTACGAAAAGCAGAACCCGAAGGTCCCGCCCCCCGCATTCGCCTACTTCCACGACGACCGCTATGTGTGCGGCTTCGATATGTACATGTACACCTGGTCGCAGGAGATCACCGGCCCCGGCGCCGACCTCATCCGCGCTGACATCATCGCGGCCGGAATCCCGGAGGAAGAAAAGAGGGACACCGCGCACCGTGCCTCTCTCGCCGTGCTGGAACAGCGCTTCGAACTGGCGCTGCCGCGTGACCTGATCCTCAGCGCATCACTGCCCACTGCGCTTGTCAGAGGGCAGCAGCAATGAGCCATTCCCGGGGCCGCTAGCTGTACTGACCGGGCACGTTGATGGTGAACAGGGGACCTGATCGGCAATCACGATGCGGGGGTTGAGTGTCTGTCAGCCAGGTCCCTGGCGAGCTGACTGATGCGTGCGCGGGCCGCCTCAGGGGCGAGCACCTCGATGTGGTCGCCGAACTGAAGAAGCTGACGCACCGACTCGATGTCGGGGTAGCGCACGACGACGACGCACGAGCCTTTTTCCGCGTCGGAGACATGGTGGATGCGGGTGCCGAGGATGCGCCGCGCCAGGTCGAGACCCTTTTCCGGCAGGCGGATGGTCACGCTCACGCGATCTTGCTCCTCAGTGCGTTTCTTCAACACGGCCCATCTGCTGCGGAGGGTTTCGCCTGGTTGGAGCACGGCTGGTGCGTCTAGCTGTTCAAAGGCCGACAGTCGTTCCAGAGCGAGCAGCCGGCTGTCGCCCTGGTCATCGGCGACGAGATACCAGCGACCTGATTTCGCCACGATCCCGTACGGGTCGACCACCCGTGTCGATGCATGGCTCTCGGCGCTGCGCCGGTACAGGATTCGAAGACGTCGCCGGTGTCGCAGGGTCGAGGCCAGATCCGATACCTCGACCGCTGCCTCGGGGGCAGCAAACCACGCGGTGCTGTCGACAAGCACAAGGTCAGCCAGCCGCAGCGGGCTCGACGACTCAGGTGCTGCAGCCTGGCGGGCGGCGATCTTGCGCTCGGCCGACTCCCACACCGCAGTTAGGCCCATTCGCTCACGTAGTGCGCTGTCCAAGCCGGCCACGGACAGGGCCTCCAGTTCTGGTGGTTCCAGATGGGATGTGCTGAGCCGTGCGCTGGGGAGCAGGACGATCCCGCCGTTCCGCCCACGTTCGGCATAGACGGGCACGCCCGCTGTCGATAGCGCCTCGACGTCCCGCAGCACAGTCCGCCGGGACACCTCAAGACGCGCGGCGAGCTCCGTGGTAGTGAGCCGCTGACGGGTCTGCAGGAGCAGCAGGAGATGCAGGAGCCTTGAAGCCTTCATGCTTACCCATGTTCTCAGAAAAGGTGACAGGTTCCGTCGCGATTGGGTGATCCACTGGGTGCTGGACCGAGAAATCAACGAGTTGAGGAGCACTCCATGCCCGCACCGAACCTGTTCCTGATCGGCGTCCGCGACGCCGAGGCCGCCACCGCCTTCTACAGCGACCTGTTCGAGATCGAACCGACCTTCACCAGTCCCCACTACGTAGCCTTCGAAGCTGCCCCCGGTGTCCTGTTCGCACTGTGGACGGGCTACAGCGAGCACGCGGTCCCGAGCCTCCCTCGTACGACAGAGATCGGACTCATGGTGCCGGGGCCGTCGCAGGCGATTGACGAGATCTTCACGAGGTGGGCCTCGAAGGGAGTCCACGTTGTGCAGGAGCCGCACGATGCTGTCTTCGGCCGCACGTTCGTGATTACGGACCCTGACGGCAACCTCATCCGAGTCTCCCCGGTCGACTGACCTGCACTATCCCTCCCCGCATATCTCCAAGCTGAAGGGCCGGCCACACACCATGGCCAGCTTTTCAGCCTGTCTAGTAGGGCTTGGTCAGGTTCGGTTGTCGGTGGCGTGTCCTGATGATCGGTTCGTCCGTTGATCGGTTGTGACGCCTGAGGAGCTGGCTGCGGTCCGGTGTGATCTGGAGGACTTCGCGGCGGATGTGTTCGAGCCCTTCGCGCGCCGGGACCAGCGCCGGTGGGGCGGGATCTATCTGCGGGGGCTGCTGCTGGACGGGCAGCGCAAGTCGGTGGAACCGATGGCGGCCCGGCTCGGCGTGGACGGCAACCGGCAGGCCCTCGGGCACTTCATCACCACCAGCCCCTGGAACCCGGCACACGTACGGGCCCGGCTCGCCTGGAAGATGGAACAGGCCATCAGGCCGACCGCCTTGATCATCGATGACACCGGCTTCCTCAAGGACGGTGATGCCTCGGCGTGTGTGACGCGGCAGTACACCGGCACTGCGGGGAAGGTCACCAACTGCCGGGCCGGCGTGTCCCTTCACCTGGCCTCCGATCACGCGTCGGCCGCCGTCGACTGGCGTCTGTTCCTCCCGCAGTCCTGGGACCCGGCGTCGCCGAAAGCCGATCCGGTCAAGGTGGCCCGCCGCGCAAAGTGCGGCATCCCCGCCGGCACCGGCCATGCCGAGAAGTGGCAGCTGGCCCTGGACATGGTCGACGAGACACGGTCCTGGGGCATCGACGTGCCACTGGCCGTCGCCGACGGCGGCTACGGGGACACTGCCGCTTTCCGCCTCGCTGCTCGTAGGGGAAGGCTTGCGGGTCCCACGAGGGCATGCATCCCTGGCTGGTGAGAGCGTCCGCATGTGCTTGAAGTCGGGCCGGCAGCACGGCCGACTTGAAGCCGCTCACCAAGACTTGCGGTTGTGGGTCTTGATCGCGCCACCTGAGCGACACCCTGGGGCAGACGAGTTCGAAGTGAATACGGTTTCCCTCCGAGCGAGCGCGGACGTCGCGCACACCACGCCAGATTCCACGGCGATCGCGGTAGGGCAGCAGCGCCAAGAGCGAGGCGAGGATGGCTTCGTTTTCAACCTTGAGATCCAGGCGCGAGGCATGCGGGGTCGTAGACACCACGCCCAGCGGGCGGACACAGCCCTCTACCGTGCCGAGCGCCTGCCAGAACAGCGACTCCAGGAGCGCCTGGCGGTCCGAGGCCGAGGGAATCAGCCGGTCCCAGCGGTTCAGCTCGGCGATGCGGCGTCGGGCCTTTTCCCGCGGCTCACCATTGATTTGGTTGACCGCCGTAGCAAGTGATGCGTTGCAGTACATTGCGCACTTCCCCTTTCAACGCCGCCGACCCGGCTAAAGAGGTGCGCTCGTGCTGACATACTGACGTTCAGAGACCGGTGAATAACCTGCGCGTACGCAAGGACGGCGTTCTCATGGGGCACCCACAGGTCGGCACGGGTGTCCAGAGTTGGCGGCGTCGGCCAAGTGCGCCCACCGTAGCGAACCAATGGCCGAGCTACCACCACACCGGAGATTTCACTCTGATGCCCCAGGGTTCCAAACCCTCGAATGATCGGGTCTGGATGGCCGGCCCTCCCGCCCGTCCCCCATCCCCGCCTCCTGGTGGCTGGTACCAAGATCCGGACCAGCCACGGACCAACTAAGTGCTGTCCCGTAAATGATCTACGGGACAACACTTAGCTCACCGACTGGAACCAGCACCCCAGACCGTTCGTCTGGACGAAGTCCGCCGACGAGATCCTCGACAAACTCGCCGCCTACTGCCGACGAATCTCTGACTCAGGTCACTAGCGTCTCCCACAGTTTCCCGCGTTGGCGCGGTTCACCTCAGCTCGGAGTGCTTCATGCCAAGTGCCGCCACTGGGCGTAGCTGGCCACTCCGGTATCCGGCATGTACCGAACATAGACATCGCGGGGTCATATTCGGCGGATACGTGTAATTGTGCTCCGTTGAAGGGTTGCTGGGTTGTGCGCCGGCAGGGAAAGTTTGCGACGGAAACACAGTCCCGGACGCACGAGATTCCATCGCCGTGCGGTGCGGTGTCAGAACTCGACTTGTCGCGTTGGCTGGTTCAAATTCGTGCCGATTCACTCCCGGAGATTCCTGGCGAGGATATTTTCGAGCGCGGTCACATCGTTGATGCCGTGTGTGGTGAACGCGTTGAGATCGCCTTGCAGGAGATCGGGGCGAGGTTCGATGTCGCGGCCGAGCCAGAGCACGGGGTTGTGTTGTGCGGCGTGGAAACGCGGCCAGGCAGGGCCAGGGTCCTCTCCGCGGATGAAGGCGCCGTAGAGGTTCATGGCTGTGGTGGAAACGCGGGCGAGTTCGTCGCGGTCGATGCCGTCGAAGGCGGGCCACCAGGCCAGGTCTGCGTCTGTGTGGTTGCCGAACAGGAAAGGGATGTCGCCGGTGTGCACGGCGTGCAGAGCGCCGCCGAGCCCGGGCAGTTCGTAGGAGAACTGGAAGGCCCGTACCTGGATGTTCTGCGACGCCATGTTCTGCGCGATGCGCAGCGAGGAGAACTTGAAGAACGCGAACGACATGATGTCGGACAGGATGCGTCCCGGCGCCGTGTGGTCCGGGTAGAGCTGCTGGTAGGCGCGATATACGCCTGCGGCGTGGTCGCCGAAAATCTGGGTGAGTACGGCGAGGACATCATCGCGGGTGCCCTCGCGCACGGTATCGGAATGGCCGCGGAAGAAAAGCCACTCGTCCTTTGCGAACCCGATGACGACTTCTTTCCCGTCGAGATCAAGGGAATCTTCTGCAAGGTGCCGGGACGGCATGTGCGGAATCCAGTCGCCGTCGACGACACCACCGAGGGGGCGCCACGCCACGGGCGCGTCCGGCGGGAACCAGCGCGTCAGGATGTTCTGGACGGCCAGCAGCCGGTCGGGGTCGATGTCAGCCAGTTCGGCGGCATCGTCGAGGCCGAGCAGGTCGAGGTAGCGGCGGGCAACCGATGCGGCGTCGGAGCGTTGCTGGGTGCACCAGGGGTTGAACGGTGACAGCGACTGAATCACTGCCCGGCGGAACAGGCCCTGGGCCGAAGGCAAGGTCAGCAGGTGCGATACGGCTGTCCCGCCGGCCGATTCGCCCCCGATGGCGATGTTGTCGGGGTCGCCGCCGAACACGCTGATGTTCTCGTGCACCCAGCGCAGCGCGGCGACCTGGTCCTGCAGGCCCAGGTTGACTGCCTCGGACAAGGCGTCACTGATCAGGCCGAAGTGCACCCAACCCAGTGCGCCGAGCCGGTAGTTGGGGCGCACGACGATGATCTGCTGGGTGCGGGCGAGCTGCGCCCCGCGTTCCAGGGTGAAGGAGCCGGAGCTGACCGCGTTCGCCCCGCCGTGGTAGTAGACGTAGACGGGCAGACGCGAGAGGTCGGCACCTGTGTCCGGGACCCATATGTCGAGATAGAGACAGTCTTCGGCAGCGTGGTCGTGACGGTAGGTGGTGTTCGTGTAGGACGGCCACGCCATGATCCCGGGGACGCCGGGATCGAGCTCGGCGATGAGACGGCTGACTTCCTCTTCGTTGGTGCCGTTGAACTGGTACGAAGCGGGCCCGGGCGTGACCGCTGGGCGGACGCCCTGCCAGGTCGGTGCGGGCTGGGGTGGGCGGAAGCGCTGTGGCCCGACCGGAGCGGCCGCGAACGGTACTCCGCGAAAGACCCGGACCCCGTCTTCCCGGGTTCCCCGCAGGCTGCCTTGTGCGGTGACGACGACATCCTTGCTCAACACGACTCCTCTCCGAGCCCCATCGACGAAGCATCCGGCCGGACGACAGCTGCGTGGCCCGCCCGGCCTTGACACTGACTGTACGTACGTTCAGGATGCTTGTCGAGTGGTGAACATCAGCAGAGGAGTGGCACATGGCGGCAGCACGACGAACGATCACGCAGGCGTCCGGTACCGCCGGCGAACAGACGGGGCAGCCCTCGGTACGAGTGCGGACACTCCTGCGGGCTGCGGAGAAAGTCTTCGCAGTCGAGGGCTACCACGGTGCGACCATGCGTCAGCTTGCCGAAGCTGCCGGCGTCAGCGTTTCCCTGCTGATGTATCACTTCAAGAGCAAGGAACAGCTCTACTACCAGATTTTCGTCCACCGCCAAAACATCAACGAACAACGACGCGCCCGTATCCAGGCAGTAGACCTTGACCGGCCGGACGCGCTTGAAGAGATCGTTGCTGCCTTCATCGAGCCGGTTCTGGCACTGCACGACGACCCCGATGACCTGTGGTTCGCCCGCCTGGTGCTGCGGGAAGCCGCCGACCCCTCCAGTCAGCAGCGGCAGGTCATTTCGTCGCTGTTCGATCCTATGGCCAGGGAGTTCATTGCCGCGCTGCGTCGGGTTCTTTCAGAGAAACCCGAAGGGTTCCACGAGTGGGCCTACCTGTTCTCGGTCGGAGCGCTGACACAGAGTGCTTTCGATACCCGAATCAGAAATCTTGCCAACGCACCGTCCACGGGGGACAAGAACGCTTCCCTGCGTTCCTTCATTACCGCCGCACTCCGTTACGGCTGACCTCCCCATTGGTCCGCTGGCTGTGGACGGTGAGACTGGCGGATCGGCGGTCGGAGCACTGACGAAGAACCAGGGGAATTTTTCCTGTTTCGTCATTCATCAGTGAGAAGGGAAACCGTATGCGTTGGTCAACCTATCGCGATGTCGACGGCGTCGAAGGGGTTGGAGTCTGGGACGACAACGGCTTGCACCCAGTCTCTACTGAGGCGAACCTGCTCGACTTGATCCGCGCCGAACGCCTTCCTGCCGCCTACGACGCAGCCCGCGGGCGGCCGCTGGTTGATCCGAGCACGGTCACTTTCCTTCCCCCGGTCCCGCGACCGCCCTCTATCCGCGACTTCATGGCTTTCGAAGAGCACGTCGTCACCTCCTTTGCCACGATCGGAGCCGAGGTCGACCCGCTCTGGTACCGCCAGCCCGTCTTCTACTTCACCAACCCGGCAGCTCTGCGGGGCGCCTACGACTCCGTCCAGATCCCGCCCGGCAGCACCGCATTCGACTACGAACTCGAGGTCGCCGCGGTCATCGGTCGCGCCGGTGCCGACCTTGACCCAGCCACGGCCACCGAGCACATCGCGGGCTATCTGCTGTTCTGCGACTGGAGCGCCCGCGACCTGCAAAGCCAGGAGATGCGACTCAACCTCGGACCCGCCAAGGGGAAGGACAGCGCGCACAGCTGCGGGCCCTGGATGCTCACTCCCGACGAACTTCCCACCGCGGCGGTCATGACTGCCTCGGTCAACGGGCAGCCATACAGCTCGGGCCACCTCGACGCGCTGTACTGGAGTTTCGGCGAAATGCTCGCGTACGCCTCCCGTGGCACAGAGGTCCTACCCGGAGACTTGATCGGCTCCGGCACCGTCGGCACCGGCTGCATCCTCGAACTCTCCCGCACCCACGGAACCGACACCTACCCCTGGCTCCGGCCCGGAGACGAGGTGCGGCTCGAAGCCACCGGACTCGGCACGATCGAAGCGCACATCGAACCGCCCGTCCCCGTCGTCCCGCTGCGAAAGGACACCCCGTGACCGAGGTGAACAGCCCTGCCCGGCCCCGTCTGCAGGAAGTCGCCGACGGCATTCATGCCTACATACAGCCCGACGGCACCTGGTGGATCAACAACACCGGCTTCGCCGTCGGCCCACAAGGCGTCATCGCGATCGACTCCTGTTCTACAGAACACCGCACCCGCGCGTTCATCGATGCCATCGGATCGGTGACGAACGCGCCTGTACGCACCGTGGTGAACACGCACCACCACGGCGATCACACCTTCGGCAACGTACTTTTCCCCGGCGCGACGATCGTGGCCCACGAGCAGGCCCGTGCGGAGGCGATAGCGTTCGGTCCAGCGCAGGAACTGCCGTGGTGGGACAACCCGGACTGGGGCAATCTGCCACTGGACCCGCCGTTTCTGACCTTCACCGACCGTGTCGGCCTCTGGGTCGGCGATCAGCGCGCGGACGTCATGCACGTGGGCTCGCCGGCGCACACCACGAACGACTCTCTGATCTGGTTTCCGGAATCCTCGACCCTGTTCTGCGGGGACCTCGTCTTCAACGGCGGCACGCCGTTCGTTCTCATGGGCTCAGTCACCGGCGCCATCCACGTGTTGCAGAATGTGGTCCGCCCACTCACCGCCACCACCGTGGTGCCCGGCCATGGCCCCGTCTTCCACGACGACGGACCGGTGGCGGCGAACTTGGACTACCTGCAATTCGTGCTCGACCTGGCTGAACGCGGCCGCGCCGCCGGAGTCACCCCGCTACAGGCCGCACGGGACACCGACCTCGGCCGGTTCGCCGACTGGCCCGACGCCGAACGGATCGTCGGCAACCTCCACCGCGCCTACGCCGACCTCGCAGGCTCTTCCCAAGGCGGGCCGGTAGACATCTCCAGCGCGCTGGCCGACATGGTCACCTACAACAACGGCGAACCACTGACCTGCCTCGCCTGAACCAGACATCAGGGCTCACCGGCTTCGGCCGTGTAATCGCGCTGCACAGCGCAACGTCGACACTCATCGCGCGGTTCGCTTGGAACCGGGTGCGCGGCGCCGTGCTCGGCGTACTGCCATCGGAGACCGCTTCCTTCCTCCTCCCGGAGATGACAACACCGGCGGCCCGAGAGAGACTTGGTCGTCTGCTCCAGTGGTGCCTGGAGCAGACGACCAAGCGGAGACGCCTGCTTCGAGGGTGGAGCACCTCAGCGGGAATGAGCAGTGCCGGGTCGAATCGGTCCGGCACCTGCTGTGTGCAGGAGGGTTCTCTCAACCCTAAGCGTTGTCCCGTAAATGATCTACGGCATGGCGGTTGACCTGGCCGTTTGATTGTCATCCGGCGAGGGTGAGGTTGTGCAGGCGGGCGATGCCGAGCATGGCGTGGTGGACGCCGTCGCCCTTGAGGCGGCAGTCACGGAGGATCTTCCAGGTTTTCATGCGGGCGAAGACATGCTCGACCCGGGCGCGGGCTTTTCGGTGGGAGGCGTTGTGTTCCTCTTTCCAGGCCGGCAGTTCGGCCTGGCCGCGTTCGCGGCGATGCGGGATCAGCAGCCCGGTGCCGCGGTAGCCGCCGTCCGCGATCACTGTCGTGTTGCCGGCGGCGGCCTTGGCGCCGGAGAGCTCCCACGCCTTGCAGTCGTTGCGGTTGCCGGGCAGTGGCCGGCCGACGGCGACGACCAGTCGGGGGTCGGCGTCGATGACGACCTGATGGTGTCGGCCAGCGTGCGACGGTGTTTCCCAGCGTGCGCTCCCATCGCTGGTCGAGATATTCGTGCGCAAGGTCGTACCACGTCGTGCGCTGCTTGACGGCGCGCAGCTCGGACGCCGGCAAGCCCGTGTGCTCGTCGAACGGCTCGCCGTCGCGCGCCGCTGTCACCAGCTTCGAGCGTTCCCAGCGCCGCTTTTTCGATCGCCGCTTCGGCCTGCTACCACCCCGGCCGACGCTCCCGCCTGATCTTCAGACCCAAGCGGCACGGCGACGTCAAGGGGGCCAGGCGCCGCAGCTTCACCTGGAGCGATCACCGCGACCTGCTCATCGCAGCCCACCAGCAGTTGGGCGGCCTGATCACCGTCATCTGGGACAACCTGAAGTGCGCCACGAGGCGCTACGGAATCGAGCGGAGGTGCAAGGACTCCGCCGCCGGGTGGTCGCAGCCGCCTGGTGAAGCTGAGGGCAGTCGCCGCCTGGGAGCGCAGGTGGCGACGGGAAGCAGCGCTGACAACGACGGGACGGGTCGGCACTGTCAGACGGCCCGGGTTCGGCGAGCAGCGAGGAGAAGGTGTACGAGAGGAACCGCTGTCCGACGCCCCGTAAGTGTCCCGCTCGGCTCCAATCTGACGGATACGGGCCGGGTCGCAGCGCATGAACCGTCACTCGTCTGGGTGGCGTTCAACTCCGAAGCCGGTTTTCAGGCCCGGTGGGGAGGCCATGCCGAAAGCCTGCGGCGTAGGCATGGCGAAGCTGTCGGGGCAGAGGCGGGCACCTCCCTCCTTGATCGATTCCGTGGTGAACGTGGGAACCGCCTGCGGTCGCCCTTCCCGCCGGGCAGCCAGCCTGGTGGCGGGCAGGTCCGTTGCCGACTGATGGCCGTCAGGTGGGGCGGAGGTCTCGTAGCAGTCCGAGCGCGCGAAAGGCGCGTACATGGCGAAGGCGACCAGCAAGTCAGCAGTTGACGTACTGGAAGGCCAGGAGGCTGTCGCCGGTGAACACCGACGAGCTTGACTCCGTTCTGCTCGCAGCGGAGCGCAGGGTACTGAAGATCCAGACGAAGCTGCACTGTTGGGCCCGTGATGATCCTCATCGCAGATTCGATGATCTGTTCAACCTCGTCGCCGATCCCGCGTTCCTTCTGGTCGCGTGGGACCGGGTGCGGGGCGACAAGGGAGCCCGCACGGCCGGGGTGGACGGGGCGCACGGCCCGTTCCATCGAGGCCTGGCAGGGCGTCGAGACGTTTCTCGACGGGCTGCGGTCGCAGATCAGGGACCGTAGGTTCCGCCCGCTGCCGGTGCGGGAGCGGATGATCCCCAAGGCAGGTGGCAAGCTGCGCCGTCTGGGCATCGCGACCCTAGCCGACCTGGTGGTCCAGGTTGCATGAAGCTGGTGCTGGAGCCGATCTTCGAGGCGGATTTCCACCCGTGTTCCTACGGGCTCCGCCCGAACCGTCGCGCGCATGACGCGGTGGCCGAGGGGCGCTATTTCGCGTCCCGCTCCTACGAGTGGGTCGTGGAGGGCGACACCACGGCCTGCTTCGATGAGATCTCGCATCCGGCCCTGGTGGACCGGGTGCGGGAGCGAGTCGGGGACAAGCGCGTCCTGGCACTGGTGAAGGCGTTTCTCAAGGCAGGCATCCTCGGTGAGGACCGTCTGCTGCGGGAAACCCGCGCCGGAACCCCGCAGGGTTCGATCCTCTCGCCGCTGCTGAGCAACGTGGCCCTGACGGTCCTGGACGAGCACATCGCCCAAGGACCTGGCGGGCCCGCTTCCAGTCAGCCGGAGAGGGCCAGGCGTCGCCGTCGCGGCCTGCGCCAGCTCCAGTACCGCAGCGACGTCATCGACAGTTGCCTCGCCACTACAGGGCTGTCCCTTACGACAACACCCGAACAACCGCAGTAACGACCTGCTCCAGAAGGCTCTTTCGTGCGTACTGGGCCGTACGGCGGCGGCCGTGGGCCACGAGCCGGTCCTGCGCCGCGCCCGTAACGAACTCGCCGCCCCCGACGTCGAGTCGGCCGGCGCCGGCAGCGGCCTGGTCCCCTCCGGCCCGGTCGCACGCCACCTGCGGGCAGCCGACGCGGCCCTCGGCGCGGGCACCCCGTCCGCTACGGGTCGGGCCGACGGTGGCACGTGGCGACGGTGATCACCGGGACCGCGCCCGCCGGCCGCAGGCCACGGCGCGGTGGGCCAGGCATCCCTCCCCCCACCTACGCCACGGGCTTCCGCAGCGGCCCGGCGTTGACCGGACCGGCCGCCGCCGCGGGCCGGCCCGGTCACGTGGGTCGGTGCCGCCGCGCGCCATGTGGCGGTCCCGGAGTCAGTCGCTCACCGCCGGTCCGCTCCGCGCTTGCCGTCGGCCGGGCCCGTGTACAGCAGCCGGTTCTGGGAGTCCTGACCGGCGTCCTTCACGTGGCCGGCGGTCGAGGCCGCGATGAGCGCCTTGTCCAGTTCGACCGGCGTCGCCTTGGGGTGGGCGGCGAGGTACATCGCGGCGGCGCCGGTGGTCTCGGCGGTGGCGGCCGAGGTGCCGGTGAGCTTCACGTAGGAGGTGTTGCTGCGGTGGCCGGCGGTGGTGATGTCGCTGCCGGGAGCGAACAGGTGCACGCAGTAACCGTAGTTGGACCAGGCGGGGCGCTTGTCCTCGCGGTCGGTGGCGGCGACGGTGATGGCGGTGGTCTGGCGGGCGGGGGTGGTCTCGCAGGACTCGACGCCCGCGCCCGACGCGTCCCCGTTCCCGGCCGCGGCGGTGTAGGCGATGCCCTGGTGCGTCATCTGGTAGAGCTGCAGGTCGAGTACCGAGCCGGGCTCACCGGAGAAGCCCAGGTTGACGACGGAGGGGCCCTCGGCGTGGGCGGTGATCCAGTCGACCGCGGACATGATGTGCTCCAGCGTCCCGGTGCCGTCGCAGCCGAACGCGCGGACCGACTGCACAGTCGCGCCCTTGGCGGCGCCGCTCCACAGTCCCGCGGCGATGGCCGCCGAGGCGGTCCCGTGGCCGTTGCAGTCGGTGGCGCCGCCGGGGCTCTGCCGGATGGCGTCGTACGCGCCGTGCGCCCGGCCACCCGTGAACTCCTGATGGCCCACCCGGACGCCGGTGTCGACGATGTAGGTGGTCACGCCGGCCCCGGTTCCGGAGAAGCCGTAGCGGCCGTTCAGCGGGAGATCGCGCTGGTCCACGCGGTCCAGCCCCCACGGCGCGTTCAGCTGGGTGCCCCCGCCGGCGAGCCGGTGCGCGGCGGGCGCCCCGTCGGACCGCCACCGCTCGGCAACGTGTCCGGCGACCCGGTAGGTCCGGTCGCCGGTGATCGAGTCGACGCGGGTGTCGGTGTAGTAGGTGTCCAGCTGCTCGTTGGTCAGCGTCACCGAGAACGCCTGGGAGGCGGCGAAGTACACCCTGCGCAGCTCGCCGCCGTGAGCGGCGATCAGCTCCTTGGCCCGCTCGGTGACCGCCTTCTCGGTCGCCTCGGTGCCGTTCACCTCGACGATGTACACGCCGGTGGCGGCGGAGACGGCGGCGGTCCGCTCTCCCGGTACGGCGGACGACGCCTGGCCGGCGAACAGCGCGGGCACGGTCACGGCGACCGCGACGGCTGCCGCCGTGACAGCCCAGGACTTCTTCTTGAGGGCCTCCTTCATGGAGACCTCCTTCGCGGGGGATTTCAACAGAGGGGACTTCTGCATGGGGAATCTTTCGCATTCTGTGAAGAGAGCGCCGGGGCGCCGGCGGGCAAGCGGCGGCGCCTCCGGTCGTGGCAATGCCGCCGCGCACCGAAGTGGCGGCGGCACCAGCGGCGTTACAGCCGGTTCAGCCAGTTACGCAGCGAGGTCGGGCCGTCGAAGCCCACCATGCGGCTGCCGGCCTCCTTGCCGTTGCGGATGTTGAGCAGCGCGGGGATGCCCCGCACGCTGTACTGCCGGGAGATGCTGGGGTTCTGGTCGACGTCGACCTTCGCCCACACCCAGGCGCCCTTGTCCTGAGTGTTGTACTGCTGCAGGTACGGCTTCTGCTTCTGGCACCAGTAGCACCACGAGGCGGTGAAGTCGAGGACGACGGGCTTGGTCTTCGACCACTCCATGACCTGGTTGTAGTTCGCGGAGGTCACGTCGACGACGCTGGGGATCTCGGCGGCGGCCGGGGCGGCCGCCTTGGTCACGGGCGCCGCCGGGGCGGCGATGGCCGCGGTGGCCGTGCCGCTGAGGAGCGTTGCCACCGCCGCGGTGGCGACAGCCAGCTTGCGATACATGGTGGGTTCCCTTTCGTGGAAAATGCGATGGATGTGTCCCGAGGGGGACGTGGAGGGATGCACGTACGCGTGGGAGGGAGCGGAGTCCCGGCTCCCCTCAGCCCGTGACGGTCTGCGTCGGCAGGCCGTGGGCGACCCAGTCCTCGATTCCTTCGCGGTACTTGCGCACGTTGGTGTAGCCGAGCGACACCAGCCGGCTGCCGACGATCTCACTGTTGCGGCACGGCACGTTCGCGCAGTACACGACTATGGGAGCGGTACGGTCCGGCAGGACGGTGGGCGCGAGCTCGTCGGTGAAGCGCGCCGCATCGTCGTAGGGGAAGCCCGGGATGTTCACCGCGTCGGGCAGGTGCTCCTGCTCGTAGTAGGCCGTGGGCATGGTGTCGACCACGACGACCTTCCCGGCGTCCATTTCCGCTTTCAGTTCGTCTCGCGTCACCAGGGGGAGCACAACGGCCTCCGGCTCTCGTTCATACGGTTCGGTCGAGGGGATTGCCCCGCGCGGGGGTGTCGCGCCGGGCGTACAGCGCGCGGCCGGCCACCGCGTACAGGGCGAAGGCGGCCACGACGGCGTTGATGGCGGGGATGCCGACTTCCAGGTACGTGCCGACCAGCGTTCCGACGGCCCAGCAGATCAGGGACAGCGGCTGCCAGTCGGGGCCGTGGTCGGGCAGGACGCCGGTACGCCGGGCCTGGTCGAGGCGGGCGCGGTGGCGCCGGACGACGTAGTACTCGGCGATGATGATTCCGGCGACGGGAGGGGCGAGCATGCCGATGGCCGTCAGGAAGCCGGTGAAGTCGTCGACCACGCCCAGGGCGGACAGGACGGTGCCCGCGACGCCGATGGCCAGGGTCACGCCCCGGCGGCCGATGCGGCGGCCGAAGAGCACGTCCACGCTGTTGACCGTGGCCAGGGCGGACGAGTACAGGTTCCAGTCGTTGATCTTCAGGATCGCCGTCGCCAGGATCAGCGTGCCCAGCAGGCCGGAGGAGGTGGTGATGATGCCCACGATGTCCGCGGTGCGGGCGGCGTGCCCGAGCATCACCGCGGTCAGGCCGATGACGTACTCGCCCAGCGTCACACCCAGCAGCGTCTGCTTGACGACGTCGGAGGGGCGGCGGTTGAAGCGTGTCATGTCCGGGGTCATCAGGGCGCCGAGGATGAAGGCGCCGGCGACCAGCGTCGTGCCTTCGGCCAGGGACATCACGGGGCCGGGCGGGGCGCCGGTCAGCAGCTCGTCCAGCGAGTGGCCGACCAGGGTCTCCCACACGGACCAGCCGGCCAGGACGAGGAAGGCGGGCACGGCCAGGTACGCCGTCCACGCCATGATGCTGAAGCCGAAGACCGAGATGGCGGTGACCGCCGCGCCGCCGAGCACGGCCCAGACCCACGCCGGCGCCCATCCGGCAAGGTTGTGCATGCCGTGCGCGAAGACGCCGTTCTGCACGCCGAACCAGCCGGCGAGGCTGAACGCCACCAGCACGCCGACGGCGGCGGAGCCCTTGCGGCCGAAACCCGACCAGCGGGCGAGCACCGAGGTGGACACGCCCTCGCGCACCCCGGCGATGCCCAGGAGGATCGTGACGATCTCCAGCATCACCGAGCCGACGGTGATGGCGATCAACGCGTCGGTGAAGGTCATGCCGTAGCCCAGGACGGCACCCACCATGAACTGCTGGAAGGAGGAGACCTGGCCGAAGCGCTGCACGGCCACGCTGAACCAGGAGCGGCGGGCCTCCTCGGGGACCGGGGTGAGCGAGTAGTCGTCCTGCGCCTCGCTCCCCGCGGACCGGTCGTCCTCGTGCCGGGTCCGCGGCGGCAGTTCGCCGCTGCTCGTCTTCTCAGCCGAGGCCACGGGCCGCCTCCTGTACCGGTACGGCTTCGGTCCGCAGCTGCTCATCGGCCCGGTCCCGCGCCGGTTCGCGGACGATCAGGAAGCCCTGTCCGCTCGTCGGCCGCACGCTCAGTTCCCGGCTGAAGAAGCGCTCCAGGAACGCGACCCGCTGGTGGTAGACGAAGAAGGAGACGCGGTGTCCGGCGATGCCCCCGGCGTCGATGAAGAGCGGCAGCTCGGCGAGGAAGTAGCGCACCGCTTCGCGCAGTTGCTCCTCGGTCGCGGTGGTGCCCGGCGGCAGCTTGTGCTCCAGCACCCAGTGCGAGGCGTCGAGACACGCCTTGCCGAAGGACTCGTCCGCCTCGTAGCGCTGGTGGACCTCGTCGAACAGGGTCAGGTAGCGGGGCGTGTGGTGCAGCCGGTCCATGCCCCAGACCAGGCCGGCGGGGTTCTCCACGCCCAGTGCGCGCAGCGCCGTAACGATCTTGTTGTGCACGTACTGTCCCTGCCGGCGGGCCTTGTGGCGGGCGCGGTCCAGGTCGTACCCCAGGGCCCGCAGGGTGTGCGCAGCCGCCATGTCCGGCACGAAGAAGTGGACGCTCTCGAAGCGCGTCAGGGCCCAGTCGGCCAGTCGCCGCAGGCGCGGGGTGGTGAAATAGCTGTTGAACGGGCTGACTCCGATGCACACGTGAGTAGCCGTCGGCAGGTAGCCACGACATCGCTCGGTCAGTGGTTCAATCACAAACATCTTGATCCTCACAGTGGTGCGGACGAGCCCCCCTCGCACGGCCGGTCCGGCCGGCCCGTGAAGCGACGACTGGAATAGTGACGGCGCGACCGGTGGCTGAGTACTGCCGTTGGGTAATGCCAATTGCGCAAACCCCCGCCCGACTAGCGGAGAGTGGCCACCGGAAAGCGGACGGTGATCAACAGGGATGAACAATTCCGGAGAAACGAACACGTTGAGCTGAGGCCCTGGCGAATACATCGGCAAGCGGCTTAACTTTCGGCTTATGGATCTGCAACTTCGCCACTTACGTCAACTTTGCATGATTTCCGAAGCCGGAAGCCTGAACAGGGCCGCCACCGCACTCGGATTGCCGCAGCCCGCCCTGAGCCGGCAGATACGCAGACTTGAAGAACTGTTCGGCGGAACACTGTTCGAACGAGATCGGCACGGCACGCGTCCTTCCCCTTTGGGGAGTGCCGTACTGGACCACGCCGAGTCCATACTCCGCACCTTCGACAACCTGACGGAGCAGGTGCACGACTACCGCAAACTCAGACGCGGAACGCTCAGGGTCGGCTGGGCCCACAGCGGGCTCTGCGAACCCATCCTGGGCTGCCTGCGGCAGCTGTCGTGCGAGGGGAACGTCCAGATCACGACCTCCGGCTCCAGCCGCGAGCTGATGGACCTGCTGCGGGCGGGCGAGATCGACATCGCGCTGCGCGACCACTCCTCGAACGAAGGCCCGGTGCCCACCCGCGACGGATCGATCGGGCACGTCGTGTGGGCCGAGTCCCCGGTGATGCTCGCGCTGGCGGCCGGTACGGCACTGGCCACCGCGGAACGCCTGACCATGGCGGACCTCGCGGACGAGGACTGGATCTCCTGCACCGGGCCGGACGCCTGCGACGACAAGCTCCGCCGGCTCTGCGCCTCCTACGGGTTCCGGCCGCGCATCACCCACGACGTCACGGTGTCCGGACCCCGCGGTCCGGTGATCCGGTACCAGGGCTGCGTGGCCCTGACACAGGCGTACCGGCCCCTCGTACCGGGCGTGGTGCGGCGCGCCGTGGACGACCTGACCATGCGGGTGACCCATCTGGTGACCTACCGCATGGAGAGCTGGATCGCGGCGAAGGTGCCGCAGTTGGTCACGCTCCTGTCCGCGGCCTACCGCGGACAGACGACGAATCCCGAATTGTCATGAACATAGAAATTCAGGACCTACGGGTGCTGCGTGCCGTAGCCGACAGCGGGAGCCTGGCCGGGGCGGCGCGCAGCCTCGGGGTCAACCAGGCCGGCGTCACCCGCCGGATACAGCACCTCGAACGGGTCACCGAGCTCGTCGTACTGCACCGCGACCACCAGGGCGCCCGCCTCACCGCGGCCGGCCGGCTCCTGCTGCGCTGGGCCGACGACCTGCTGCCCAAGGTCGACCGCCTGCTGAGCGCCTGCGGCCGCGAAGGCGTCCCCGGCCCCGCGGCCGAACACCTGCGCATCGGCGCGGTCCCCACTCCGGCCCTCCCCCTGATCACCAGCCTGGTCCGCGCCCATCTGCCGACGACCACCATCGAGCCGCGAACCATCCTGGACACGCTCCGGGAAGAGGCGCAGACCGAGGGCCACGGCACCGCCCTGCCGGACCTGTTCCGCACCCACGGCCTCGACCTGGCCGTGATACGGCACTGCGTCACGCTGGACGCCCCCCTGCCCGCCCTGTTCGGCTCCGCCGTGCTCGCCGAGGAGACCCTCCTCGTCGGCACCGTCGCCGGACACCGCCTCACGGGTAAATCAGCGCTCCTCCTCGACGACCTCGACGGAGAGACCTGCCTGCTCGTCGGCGGCCGGCGGTACGCCGATCTGCGCCGGCACTTCACCGCCGCCGTCCGGCACGCCGGCATCCGCGTCTGGCTGCGCTGGGCGTCCGACGAGGCCGAGGCCGCCGCGCTGGCCTGCGCTCTGCCCGGAGCGCTGCCCGCCTATCCGCTGCCCGCGCCGAAAGCCGGCATGGTCTACACCCCGCTCACCGATGACCGCACGCGCCACCGGCTGCTGCTGGTCTGGGAGGCGGACGGACCGGCCGCCGACTGGGCGCCCGGTCTCGCGGACCTGGTCCGCGAGACCTACCGGCACACCGGACAGGCGTGAGGGAACAGAGGTGGAGACAGGATTCGAACCTGTGTAAACGGCTTTGCAGGCCGTCGCCTCGCCTCTCGGCCACTCCACCGACACGGAAAAGTGCCCCGCATCCTCCGGAAAGCCGCCCGGAACAAAAACCGTCCGAACCGGCCCGCTTTCTCGGCGTTGACCAGAACCGTAGCACCTTCGAGCCACCGCAAGAATAGCCGCCACCGATTCCCTCCGGAGAAATTCGCGGCACTTCACTCTGCCTTCTGATCAACAGCGTGTGCCTTTTCGGCATACCCGTCGACAAAACCGCCACGTAGGGTTTGAATACCCCGGGAAACCACGCCTAGAGGAAATCGGTGACAGCGTGATCGAGCACAGGTCCGGTCCGGTACGGAAGTGGTGGGCTTTCACGGGTCTGGGCGTTCTGAGTTTTCTGGGATGCATCGACCTGACCATCGTGAGCACCGCGGCGCCCGCCATTCAGGACGACCTCGGCGCGTCGGTCACCGAACTCCAGCTGATCGTCAACGTCTTCGTCGTGGCCCTGTCCACCGGCATGGTCGCCACCGGCCGCTTCGCCGACAGCCACGGACGGCGCAGGGTCCTCTACCTCGGGGCCGTCGTCTTCGCCCTGGCCTCCCTGTGCGCGGGGAGCGCGACCAGCGCGCCGTGGCTAATCGCTTTCCGCTTCTGTCAAGGAGCGGCCTGCGCCATTCTCTACACCGCCACCGGAGCCCTGGTCTCCGCCATCTTCCCCCCGCACGAACGGGGCCGGGCCATCGGAAGTCTCTACGGAGTCAACGGACTCGGGCTCGCGGCCGGCCCCGTACTCGGCGGCCTCCTCATCGGCTCGTCGGGCTGGCAATGGATCTTCTGGCTCAACGTTCCGCTCGTCGTGGTGGCACTGGCCATATGCCTGCTCACGGTGCCCGAGTCGTACGGCGAGAAGATGACGGGCGGTATGGACTGGCCCGGGCTGGCCCTGCTGGTCTCCTCCGTCCCTTCTCTCGTTCTCGGGCTGACGCTGGGGCACACCCGAGGCTGGGGCACCATCGGCATCATCGCCCTCCTCTTCTACGGCGTCGTCGGTCTATTCGCATTCGTACAGGTCGAGTTGAGGGCGCAGAACCCGTTGATCCGCTTCCGGTTGTTCGCCCAGCGCGCCTTTCTCGGCGCTGTCACCGCGGACTTCGCGCTGGCCTTCTTCTACTGCGTCGCCCTCTTTTTGATGCCCTTGTACCTGTATACGGTGTGCGGCTACGAAGCGCGCACCACCGGCCTGCTCCTGCTCCCCTGCACGGCCGCCGTCGCCGTCCTCTCCCCCCTGGTCGGCCGGTTCGTCGACCGGTGGGGCCCCCGGCGTCTGCTCTGCCTCGGCTTCCTGGCCTTCGCCCTGTCCGCCCTGGCCCAGACCCGGCTTACCGCAGACACGGGAACACCAGCCCTCATCGCGGCCTTCGTTCTGATGGGCATCGGCTGGGCCCTCGTCCTCGGCCCCGCCACGGTCGCCGCCCTGTCCGCGGTGCCCGGCCACTTGGCCGGCACCGCTGTCGGGGCCTCGTGGACCTGCCATAACCTGGGAGGCGCGTTAGGCCTGGCCGCCGGCATGGAGGTCTACCGCCTCGCGGCACAGGCCGCCCTGTCCGGCCGGCTCGACCGGCTCGGTTTCCCCGGCGGAGCCTGGACGGCTCAGGCAGTGGAGAACCCACAGACCGGCTCCGCCCTCCTCCAGGAGCACACCGGCCTCGGCGCGCAACAGGCCACGGAAATCAACAACGCCGTGTTCACCAGCGGCAATCAGGCCGCCATGTGGCTCCTGCTCGCGGTCGCTCTGGCAGCCCTGCTCATCATCACCGTGGGGTTGCGTCCGGCACGCGCGCAGCGGACGGAACACACGCCGTCGCTGGAGCGGTCCGAGGCGGAGCCGCGGCTCTGACCAGATGAGCGCCGGCCACGGTCCCAGCCCATTCGGTTCAGGTCATGAGGGAATGCCTGCCTGCTTGGCAGGCAGGACGCCAGGCCCCGCTGACTGGTGCGCTGGGCAAAGCTGCGCTGGCGCATCGAGCACGACTACCGCGAACTCAAACACGGCCTGGGACTCGACCACTTCGAGGGCCGCTCCTGGCCAGGCTGGCACCACCACGTCACCCTCGTCACCGCCGCCCATGCCTTCCTCACCGAGCAGCGCCTCTTCCCAAAAGCGCCCATACCGGCCTCACGCTCTACCGCGTCCTCGACCTCCTTCAGGACGTGCTGAAGTGCTGGACCGGCACCTGCACCACCTGCCACCGTCCGCTCCCCAGCTCCCAGCAGCGGAAAGCCACAAGACCTCCCCACACCTACTGACCTTGAATGCGTGATGTCGTCATGGTGGGGCGGGGGTGAGTCCGGTGCCGGTGAGGCAGCCGTCGATCACGTCGCTGCGGTACTGAAG
>NZ_JBHWHY010000070.1:0-43189 GCF_042732265.1 Streptomyces sp. NPDC059788 | reverse complement strand
CCCGCGGCCCAGGTCACCGTCGACCTCGTCGCCCGGCAGGTCCGTGCCCCCGGCATCACCGCAGGATTCGAGCTCGACGAAAACGCGCGCTGGCGTCTGCTGGAAGGCCTGGACGACATCTCCATCACGCTGGCCGAGGAATCCGCCATCGCCGACTACGAGTCCCGCCGCCCCCGGTTCACTCCCGACACGACGCCGCTCTCCCCCTCCCGCGTGATCGATCTCGCCGTGATTCCGGGCGACGGCATCGGCCCGGAGGTGGTGTCCGAGGGGCTCAAGGTGCTCGCGGCCGTCCTGCCCCCCGAGGTCGAGCTGAGGACCACCGAGTACGACCTCGGAGCGGACCGCTGGCACCGCACCGGGGAGACGCTCCCGGACGCGGAGCTCGCGTCCCTGGCACGGCACGACGCCATCCTGCTCGGGGCCGTCGGGGACCCCTCGGTACCCAGTGGCGTGCTGGAGCGCGGCCTGCTGCTGAAACTGCGGTTCGCGTTCGACCACTACGTCAACCTCCGCCCCAGCGTGCTTGTCCCGGGGGCCACGACCCCGCTCGCCGGGCACCCGGAGATCGACTTCGTCGTGGTGCGGGAGGGCACCGAGGGCCCCTACACGGGTAACGGCGGAAGTCTGCGCACCGGTACGCCCCACGAGATCGCCACCGAGGTGAGTGTCAACACGGCCCACGGCGTGGAGCGGGTGATCCGTGACGCGTACGCACGCGCGATGGGCCGCCCGCGCCGGAAGCTGACCCTGGTGCACAAGAACAACGTCCTGGTGCACGCGGGCCGGCTGTGGACGGAGGTCTTCGCCCGGGTGGGCGCGGAGTACCCCGAGGTCAGCACCGACTATCTGCACGTCGACGCCGCGACGATCTTCCTCGTGACCCGGCCCGAACACTTCGACGTGATCGTCACCGACAACCTCTTCGGAGACATCCTCACGGACCTGGCCGCCGCGGTCGGCGGCGGCATCGGCCTCGCCGCCTCGGGCAACATCGATCCGACGCGGACCCACCCCTCGATGTTCGAGCCGGTGCACGGTTCCGCGCCGGACATCGCCGGCACCGGCCGGGCCGACCCGACCGCCACCTGCCTGTCCGTGGCGCTGCTCCTGCGGCATCTGGGCTTCGACGACGAGGCGGCCCGGACGGAGAACGCGGTCGCCTCGGACCTCGCCGTGCGGGCCACGGCCCCGCCCCGTACGACCGCGGAAACCGGTGACGCCATCACCGCCCTCGCGGCCGGCACGCGTCGGCGGCACAGGGCGGCGGCCTCCGTCGAGTAGCGACCGGCCGACGAGCAGGAAGCGAGAAGCGACATGCCCAGAACGAACGCCCTGCGCACCGAGACCGCCGTGTGGGACCACTTCGACACCGTCGAGACCGGCGTCCGACGGCGTGTCGCCGTCGCGGACCCGGTGGTCAAGGCCCACCTCGACGGGCTGCTCGTACGCATCACCCGGCATCGCGCTGTGGAACACCCGCTCCTCAACACCTACCGCAGCACCCCCTTCGACCCTCGGCAGGAGCGCCTCTTCTACAGCGAGTGCCACTACTTCTTCCGCCATCTCCCCTTCTACATCACGGGTATGGCGATGATGACCCGCGACGAGATGATCCTCCGGGAGATCATCCTCAGCGTCGCCGACGAGGTCGGTACGGACCCGACGCGCTCCACGCTGTTCGCCCGCTTCCTGGCCCGTCTCGGCATCGACCGGGAGCATCTCGACCGGTACGAGCCGCTGGAGGTCACCCAGCAGCTCAACGACGGCATCCGGCGGCTGTACACCGAGTCGTCGATCTACACGGCGCTCGGCGCGCTCTACGCGGACGAGACGATGTCCTCCGTCATGGTCTCCAAGATCGACGACGGTCTGCGCAACCAGGGCTACGACGAGCCGACACGTCATTTCTGGACGGTGCGCGTCGACACCGAGGCGGAGCACGGCAACTCCGTCTGCAACGCGATCGCCCCCTACGTCGGCTCGGCCGACACCCGGCAGGAGTTCGAGGCGGGCGCCTTCGAGTTCCTGGAACTGGTGGAACGGTACTGGGACGGGGTGCACCAGCTCGTGGGCCCGGCCACCTGAACCGGGGCACGCCGGGGCGGGCCCCTCCTGTGCGGAAGGGGCCCGCCCCGGCGTCGGGGGAAACGTCAGATGCCCGACCAGGCGCCGCGGAGCGCCACCTCGTCGAACGGGGACTCCACGCCGGCGAGCACATGGGCGAGGGCCGCGTAGCACACGGCGTCCGCCTCGCCGAGGCTCTCGGCCTTGGACAGGTTCTTCTGCAACCGGTACAGCTGGGTGAAGGCCTGCTTGAGGTCCTGCCGGCCCAGCAGGCCCTTGATCTGCGCGGCGGCCTTGGACACCTCGCCGGAGCGCTCCCGCCCGGCGGCCGGCTCCCGCTCGCTGATGGCCGCGTGGGCCGTCAGGAAGCGCTCGCACGGCTCGATGTGCTGGGGCTTGACCGCCAGTGTGTCCAGCGGGGCGGCGTTGACGAGCAGGGCCAGGCGCAGTACCTCTTCCGGAATTCCGGGATCGGTGCCCTTGGCGAGCTGGGCGTTGCCGACGACCACGACCTCGGGCGCGGTCTTGACCACCGGTACGATCTCCGGTTCGGCGAGCAGCAGGCGCAGGGCCAGCAGGTCGTCCTCGACCCTGCTGGACGGGGTGACGACCGTCAGCTCGGCGGACCGGACGTGCTCCTCCACTGCGCTCAGCACGGGCGACAGGCTCAGGCGCACCGGCTCGCCGGACGCGTCACCGTGTGCCACCGTCCTGCGGCGCCGGTCCCACGGCACCTCGACATCGCCGTCGGGACCGACCGATGCGATACGGAAGGTGCCCATACCGGAATCGGTGTACTCCTCGACCAGCCCGCGCTCCGCGACGGCCGCGAAGTACACGGTCTTGGCCTGGTCGAAGGGCTGCCCCTCGGCGGTGGGGCCGACCCGGAAGGCGTGGCCGGACTTGATGTAGGGCGGCTTCATCCAGTCCGCCGGGGCTCCGTCGTAGTCCTTCGGCGCGAGCGAGAACCGGACGGGAAGGCCGACCTTGCGGCTGAACTCCAGGTCGGGCAGGTTGTGCCCGGGGTTGAGGAGGACCGCTCCCGTACCGAATTCGGCCTTGACCCAGTCGCCGACCCAGATGGGCAGGAGATCCCCGGTGAGCGGGTGGCGGCAGAAGCGCCCGGTGAACGAGGCGTGTTCGTCCGGGCCGAGGCCGGTGCTCAGGGGGTGCCCCGGGTGGACGGCGACGGCGCAGGAACTGGGCAGCCCCGTCCAGTCGGTGACGAAGGTCGTCAGGGAGGCGGGCTCGTCACCGCCGGCCTGGGGCCCGTCCTCCAGGGGGAACTCGAAGACGGCGCCGACGGAGCGGCGGACCAGCTTGCGGTGACGGGACACGGTCGACTGGGGCCAGCCCCCGTCGCCGTCGCCCGCGACCCGGTCGCGGGCGGCCGGGGTGGGCACGTAGCGCACCTCGTTCCCGTCGCCGATCAGCGTCGCCGCTTCGGCGAGCAGGCTGACGGCCTGGCGGGAGCCGGTGGCGTCCGTGGCGGCGGCGGTGGTGGCCGGGGCGTCCGCGGTCTCGATCGCGCGCAGTCGCCGCAGGCAGGCGCCCAGGGCCTCGCTGCGGAGGTTCACCTCGGGGGACTCCGGGTCGCGAAGGACCAGGACGGTAGTGCTCCTCACGTATGGCTCCAATGCTCTGGTTCGGTTCGGTGATTTCACCGGGGGAAGGGGGCGAGCCGCGGGGCTCAGGGCAGGGGCACGTTGGCGATGCCGACGACGGGCTCGTGGGCGGGGTGTGGGCGGGGCCGGGCCGCGCTCCACGGGAGGGTCGGTACCGGGGGTGTTCTCGCGAATCCGGCCGTGGCCTTGTCGGCTGCGATCTGGACGGCGTACGCGTGGAGCAGTTCGTGGATCACATAGCGCCCGGGGGCCGGCGTGCCGAGCAGATGGGTGTCGACGAGCGATTCGAGCAGGGCGTCCGCCTGGCTCAGGGAGATCCCGGCGAGTCCCGCCACGTTGTGCGTCCCGATGTGGTCGCCGGGCAGCCGGCCGAGCAGCCGGAAGACATGCTGCTGGGCACGGCTGAGTCCCCGGTACGCCTGATGGAACACTTCGACCAGGCTGCCGTCCTCCGCTTCCAGCGTGGCCAGCCGCTGCCTTCCCCTGGCGAGGTGGGAGGCGAGCTGGGCGACCGTCCAGGACGTACGGGGGCGGAGTTTGGCAGCGGCCAGCCGGATCGCCAGTGGCAGCCGTCCGCACATGTCGACGACCTCGTCCACGGCTTCGCGCTCCGCCGCCGCGCGTTCTTCCCCGACGATCCTGCCGAACAGGTCCCGGCCCTCCGCGGACGTCATCTCCCGGAGCGTGAGGTGGCAGGTGGCGATGAGGTCCATGAGCCGCGTACGGCTGGTCACGATGGTCAGGCAGCTCGGCACCCCGGGCAGCAGCGGGAGTATCCGCCGGGTGTCGGCCACGTCGTCGAGCAGGATCAGCGCGCGGCGGTCGGCGAGGAGCCGGCGCCAGGTGGCGGAGCGTTCCTCCAGGCCCTCCGGTATGTCGCCCGGTGGGTATCCGAGGCCGGTCAGCAGCGTGCCCAGGGCCGCCGCCGGGCTCGGCGGCCGGCCCGCCCCGGCGCGGGCGCCCATGTCGACGTACAGCTGCGCATCCGGGTACAGCGGCGTGAACTGGTGCGCGGCGTGCACGGCCAGTGCCGTCTTGCCGATGCCGGCCATGCCGTCGATCGCCAGGACCGCGGGAGCGACGGAGGGCGAGCGGCCACCGTCCGCATAGCTGCGGGCCATGTCGGAGAGCATGGCCGTCTCACGGGTCCGGCCGGTGAATCGGACGGCGGAATGCGGCAGGTTGTTGTGGGTGAGAACGGGAGCGGAGCGGGCCGGCGGGCGTCCTTCGCACCGCAGAATACGGCGGTGCAGTTCCTGCAATTCCGCCCCGGGGCCGGTGCCCAGTTCCTGTTTGAGTATGCGGCGGGTCTCCTCGTAGACGGCGAGCGCCCGCGCCTGCGCGCCGGAACGGTAGAGCGCCAGCATCAGCTGGGCCACGAGGCGCTCCCGGAGCCGGTTCTCGGCCACCCAGGTGGAGAGGTCGCCGATGACCGACTCGTGGTTGCGCTGGGCCAGTTCCAGTTCGACCCGCTCTTCCATGGCGGCGAGCCGCAGTTCCTCAAGGGCGGCGGTCTGCGCGCGCAGGCCGGGGCTTTCGAGTCCGGCCAGGACGGGGCCGCGCCACAGGCGCAGTGCGGCGCGGAACTCCTCCAGCGCCTGCCCGACGCCTCCCTTGTCCCGGTGCCCGCGTGCCTGGGCGACTCGTTCGGTGAACTCCCTGGCGTCCAGGCGCCAGCCGTCGAGTGCGAGGCGGTAGCCGTCCCCTGCCAGGGTGAGCCGTTCGGCGATCTCCGGATGGGTTCCGCGGAGGTCGGATGCGACGTTGCGGATCTGTTTGGCGCCGGTGGCGGGTGCCCGGTGTTCCCATACGGTGTCGATCAGACGGTTGAGCGAAACCGGTTCACCGGCGGCGAGGAGAAGCGCGCCGAGGACCCTCTGGCGCTTTTTCCCGGACAGTCCCAGGCGTTCTCGGCCACACCACACCTCAAGCAGACCCAGAACACGGCACTCCAGCACAGGGCCCTCATCTCTCGTAATCCAGTTGACGCGTTCCAGGGGAATACCGCGTTCGCGGTCCGGTAGGCCCGGTCGGGTGAAGGGGCCGGGCCCGGTCGGGTGAAGGGCAGGTGTGTCCCGCTTCGACGGGGGATGACCAGCGGCACACACCTGCCCGGCCTTTCACCGGCGGCTTTACGCGCGACGGCCCGAGACGGTCCGGTACGTCAGCTCGTACCGACCTCGGGTGCCACCGCTTCCCGCACCTGCGGAGCGGTGCTGCCACCCGGTCCACGGGCGGTCGCCGGCTCCGGGGCGGCGGCCGGCTCCCCGTCGCTCTCCTGCGGTGTGGTGGCGGCCTTCGCGGCCCGGTGTCCGCTGACCACGGCGAGGAACGCGCCGCCCAGCATGAGCAGGGCCGCCCCGGCCTGGGCCCAGGTGAAGGACTCCCCCAGGAAGGCGAACGAGAACAGGGTGCTGAACAGCGGGACGGCGAACATCATCACCGAGGCGGCGGAGGCACCGACGTCGCGAATACCCCGGACGTACAGCAGATAGGCGACGGCGGTCGGGCCGATGGCGAGGTGGACGGCGTTGACCCAGAAGCCACCGGACAGTTCGCCCCACTGGACACTGCCGAACTGCGGTGCGGCCATGACGGCGAGCGCCAGGGAGCCCGCGACGGTCGAGTACGTCACCGCCTGCACGGGGTCCATGCCGACCACCAGCTTGCGGTTGAGCAGCGTGTAGACGGACCACACGGCGGCCCCCACGAGGAAGATGGCGTCACCCGTGAGCCGGCCGGAGCCGCCCCCGCTGTGGACGGTGGTGGCGACGAAGAACAGCGCCGCACCGCATACGCCGATCACCAGACCGACGATGCGCGTCGGCCGCGCGCGCTCGCGGCCGCCCAGTATGAGGGTCAATGCGGTGATGACCGGCGTGAGCGCGGGAAAGATCACGCCGCCGTCGCTCGCCGGGGCCATGGTGACGCCCCAGAAGAACAAGGCGTTGTAGCCGAACACGCCGACCAACCCGGCCACGCAGGCGCCCACGATCGCCTTGAACGGCGGGGTCCGCTGCGGGCGCCGGAAGAAGGTGATCAGCAGCAGGACGATGGCGCCGCCGCCGAACCGGAAGAGGGCCGCGACCTCGTGCGGAACGTGTTCCACCGCGAATTTCGACGAGGGGAAGGCACTGCCCCAGAGCACCATGGTGAGCAGGAGCCAGCCGTAGGCTCCGAGTGGTTTGGTCTTCATGTCGCATCACACTCGTTCGTCTTCTCGAATCCAATGGGCCGGCTCGGCGGCCGTACGGTGAGGGCGTCGGCCGCGCGCAGGGTTTCGGCGATGGCGTCATGCACCCGCGCGGCATGCGCGAAGATGGCGAAGTGGTCGCCGATCAGCCGGTGCAGGGTGAATTCTTCGGTCGTCTGCTCCTGCCAGGCGTCCAGTTGGGCGACAGTGGCCCTCGGGTCGTCGGTCGCGGCGAAGGCGGTGACGGGGATGTCCAGGGGGGCTTCGGGCGTGTACCGGTACGCCTCGCTGACCGCGAAGTCGGCGCAGAGGAGGGGGTGCAGCATCCGCAGCATGGCCGGGTCGTCCAGCACCCAATCAGGGGTGCCTCCGTGGTGGCGCAGTACGTCCGCCAGCTGCTCGACGGTCAGTTCGTCCAGGCGTGAGGCGCGCTCGCCGATGTGGGGAGCGCGGCGCCCGGCGACGAAGAGGTGTACCGGCCGCGGGGCGCCGATCCGCCGCAGTTCCCGGCACAGTTCGAACGCGCAGATCGCTCCGGTGCTGTGTCCCAGGACGGCGTACGGTCCCTCGACAGAGGTCGCGACGGCCTCGGCGAGTGCGGCAACGAGCGGGCGCACGTCGCTCAGCGGGGTTTCGTGCCTGCGGGTTTCGCGCCCCGGTGGCTGGACGGGGCACAGGCCGATCCAGTCCGGCAGATCCGCGCCCCAGGCCCGGTACGCGGAAGCGCCCGCGCCCGAGTGCGGCAGGCACAGCAGCCGGACGGCCGCCTCTTCGGCGGCGCCGAACGGCAGCCAGGCAGTCTTCGTGCGCTGCGTGCTCATGGTCCTCTTCCTGCGTCGAGACGTCTGTGCATAGCGACCGTGCAGGCCTTGAGGACAAGGTCCGTGACTCCTGGCGTCTACGGCCATGAGCTTGGCAGCAGTTTCAGGCACTCGCTACTTCTCCCGAAACCCCTGCGGTAAGTTGGCGGCTATGCCGAATTTTGATGAGATCAATCGCGGCCTGCTGCTCGAACTCCAGAAGAACGCACGCCGCTCGAACCGGGAGTTGGCACGCACCCTCGGCATCGCCGACTCGACCTGCCTGGAGCGGGTCAAGAACCTCCAGCAGAGCGAGGTGATCGTCGGCTACAACGCCGAGGTGAACCTGGACGCGCTGGGACGCGGTCTGAAAGCGATGATCGCGGTGCGGATCCACCCGAAGAGCCGGCACGCCGTGGAGTCCTTCCGGGAGTTCGTGCTCACCCTCGGCGAAGTCCTGGACGTGTTCGTGGTGTCGGGGAGCGACGACTTCCAGGTGCTGGTGGCCGTACAAGACCCCCAGCACCTGGAGGACTTCGTACTGGACCGCATCGCGCAGTTCCCTTCGGTGGCCGACCTGCACGCCTCGCTCGTCTACGAGCACCTGCAGCGACGGCCGGTGGAGATTCTCGCGCCCAAGCCGAGGCGCCGCCGCCCGGCCGCGGAACTGACGGGCCCGGTCAGCACACGGACGAGCCGGCCTGCCGGTACGCCGCCTTCCGCATGAACGCGGCCATCGGCTCGGCCGCTTCGGCCGGGTCGGTGAACAGCGCGTAATGGCCGCCGGTCGGCAGGACGGACAGCGTCGCGCCCGCCACCAGTTCGGCGGCCCGCCGCGCGTGGCGGTGGCTCACCATCCGGTCGTCCTCACGGGCGACGAAGTGCGCCGGCACGGCCAGTCGTGCGCAGGCAGCGGCCGGATCGTAGTCACACGTGGCGTGGATGCCGAAGGCGAATCGCGTCAGCGCCTCGGCGTCCTGCCGGTAAGGGCGCGTGATCATGCGCGTCAGGTCCTCGTCGTGGATGCCGAGCACGGCCGACTCGTTGCCCCGCGGCCGTACCGCCTCGTGGTAGAAGCCGGCGCGTTCGCTGTCCGCGGAGATCTTCGCGCACATGTCGAAGACGGCGTTGCCGAGCCGGGCACCGGGGGTCCCGGTGAACAGCAGCGCGCCGTCGACCGAGGTGAAGGACAGGGCGCGCTCCCCGAGCGCGTGGGTGACGAACAGGCCGATCGAGGCGCCGGTGCACCAACCGGCGACATGGACGCGGGTGACGCCGAGCGCCCTGAGGACGGCCAGGGCGTCGGCCGTGTGGTCCTCCAGCGTCACCCGTGCCGCGCCCTCGGCGCCGGGGCTGCCGCGCAGCTCCCAGGTGATCATGTTGAGTCCGCGCCCCCGGAACTCCTCCCCCAGGCCCGACAGGAGGGCGTTCTCCATCCCTATGGCGTTGACGAAGAGCACGGCGGGCCGTTCGTCGTCGCCGAATGCGGTCACGTGCAGGGCGACTTCACCGCTGCGGACGGTTTCAGCGCGCACCGCGCATCTCCTCCAGTGCTGCCGCGAGCCTGCGGATTCCCTCGGCGATGACCGACTCGTCCGGGCCGAGGCTCAGCCGTACGCAGCGGGTCGCGTGCTCCGCCAGGAAGGGCGAGTCGAACGGTGGCACGAAGAAGTGACGGCCCGGGACGACGAAGACCTTCTTGCGCTTGAGCGCCTCGTACAGCGCGAGGTCGACGAACCAGTCGTGGTCGATCCACAGCCAGCAGAACATGCCGCCCTCGGTCGCGTGGAGGCGCCAGTCGACCGTGTCGGGCAGGAACTCGTGCAGCATCTTCTCGGCGACCTGGCGCTTGCGCCGGTAGTACGGCTTGATGACCTCGTCGGTGAGCGTGTCGATCACGCCGGTGTCCAGCGCCCGTTCGACCGTGGCCTGGATCAACTGCGGTGGATGCAGGTAGATGTTGGCGGTGAAGGACAGCATGGTGTCGATCGCGTCTTGCGGGCCGATCGCGAAGCCGAGCCGCTCGCCGGGCAGGCCCGCCTTGGAGAGCGTGAAGCAGTTGATGACGTGCGGGTGCCACGGCGGATCGACGGCGTCCTCCGCTACCCCGGGGAACGGGTCGCCATAGGCGTGGTCCAGGAACAGCGGTACGTCGCGCTCCTCGGCGATCTCGATCAGGCCGGCCAGCGCGTCCGCCGGAATGCTGCGGCCGGTGGGATTGCCCGGGCTGGAGAGCAGCATCATCCCCATGGAGGGTTCCCGGCGCACCGCGCCGAGGTCGAAGGTGTAGCGGAAGAGGCGACCGTCCTGGAACTCGACGCCGGGGGCGACACCGACGATGCCGTCCACGTCCAGACTCAGCCCCTGGTATCCGGTGTAGTCGGGGACGGACGGCAGCACCAGGCGCCGGAAGCCCCCGGCGAAGGGACCGGTGAAGGCCGTGGTCGCCATGAACGCCAGCATCTGGCAACCGGCTCCGACCAGGACGTTGCGGGCGGTGATGGACCAGCCGTAGCGGCGGTTGAAGTAGCGCACGATCGCGTCGACGAGGCCTTCGGCGCCGCGTGAGGGGCCGTAACGGCCGCTGACCTCCGTGAAGCGCTGCGCCGACGACTCCTGCTGCAACCGGAGCCAGGTGTCGGCCACCTCCGGGATGTGCGCCGGGTTGCCCGGGCTCAGATTGACCCAGGCCCCGCCGGAGGGGTCGGAGCCGGCCAGGGCGATGTCCTCCATGATGCTGCGGATGCCCGACAGACCGCCCATTTTCGCGCCCCGAAGGGAGAGTTCCACCGGCTCGGTCCTTCCGTTGAGAGGCCGTGTCGTTCTGTGCGTCAGCGTGCTGTCGCGTGGGGAGCGGGCCGCGCCCCGCGGGCGGGGGGAAACACCGCCGCCCGGTGTTCCCCCCGCCCGTCCGCAGGCCGACGCGGCTCCGTACCGTCGGTGGGCCGACGTAACTCCGTACCGTCCGTACCGGCCCCGTCAGCAGGCGCCCGGCGGGGCCGTCGGGCGGTGCGGTGTCACGACACCGCGGCCCGCGACTCCAGGTGGGCCGTGATGCCCTTGATCGTGGAGTACCTGAACAGCTCGTCCATCGGCACCTCGACGCCCAGCTCCTTGGTGATCCCGGCCTGGATCTCCGCCATGATGAGCGAGTGTCCGCCGAGGGCGAAGAAGTCGTCGTCGTCGGAGATGTCGTCCAACTTCAGGGCGTCTTTCCAGATCTTGCTGATCTTCTGCTCGGTCACGCTGTGTCCTCTCTGTGCCGCCGGCCGGATGACCGCGCCGGGCCCGGGCGCGTCAGTGGGTGTTCTTGACGGCGAACAGGTCGCCGTGGGCGTTGGTCGTGCGGAGCCGGTTGTGGCCGTAGGTGTCGCGGCCCGAGACCACGACGGCGCCGTAGTCCTTGAGGTCGAAGTTCTGGCCGTGCGCGGTGTAGGAGTCCTGATCGGGGTACACGCGCACGTGCGTCGGGACGTAGCGCGAGGTGATCGCGAACCGGGTCTCCCGCTCGGTGATGTTGGGCAGTGCGCCGTGCACACAGGAGGCGGTGAAGATGAGGGCCTCGCCCGGCTGCATCTCCACCTCGACGACGTCCTCGGGGCGCGGCTCCCAGTTCGGGTCCACGGCGAAGTCGGAGAAGTCGTAGCCGTAGAAGCCGGTGTCCTTGGTGAACGTGGTGACGTGGTCCGACGCGTAGCTGGCTTCACGGCCGCGTGCCGGGGACTTGCTCTCGTCGAAGATGCGCTCACGGTGGGAGCCGCGCACGAACCTCATGCAGCCGGTGCGCTTGGTCGCCGGGGTGAAGGTCGTCCACACCGTGATGTCGATGTACGCGTTCCAGTCCGTCGCCGTGGGCAGGAGCTGCGGCTTGCCGGTGGCGTAGCTGTAGTCGCGGACCTGGTGCCACTCGGTGCCGCGGGAGCCGGGGAACTTGGCGAAGAACTCGGTGCGCCAGGACAGCACGTCGGGTCCGAGGATCGCGTTCAGGTACTTGAGGATCGTGGGGTGCGTGACGTGCCGCGACAGGTCGGGGATGTCCAGGTGCCGGTCGTAGTTCATGCTGTTCTTGAACACCGAGTGGGTGGCGTCCTGGTTCTTGACGCGCACCTCGCGCAGGATCTCGGCGGCCTCGTCGGGCTCGTAGAGCTTGACCGGGCCGATGAATCCGTCCTGCATGAACCGTGTGATGTCGTCCTTGATGTCCTCGGGGACGATCGCGTCGCCGGCGATCGCCACGCCCGAGCCTACGGGGCCGACCTGAGTCTCGGTCATCGTGAGGTCACGTGTCCTTTCATGAGTTCCTGCATTTCTCGGCCGTACCGACACGCGGCCCGTTTCGGTCCCGGAAACACGGAACAGCAATGCGCCGTCATGAAAACCGGCCGGCGATACAGGGACGTGCGGTGTCTTGCCCGGCTCATCCTCGGCGGCGCTGTCCTCGCGTGGTCCTCGCCGCGTCCTCGCGGCCTTTTTGGCGCCGCCGCAATCGGCGGCACGTGCGCCTTCGGAAGACGAGGGAGAATTGCGGGTTGACAGCCCGTCACGCACCGCCGATGCTGACGGAGATCGCGACCGGGCCGGCATCGGGGCCGCCGACACCGCGCACTGCCGTACCCACCACGAGGAGAAGACATGGCCAGGCCGGACACGTGCGTCAACATCGCCGAGAAGCTGGCAAAGGTGACCGAGCACTGGTCACCGAAAACCGTACTGGAGGCGAACGGCCTCGAATTCAAGGCGGTCAAGGTCAAGGGTGATTTCGTATGGCACAACCATCCCGAGGGCGACGAACTGTTCATCGTCGTCAAAGGAGAGCTGACCATCGAGCTCAAGGACCGCCCGAGCGTGGTGCTGAGCGCCGGGGACATGTTCGTCGTGCCGCAGGGCCTGTATCACAAGCCGTACGCCGCGCAGGAATGCGAAATACTCGTCATGGACCCGCCCGGGGTCGTGAACACCGGTGCGGCGTCCAGTTCCCTGACCGCCGATGAAGAATGGATATGACCGGTCGTTCCCTTGCGGGCTGTTCCCCGAATCCGGCGGCTCAGTGGGATCAGTAGGCTTCGATGCCGAGTTTGACCGCGAGGGCGATGCCTGCCAGGGCGATACCCGTGCGGAGCAGGCCGGTGGGGAGGGCGCGGGCGAGCGGGGGGCCCAGCCACGAGCCCAGCAGGAGGCCGAGGGCCAGTGGCAGTGCGGCGAGCCAGGACACCGTGCCGAACAGGATGAAGCCGGCCGCCGCCACCAGGTCCGCCACTCCGACCAGGACGTTCTTGAGGGCGTTGCTGCGAAGCAGGCTGTCGGAGGTGGCGGCCAGGAGCAGGGCGAGCATGACCACGCCCGAGGCCGCGGCGAAGTAGCCGCTGTACAGCGCCACCGCGAACATGCCCGTGACCGTCAGCCGGGTCGTGCGCGCCGTCGGCTTCGTCCCACCGGTGTCGGCGGCGGTCTGCGCCGGCCTGCGGACGAGGATCAGTACCGAGGCTCCGCCGACCAGGAACGGTACGACCCGTTGGAAGACTCCCGGTGGGGTGGCCAGCAGGAGTGCCGCTCCGGCCGCACTGCCGAGTACGCACACCAGGCCCAGTTTGAGTACGGCGGACGACTGGCCGGTCAGTTCCCGGCGTGAACTGGGGACGACGGTGATGTTGCCGACGGCGAGCGAGACCGTGTTGGTCACATTGGCGGCCGTCGGCGACAGGCCGGTCGCGAGCAGCGCGGGATAGGAGAACAGGGACGCGAGTCCCGCGACCGTTCCCGTCAGGCCCGCGGCCACTCCGGCCACGGTCAGTAACGTGAATTGTGGGATGGACAAGTTCGGGGCTCCGCGGGTCGGGAAACGGGCCGCCCGCCCGTGAGGGCGAAGCGGTACAGCGTGGCCATGTCGCCGCCGGGTGAGGTGCGGGACGGGCCGGCCAGCGTCGACGTGTCCGGAACCGCATGGTAGGTGCGGGCGAGTTCTTGTACGAGGACGACATGCGTACGGCTGTCCGGGCCGATGGGGATCTCGAAGGATTCCGCGCCGTCGTGACGGACGCTCTCGGCCATCGCCGCCATCAGGGCGAGCGCGGCTCCGGCGTGGTCGCGGGGGAAGACGAGGTGCCAGGCGACGTAGCTCTGCGGGGCCGCGGGTCTGCGGTAGCCGCCGATGAAGCCGATGGCGGTGCCTGCCAGGTCGGCCACCATGGAGGTGCGGGCGAAGGCGCCGCAGCACATCCGGCAGGCGCCGCGGGTGACGGATACGCCTGACCGGCGGGCGAGGGCGTGCACCCGCCCGGTATCGGCCACCGTGGGGTGACGGTGGGTCAGGGCTCCGGGGCCGGGCGGCGTTTCCGAGGGCGGTGGCGTCACCGGGTGGACCGGTCGCGCGTTCATCGGGGACCTTTCGGGTGCGTCGCGGGCATGGTGGTCCGTGGCTCCGGAGGTGCGGGGTGCGCCGGGGCGGGGTTCAGGAGCCGTCCCAGGCCGGTGCGCCCGGCGGAGAAGCCGAGGCGGCGTGCCAGGTCCCAGAGCACCGCTTGGTTGCTGGTCACCACGGGCCGGCCGACGAGGGCCTCGATCTGGTCGATGACGGGCGTCACGCGCAGCGAGGTGCAGCAGATCAGCAGGCCGTCGGCCTGCGGGGCGCAGGCGTGGCGGGCCGCCTCCACGAGGGTGCGGGGCGGCACGCGGGCGATGTGCGCGTCCTGGGCGATCTCCAGTCCGACCACGTTGCTCACCTGGAATCCGGCTGCGCCGAAGTGGCCGGCCATCGCCTCGTTCAGCTCGCGCACATTGGGGGTGAGCACCGACGGGCGTCTGATGCCGAGGTGCCGCATGGCCGCCGCCGCCGCGCTGACCGGGGTCAGGCACTGCGCCGCCGGGTGTGCCGCGCGCAGCAGCCGTACCACTTCCGGGTGTCCGATCGCGGCGGCTCCCGCGGTGCAGCCGTATACGAGGGCGTCCAGGCGTCCGTCGGGCAGCAGGGCCCGCGCCGCGTCGGTGATCCGGTCCTCGGTGGCGCGCAGTGACGCGGCGGTGATGGGGTCGGTGTTCGCCAGCCGCGTGGTGCACAGCCCCACGCCCGGTGGGAGCAGGCTTCTGAGGGTGTCCTCGATGGTGGCGTCGGTGGCCAGGGCCAGCAGCCCCACGGTGCCGTCCGGCGAGGCGTCCTCGTACGGGATGCTCGCCCGGCCGGGGTAGGCGTCTATCGCGACCCCGGTCATTTCGGTTCGGTGTCCTCGCGGATGGTGATCCGGTGGATGACCCGTCGGTACTGGTGGGTGTTGAACGTCGACGCGGCGTGCACGACGCGTCGGTTGTCCCAGAGGACGACCTCGCCCTGCTGCCATCGGTGGCGGTAGACGAATTGCGGCCGGGTGGCGAATTCGGTGACGTCGCGGATGAGGCGCCGGCCCTCTTCGTCGTTCATTCCGACGACGCCGATGCTCATGCGGGCGCCGAAGTACAGGGCTTTGCGGCCGGTGCGCGGGTGGGTACGCACCAGCGGCCATCGCTGCGGCGGATGCTTTTCCAGTTCGAGTTCCGCCCTGCTGATGCTCTCGGGCTTTCCGAGTTCGC
This sequence comes from Streptomyces sp. NPDC059788, assembly GCF_042732265.1. Classification (NCBI taxonomy): domain Bacteria; kingdom Bacillati; phylum Actinomycetota; class Actinomycetes; order Kitasatosporales; family Streptomycetaceae; genus Streptomyces; species Streptomyces sp. NPDC059788. The sequence continues at coordinate 27,944 of NZ_JBHWHY010000070.1, read as the reverse complement.
GCAGGTAGTCGTTGACTCCCCGGACGGAGTGCAGGAGCCGGAGTTTTTCGTAGCGGCGCCGCGTTTCGGGGGCGAGTGCCTCGTACGAGGAGTAGGTGCACGCGAAGAGGGTGTCGCCGCCCACCGGGGGGACCTCGACGCCGTACATCATGCTGATCCAGGTGGGCACGGCGTACTGTGAATGGTCGGCGTGCCATTCGAGTTCGCTGATTTTCGGCTCGTCCGCGCTCTGTGTGAAGTCCGGTGCGAAGAGCACGGCTTTTTCGGCCGGGTTCCCGATCACGAAGATTTCCGGGTGTTCGGGTTGGCGGTCCTCGAAGCGGGGCGGGATGTCGAGTTCCCCCAGGGCCCGGCAGAACCGGATCTCCTCGGCCGGGGTGAGGTCCTGGTCCGCGACGACGAGGACGCCGTACCGCTCCAGCGCGTCCTGGAGTGCTTCGATGACGGCGGGGCCGGGGGGCTGCCGCAGATCGAGTCCTTCGACCCGGGCGCCGAGGGGCGCGTCATCGATCGGGGTGAACGTGAGGGAGGTCGCGGCGCGGGGTTCGGGCCGCTTCTCCCGCAGCATCTTTCCGGCCAGGTCCCAGATTTCCGGGCGCGCTTCGCGGAAGGTCAGTGCGTCGTCGTCCGGTTGCTCGTGCAGTACGGCTTCGCCGGTCACGATCCGGTGCAGACACTCCACGACGACCCGGGCACACAGCTGATTGACCGCGTGCACCAGCTGCGGCACCGTCGCGTCCGGCAGGGGCGGCAGCGGGCTGGACACGAGCAGCGGACCGCGGTCGACACCGGTGTTGATCAGGTGGGCGGTGGCCCCCTGGGGAAGGTCGTGGATGACCGCCCAGATGTAGGGGGTGTTGCCCCGGACGTCCGGCAGCATCCCGGGGTGGGTGTTGACGATGCCGTACGGGAGGGCGTCGATCACTGCCGGTTTCAGGAGGCGGGTGTCGCCCAGTACCGCGAGGTGAAGATCCCTCTCCAGCAGGGTGCGCCGGGTCGCGTCGTCGTTGTGGCCGCCCACCGTCACGTAGTCGATGCCGTGCTCGGCGCACAGGCTCCGGGTGGTGGCGGGCGGTTCGAATCCGGGAACGAGCCGTAACACGTCGAGTTGCCGTCCGCGTCCCCTTTCCGCCAGTGCGGAGGTCTCCTCGATGACGACGTCGGGCACGAAGCCGGCGGTCAGCAATTCCTTGAGCATCGCATCGCCCCGGGGGTGCGAGGCGAGGTTGAGGTAGGCGAAACGCAGGTCCGCCGGTGCCGAACAGCCGGGGATCACGAAGGGCCGGGAGAGAGCGTGCGGATCGTTACGGGTCAGTTGCCTCACTGGTGGAACTCCTGTCCGTACGTGTGGTGCGGGTGCCCGCCGTGCCGCGGCAGGCCGAGCCGGTCGGCCACCCGGCGCGTGTGGGTCTCGGTGTCCCCGAACGCCAGGGCGGCGCTCATGGAGTGCTGGAGGTACAGGTGCAGGTCGTGCTCGGCGGTGAACCCGATCGCTCCGTGCACCTGGTGACCGAGCGCGCACACCCTCTGGTACGCCTCGCTCACCCATGCCTTGGCACAGGACACGGGCAGCGCCACGTCCGACGGCTCCGGGTGGCTGCCACCGGGGCCGCCGTCCCGGGCGTCGGCCAGTCGCCAGATCGCTTCGTACGCGATGAGCCGCGCGCTCAGCACATCGACCGCCATATCGGCGCAGTGGTGCTGCACCGCCTGGAAACTGCCGATCGGCCGGCCGAACTGACGGCGCTCCGTGGCGTACGCCAGCGTCAGATCGAGCACCCGCTGCGCGCCGCCGACCATCTCCGCGCACGTGGCGGCGGCACCGCGCCTCTCCAGCGCGTCGATCACCTCGTGTCCCCGGTCGATCCGGCCGAGTACCGCGTCGGCGGGCACGGCTACGTCCTCCAGGCGCAGCCGGTACAGGGGTACGGGGCCGACGGCCCGCAGCGCGGTGATGTCGACGGCGTCGGTGTGTGCCGTGTCGAGCAGGAAGACGCTGGGCCCGGTGTCCGCGTGAGCCGCCACGATGACGGCCTCGGCGGCCTCGGCGAACGGTACGAAGGTCGCGGTACCGGTCAGGGTGAAGCCGTCGGCGCTGCGGACCGCCGCGATCCTCGATGTCGTCGCCGCCGTGACGGGCCGCCCGGCGACGATGGCCGGCAGCCAGACGGCGCGCTGCTCGTCGGTTCCGAACAGCTCGATCGCCGTCCCGGCGCACGCCGTGGTGACCAGGAACGGGCTGGGTACCAGGGCGGCCCCCAGCTCCTCGGCCAGCAGGCAGCTCTCCAGGAACCCCGATCCCAGGCCACCGTGCCGTTCGGGCACGGCCAGCCCGGTCCATCCGAGGTCGGCCATCTGCTGCCACAGCCGATGGCAGTACCCGTCGCCGGGTCCGTCGCGCACCGCCCGTACCCCGGCGGTCGCGGCCTGGTCGCGCAGCAGTTTCCGGGCCGTGGCGCGGATCATCTCTTGTTCGTCGGTCAGCGTCAGGTCCATGGCGTTCCTATGCGGACCGGAGCGGAGCGATCTTGTCCGAACGTACCCACACCCCGGGTCGCTGCTCCCAGAACAGCTGCACGAGGACCCCTCCCGCGTGCTTGGGGTGGATGAAGGTGTGCTTCCAGGCGGCGCCGTCGGTGACGCCCTCCTCCTCGCCGAACGTCGGCACGCCGTGCGCCGAGCAGGCGGCGAGGGCGTTCTCCCAGTCCGCGACCTCGAAGGTCACGTGGTGGGCGGCCGGGCCGCTGCGTTGCAGGAACCGGTCGACGAAGGAGTCGTCGCCGCGTCCCGTGATGACTTCCCAGCAGATGCTGGAGCCCGGGACGTTGAGCACCAGGTCGGCCATGTCGGGGGCGGCGCCCTCCGGGGTACGCCACACCTCGACGAACCCGGCCAGGTCGGTGTACCAGGCGGCCAGGGCGTCGCGGTCCGGGAAGGCCTGGCAGAGGTGGTCGATGCCCCGGATGCCCAGCGTCGGAGCGTCGGCGGCGCTCCGGGGGGCGGCCGGTGCCGCGGCGTCGTCCGGTACGGCGGCGGCGCCCGGCCCGTACAGCCGCCAGAGGACTCCCGGCCCGTGTGCGGGAGGTGACAGCGAGACCTCCGCCCAGCTGCCCGGCACCGAGTCGGCGATCTCCAGTCCGCGGTGCCGCACCTCGGCGAGGGCGGCCTCCAGGTCGGGCACCTCGGCGCCGACGTGGTGCAGTCCGGGCCGGCCGCCGCGGTCGTCCAGCCAGCGTCCCAGTGCCGTGTTCGGGTCCGGGGGACTGAGCAGCAGCCAGTACTGGCCCGGCGCCCCCGGAACGCCCAGGCGTACGCAGCGCGCCTTTGTCGCCGGGTCGTCGAAGGTGTGCGTGCGCTCGAAGCCGAACAGGCCTTCCAGTAAGGCGGCTTGTCCCTCCAGGTCCGGGGTGGCGACGGCGATGTGGTCGATGCGGTAGATCCGCAGCACGGGAGGTCTCCTCGAAGTCAGCTGGGGTGCGGCTCGATCCAGTCGTATCCGCCGTGGACCAGTTCCTTGACCAGGCGCAGGTTGTACCGGTTCATCGCGGCGATCCGCTCGGCCAGTCCGGCGACCCGGTCATCGAACTCTCCGGCGGGGAACACGGAGTTGACCAGGCCCGTCTGGAGCGCGCGGGCCGCGTCCAGCCGTACTCCGGTGAAGAGCATCTCCTTGGCCCGCGCCTTGCCGACGCGTTCCGGAAGCCGCTTCGTGCCGCCCCAGCCGGGTGCGTTGCCGCCGTATTCGGGCTGGTCGGGATCGCCGTCCTCGGTCATTTTCGGCCGGTGCGGCGGCCGGGCGGACAGGGTGATCTCCACCAGGCCCATCCGGGCGTTCTCGTGCGCCACGATGAAGTCGGCGCCCAGTGCCAGTTCCAGGCCGCCGCCGACGGCATAGCCGTGCACGGCGGCGAAGACCGGAACGGACAGGCGCTCCATCATCGCGAAGGTCTTCTCGCCCAGCCGGCCCTGTTCGACGCGGTCCGCGCGGGTCAGGGACGCGGACCATTCGAGATCCATACCGGCGCAGAAGGCCCGCTCCCCGGCGCCTCGCAGTACCGCGACGCAGATGTCGGGGTCGTCGTCGATCTCGTCGAAGACCCGGCGCAGCGCGTACAGCATGCCGGGGGTCAGCGCGTTGAGCTTGTCCGGGCGGTTCAGCGTGATCCAGCACACCCGTTCCTTGGTCGTGACGTCGAGCCCTTCGTACACGTGCGTGTCCTCCTGTCGGATCAGGCCGAGGGCAGGCCGAGGCCCCGGGTGGCGATGACGTTGCGCTGGATTTCCGAAGTGCCGCCCATGAAGGTGGCGGCGACCGCGTCCAGCGACAGGTGGGTGAACGCCCCTGCCATCGGCGCGTCGTCGCCGCGCCACAGCAGGCTGTTGGCGCCGAAGGCCCGACGGCCGGTCCGGGCCAGCCGCTGGTGCAGCTCCGCGTTGAACAACTGGCTGACCGATGCCTCGTAGCCGGGCACCGCCCCGGTGGGTTCCCGGGAGGCCGTGTAGCGCGCGAGATGGTGCGACACCTGCACTTCGATGTAGCGGCGGGCGACCTCGCCGCGCAGCCCGTGGTCCCACTCCTCGTGAAGCTGTTCCGGGCCGTGCTCCGTGGCGAGGTGGGCGATCAGACCGGTCAGCGTCCGGTCGAATGTGATGCCGGCCCCGAGTCCTGCCCGCTCGAAACTGAGGGTGTCCATCGCGACGTACCAGCCGCGGCCCTCCTCACCCACCCGATTGCCCACGGGTACGCGGACGTCCTCGAAGAAGATCTCGCAGAACGGCGCCGCGCCCCGGATATCGGTGAGGGGACGTACCGTGACGCCGGGTGAGCGCGCGTCCACCAGCAGGAAGGTGATGCCGTGGTGCCGCGGCGCCCCGGCATCGGCGCCGGTGCGTACGAGGACGAACAGCCAGTCGGCGTGCTGGCCGAGCGAGGTCCACACCTTCTGCCCGTTCACCACATAGTGCTCCCCTTCGCGCACGGCGCGCGTGCGCAGGCCGGCCAGGTCCGAACCCGCTTCGGGTTCGGAGAATCCCTGGGCCCAGACGCGCTCGCCGCGCGCGGTGGGCGGCAGGTGTTCGGCTCTTTGTACGGCGGTGCCGTGGACCAGCAGGGTCGGGCCGAGCAGAAAGACGCCGAGGCCGTTGACGCCCGGCTTTCCCGCCCGCAGTACTTCTTCGTGCAGGACGAAGGCCTTGGCCGCCGACAGGCCCGCGCCCCCGTACCGGCGTGGCCACTGGGGAGCTATCCAGCCTCGCCGGGCCAGCGCGGCGGCCCAGTCGCGGGCGCCCGCCGCACGCGTGGGATCGGCGCCCCGCACGTCCGCCGGCCAGTTGTAGCCGCCCACGTCCTCCGGCTCCAGGCCGTTTTCGGCGTCCGGTTCGGGCAGGTAGGAAGCGGGGAACGCGTCCCGCACGAACCGCCGTACACTCCGCCGGAAAGCGGCCTGCTCCGCCGTGTCCCCCCAGTTCACGCCGGTCCTCCCCGGGTGGCGGGCCGGCCCGTGACGAAGTCCCCTCGTTCGCGGTCCCAGGTGGTCGCGGTCAGGCCGCGGTCGCCGAGCGCGCGCAACCGGTGCTTGGCGATCTTGTCGGTCGCCGTCCGGGGCAGTGCGTCCACGAATTCCAGGTACCGCGGGACCATGAAGGCGGGAAGTGCCTCCCGGCAATACGTGGTCAGTTCGTCGTGGTCGACGGTGGCGTCGGGTACGAGGACCACCGCCAGTTTCACGTCGTCCTCCCCCAGTTCCGACGGAACCCCGATGGCCGCGCTTTCGCGTACGGCGGCGTGCTGGTTCACCGCCAGTTCGATGTCGAAGGCCGAGACGTTCTCGCCCCGGCGGCGGATGGCGTCGGCCATCCGGTCCACGAAATAGAAGTAGCCGTCCTTGTCCTGGCGCATCCGGTCGCCGGTGTGGAACCACAGGTTGCGAAAGGCGTGCGCGGTGGCCTCGAAATTCCCGTAATACCCGCCGGTGATGATGTGGGGCTGTCGCGGACGCAGTACCAGCTCGCCCGTGCGGCCGGCGGGCAGCGGCCGGTCCCGGTCGTCGACCACCGCGGCTTCGAAGCGTTCCGCGTTCACCTGCCCGCACGAGCCGGGCCGCCAGTTGCCGAACGCGCCGGCCAAGGGGACGCCGGCTTCCGTGCTGGTGTAGCTCTCCACCGACCGCACCCCGAACCGCTCGCGGAGTTGCCCGTCCCAGAGGGATTTCCCGGTGTAGAAGAGTTTGAGGGAGTGTTCCTTGTCGCGGGCGGACGGCGGCTGTTTGAGCAGGATGGGCAGGATCGAGAAGACCGAAATGGCGATCCGGGCGTCGAAACGGCGTACGTCGTCCCAGAACTTCGAGGCGCTGAAACGCTCCGCCACCGCCACGGTGCCGCCGCACAGGAGCGCGGACAGAACGCCGTCCCACATTCCGGCGGCGTGGAAGAGAGGCAGCGGGCAGTACACCTTCTCGCCGTGTACGTTCACGAATTTCAGCACGTCCTGGGCACACGCCAGGGCCAGCGCGTGCGGCACGAGCGCGCCCTTGGCCGGGCCGGTGGAGCCCGAGGTGTACATGATCGCCAGCAGGTCGGCGGGGTGCGCCCGGTGCTCCGGCGGCGCCGCCCCGTGGGTCATGAGGTCCGGCCACTCGACCGTCTCCCCGCCCGGCGGTTCCGGTTCGGTCCCGCCGCCCGCCGCGGGCCGGCCGTCAGGGGCGCACACGATGGTGAGCCGCATGCCCGGCAGGTCCGCGGTGACCGGAGGCAGCCGGTCGCGGTACCGGCTGTCGACGATCAGCGCGGTGCAGTCGGAGCCGGCCAGTACGTTGCGCAGCGCCGCACCGTGGAAAGCGGTGTTGACCGGAACGGCGACGGCGCCGATCCGGGCCAGCGCGAAGGTGACCCATACGATTTCCGGACCGTTCGGCAGCATGACGGCGACGTGCCCGCCGGCCGTCACCCCGGCCGCCAGCAGTCCCTGGGCCACTTGGTTCGACTTCTCGTCCACCTCGCCGAAAGTGAACGTGGCGTCCTGGAATTCGAGGAACGTCTTGTCCTGGTGCGACTCGGCGCGCCGGGCGAGGGCATCGCCGAGAGTCATGTTTTCCAGGGGGTCGTCGCGCATCTCACCTCCCGGCGCACGACGGTTACGCAATTGCCGTCGTGCACGGCTGACGTGTGACCATGTCTTTGCGCTGAATCCTGGTGGTGTTGTCGCGTGTTGGCGCCGCGTCGAATGCAGAACCGTGAGCGCTTTCTGCGCCGGACTTCCCCACGCATGCATGCGAGGCGTCCTGAACGGTGGGCGACACAGTCCGGCCCGGGCACCCGCGGCGCCTGTCGGCCACGGTCGGCAGCTATGTCGGTAAGACGCGAATCAGGTTGTCAAACAGCCCCTCCTGGGGCGTTGTTGATGACGGTACCAACGTCGTCGCACGTGCGGCAAGGAAGGTTACGGCTGGTTCGGACCAGCATTTTGCGGTAAAGGAACACTGGTCAAACGCCCGCGGGTGCACCACCGAACACCGACCATAAAGAATGGGCAAAGTCTGCGACGGTGGCAGGTGACCGACGATCTGTGCAGGTGGGCGCGTTCCGTCCCCCGCCCCGCATTCCGACGGGACCGCGAGAACGATATTGGCTTGAACGGGGCGGGTAACCGGATCGGCCTGTCGTATACGGTGGCGCCCCCGTTTTATCCGCGCCCGGTTTCCGTCGAGCGGTGCCCCGGCGCGAGGGTCCCGCGGCGACGCGCCTCTGCCCCCGAGGCCGCCCGGCTTGCCCTCCCGTCCCTTCTCCGGGGACAGCGCGGGCCCTAGACAGGGAGCATGGCGTCCGCCGCACCGCGGACGGGGAGGCCGTACGTACGCACAGAGCGGGACGACGCATGTACAGACGACCGGAATCGAGCGCCGGCCGGGGCCAGGACAGCCCTGGACTGCCGCCGGCCCACCGCGCGCGGGCGGTCGGGCAGCGCGGCGCGCAAATGGGTCATGGGCACCCCCGGCACACGGGGGGGGACAAGTCCCATCCGGACTTCGGCGCGAAGCAGCAGGACCGCGTCTACGGCAACTTCAGCGATCTCGCACGGGCGTTGGCCGGCTGGGTGGAGGCCAAGGAGAGCCGTCACCGGGAGAAGGAACTCGCCCACGAGGTGAAGGACAACAGCGACGTCGAACTGCATCTGGAGACCCTGCTGCTGCGCATCCGGCGGTGGATCGACACGCGGCAGGCGGACGCGCCGGACGGGGAGAGCCGGAAGTGGGACGACGTACGGCAGGAACTGGAGACCGGTCGCACGCCCGGGACGGGGCACGACGGCCTGCACGATTTCGGCCACTACCAGAAGTACTTCGACCGGGTGCTCCAGGAGCGGCGGGACCTGCCCGCGCCGGTCCGCCGCAGGCTCCGCACCGGGATCAACGGCGGCATGGCGAAAGTCCTGGCCGACCCCACCCGGTTCACCTTCCGCGACAAGATCATCGTTCTGCACGACCTCATGGAGTACTTCGGCCCGCGCAAGCACTGGAACGCTCCCACCGCGGGCAACGGCACGATGCCCGACGAGGAGCTGGCGGCCCTGACCACCACCGAGATCGACGCGGACGGGCAGCGGACCGCCACGACCACGGACCGCGGACAGCTCAGGTTCACGGGACCGAGGGGCCCCGCCGCCTTGAGTACCCCGGCATGGCCGGCCGGCTCGCCGCTCTGCACGCGGCGGTCGTCGTCCTGCGCGAACAGGTCGGAGCCCCTCTCGCGGGGCCGGAGGCCACCGCTGCCGAGCCCGGTCCCGCCCCGCGGGAGGGGGACGACCCGCTGATCGAAGCCACAGTGGAGGAGGTCTGGGTGAAGCCGAAGAAGAAGGGCAGGAAGCGGCGTCCCCAGGGGCAGGAGATTACGTAGGGACTTGGCTACGTAGTTCTCGCCGACGCGGTTTTCCCCTGCGCGGCGGCATGGTCGGTACCGCAGTCAAGCACCGGCTCCGGACGGATACGGCAGCGCGGTCGGCTCATCGAGGACCCCGCCGGGGATGTTCAGTGATCAGAACAGGGGAATCACTTGCTCAGCTCACCACCGGCCGCCACGGCTTCCCTGGCTTCCGTACCCACCGTGTGCCGGGTGCGGGTAGCGGTCACCGCGCCCGATCCGATCAGCCGCGAGGGAGTCCTCAGCCAGCTGCGCCGCCACCCGGAGGTCGAACTCTGTGAGAAGTCCGGTCCCGCCACCGTGGCCGTGCTCGTCGAGGACGTACTCGACGAGACCGCGCTCGCCCGGCTGCGGCGGATCGTGCGCAGCGAGGGATCACGGGTGGTGCTCGTCGTCGGGACCATCCGGGAGAACGAACTGCTGGACGTCATCGAATGCGGCGCGGGGGCCATCGTCTGGCGCCGCGAGGCCACCGCGCACCGGCTGGTGCAGGCGGTGCTGACCGCGGCCGGGGGCGGCGGCGACCTGCCGTCGGACCTGCTGGGCCGGCTCATCAGCCAGGTGGGACGTCTGCAGCGGGGCGGCGCCGACCACCCGGGCTCCTTCCTGGGCCTCACCTCGCGCGAGGTGGATGTGGTGCGGCTGGTGGCCGAGGGCCTCGACACCTCGGAGATCGCCACCAAGCTGTCGTACTCCGAACGCACCGTCAAGAACGTCATGCACGGGCTCACCACACGCCTGCATCTGCGCAACCGCTCGCACGCCGTGGCGTACGCGCTCCGCGAGGGCTACATCTGACCGGACGGGCGGCGCGGGCGGCCCGTCGGGGCAGAAGCGCTGCCCCGCCGCCGTCCCCGCCGTGCCTGCGCCCCGGGCGGCGCGGGGACCACGATCGGCGGCAGGGCCGTGCGGAGCCGACGCCGGGAGCCGGCAGCGGCGGCCGGCGAAGGGGAGCGGGTACGTGATTCATGAGGTGGACGAGGTCCTCAAGGGCCTCATCGGCGGCGGCGCACTGGCCGGTGCCGGTATCGACGTGTCCTTCGAGGTGCCCACCCGTGACTGGGCGGCCCGGCGCAACGCGCCGGTGGTCAACGCCTACCTGTACGACGTGCGGGAGGACGTGTCCCGGCGGCAGCGCGGGCGTACGGCGCTGCGCGACGACCGGGACATCGTCGTACGCCGCCGTCGCCCGCCGCGCTGGTTCCGGCTCTCCTACCTGGTGACGGCCTGGACGAAGACGCCGCAGGACGAACACCGGCTGCTGTCCGCGGTGCTGGCCACGCTGCTGCCGCACGAACTGCTCGACGCCCGGGACCTTCCCGGATCGCTCGGCCGCCTCGGCCTGGCGGTGCCGGTGACGGTGGGCGGCAGCCAGCCGGAGGCCCGCTCCCTCGCCGACATCTGGTCCGCGCTGGGCGGCGAGCTCAAACCCTCCCTCGACGTCGCGTTGACCGTGCCGTTCCCGGCGTTCCCCGATTACGACGCGGGCCCCCCGGTCACGGAGGGCGCGGCGGTCCGGGTACGCGGTGTGGACGGCGGCCCGCCCCGGTCGGAGGAACGCGCCCACCGGCCCCGTCAGGTTGCGGCGGCCCGTGCCGCACACGAGCAGGCGGCGGCCCGCCGCACGGAGCAGACATGAACACCTCGCCCCTGGACGCCCCGCTTCCCGCGGCCGCCGGGCCCGAGTGCGCCGGACCCGGCGACGCCGATCCGGCGGGCCCGGCGCACTCGCTCCTCGAACGGCTGGCCGGGCTGCGGCACGCGGTGACCGCACTGGTCGAACAGCGCTCCGCCGGCGACCCCACCGCGAACGACCCGTTGCGCGGCCTCTACGTGTCCGGGGACGCCGTGAGCCATCTGCTGCGCACCTGGCCGCGTACGGTGCCGAAGGTGGACGTACGGGCGGGCTCGCCGACGGGGAGGACCGCGGGCACCGACGACCGGCTGGCCCGGACGGCCGCCCGGCTGCGGCTGACCGAGCTGGACGCCGCCGTGCTCCTCATCGCCCTCGCCCCCGACCTCGACCGCACCTTCGAGCCGCTCTACGGCTATCTCAACGACGACGTGAGCCGCCGCCGCGCCACCGTGGGCCTCGCCCTCGACCTGTGCGGGACACCCGCGCACCTGGCGGAGGCCCGCGCCCGGTTCCACCTCTCGGCGCCGCTGCGCGCCCTCGGTCTGCTGGCCGTCGAGGAGGCCGACCGCCCGCTCCTCACCCGCTCGCTGTCCGTGCCCGACCGGCTCACCGCCCACCTGCTGGGCGACGACACCCCGGATGCCGCGCTCCTCGGCTCGCTGCGTGCGATGCCGGACCCGCTGCCCGGCACGGAGCACGACGAGGACTTCGTCCGACGGCTGGCCGCCCGTCTCGGCGGCGCACCGTTCACCGCCTTCCTGCGGGAACACACCGAGGGCGACGCCGTGGCCGTCCTCGCCGCCGCGCTGCGCGAGGCGGGCGTCGACGCGCTGCGCTTCACCGGGCCCCCGGACCGCGTCCCAGAGCTGCTGCGGGAGGCGCGCCTGACCGGCCGGGCGGTCGTGGTGTGCGGTCTGCCCGGACAACCGGGCCCGCTGGTGGCCGAGTTGACCGCGGCCACCGAGGTGACTGTGCTGCTGGCCGACTCCCGTCCGTACGATCCGCAGTGGTCCGCGCACGATCCGCTGGTGCTCCAGGCACCGCGGCGGCCGGCCGGGGGTACGGCTTCCTGGCGCTCCGCGCTGGGGCCGGCGGCCGACGGCTTCGACCTGGCCGGCACCGTGGCCCCGTACCACCTCGGAGGTGAACGCGTCGTCCGTGCCGCCCGTGCCGCGGCGGCGCTCGCCGCCTTCGACGGGACGGCGCTCACCGCCGCCCACGTACGGCTCGCCGCCCGGCAGCAGTCGGCCTCCGGCCTCGAACGGCACGCACGCCGGATCCGCCCCTCGGTGGACTGGAGTGACCTGGTCCTGCCCGGCGGCCCCCTCGCCCAGCTGCGTGAACTCGCCCTGCGCGCCCGCCACCGCGACCGGGTGCTCGGCGACTGGCGGCTCAGCGCCGGCGGCGGCCGCGGCCGCGGCGTCCTCGGTCTCTTCGCGGGGGAGTCCGGCACCGGCAAGACGCTGTCCGCCGAGGTGATCGCCGCCGATCTGGGTGTCGACCTGTACGTGGTCCAGCTGTCCTCCATCGTGGACAAATACGTCGGTGAGACGGAGAAGAACCTCGAACGGATCTTCACGGAGGCCGACCGTACGGACGCCGTGCTCCTCTTCGACGAGGCCGACGCCGTCTTCGGCAAGCGCTCGGAGGTCAAGGACTCCCACGACAGGTACGCCAACATGGAGAGCGCCTACCTGCTGCAACGCCTGGAGTCCTTCGACGGCATCGCCCTGCTGACCACCAACCTGCGGGCGAACATCGACGACGCGTTCACCCGCCGGCTCGACCTGGTGGTCGACTTCCCCTTCCCGGACGCCGGACAGCGCCTCGCGCTGTGGCAGCACGGCCTGTCGCACGTGCCGTGCGCCGAGGGCGTCGAGACCGGCTCCCTCGCCCGGGACTTCGAGCTGGCCGGCGGCTCGATCCGCAGCGCGGTGGTCACCGCCGCCTACCTCGCGGCCGGCCGGAACGAGCCGGTCGCGGCGGGCGACCTGTGGGAGGGCGCCCGCCGCGAGTACCGCAAGGCGGGCCGGCTGGTCCCGGGCGAGACGAGCTGGTGACGCGGAGGGTCCCGCCCGGACGGCGCGTGGTCACACGGTGAAGCGGACCGCCTCCAGCTGGAGGTTCAGTTCCATGGGGCTGCCGCCGTACCGCCACTTGCCGGGCTCGGTGCACAGCTTGCCCGTCCAGTCCTGGTCCTTCACCTTGGTTTCGTGGCAGACGGTGCCGTCGAAGACCTGGAGGGTGAACCCTTCCATGGGAGGGTCGGCGCTCTCGGTGCTGCCGAGGACCATGTCCTTTCCGTCGTCCTCCTTCCGCCACGCGTCGCCCTTGCGCCACCCCTCCCCCACGTACGCGCTCGCGCCGGTGACGCCACGGGTTCCGGACACCGCGATATTGAGGGCCTTGACGGGCTTGGCCTGGCCCACCGTGCCGGCCTCCGCCCCGTCGCACACCGGTTCCTGCCAGCCGTCGTCCTGGACGAAGGCCCGGTAGCAGATGTGGCGGCCCGCGCTGCGGGCGGTGAGTTCGCGTACCGCGGTGGCCGCGGTCCGCTCCGGGGGCTTCTCCTTGGGCTTGTCCCCTCCCCCGCCGCCTCCGTCCTTCGGCTCCTCCTGCCCGCCGCCGCCGGGCTTCTCGGACGGGCCGTCCGACTTCTCGGGCTTGGGGGGCGGGCTGCTGATCGCCGGGGACGGGCGGCCCGGCGCGAGCTGGCCGGCCTTCTCCGGCTTCTCCCTCGCCACGCTCTGCACCTGCGGCCGGTACGCCAGCCAGATCACCACGAACGCGATCGTCAGCGCGAGAAGCAGGCCGCCGGTGGTGGCCAGCCAGCCCGGCAGGATTCCGCGCTGTACGAAGGTGCCGTTCACCTCCACCGGCTCGGTGCCGGAGCGCCGCAGCGTCAGCGCGTACGGCTGCTCCTGCTTGGAGCCGAACCAGGTGATCTGCCGGGGCCGCAGCGTCGCCTTCACGAAGGCGGCCCGGCCCGGCTCGATCTGGACGTTGGCCGGCTGGAGGTCGTACGACAGCCGTTCGCCGGCGTCCTTGCCGCTGAGCGAGGCGGTGACCTTGGTGTTGCCGAGATTGTCCACGGCCAGTCGCGGCCGTCCCCGGAACCGGCCCTTGACCGTCGGCGGCACCAGTTCGGCGCGCACCTCCGTGAAGGGCGTGATGGTGAGGTTGCCCTCGGGGACGGTGACGGCGTCCGGATGTTCCGTCGGCGTGATCCGCACCCCGTACGGATTCGGGCCGGCCGTCGCGTCCGGCGTACGCGGCGGTGCGAACGTCAGCTCCACCGCGCCGGTCGTCCCCGGATAGAGCCGCAGCACCTGCGGCTCCACCGTGCTCCAGGGGGCGAGATCACCGACCGGCTCGAAGCGGTACTCGTCGACGATGTCTCCGGTGTTGCGCACCCGCAGGCGCACCGTGGTGCTGCTGCCGGGTTCGACGGTCGCGGAGGCGGGTTCCAAAGAGGTCCAAGGGCTCACGCCATGACGCTAGGAGAGGCGGCGCGCACCGTCACGAGCCCTCCGGGCAGACCCGGTTGCCCGGAGGGGCGGCGGCGGGTGCCCCCGGCCCGGCGCGCGGCACCGCGGTCTTCGGCGGCACCGGCCCGGCGGGCCCCGGCGGCTTCGGCGTCCTTCACGGCGGGCCGCCGCCGGCCGGCCGCGAAGGCACGCCGTCGCGCCCTTGGGGGCAGCGGCATTGCCCGGGACCCGGCACCCGGGGACGTTTCCGCGGCGAGGCGGGCGCGCGAGGGTGAGGGCGTCCCGTCTCGTACTCCGAGGAGAGCAGAACATGCCGTCCTATCTGTCGCCCGGCGTCTACGTCGAGGAGGTGGCCAGCGGATCGCGTCCCATCGAGGGGGTGGGCACCTCCGTGGCGGCCTTTGTCGGGCTCGCACCGGCCGGGCCCTTGAACGAGCCCACGCTGGTGACCAACTGGACCCAGTACGTCGCCTCCTTCGGTGACTTCACCGACGGGTACTACCTCGCCCACTGCGTGTACGGGTTCTTCAACAACGGTGGCTCCGCCGCGTACGTGGTGCGGGTCGGCGGTTCCGCCGGGGGCGCTGCCGGGGACGGCGCGGCCCCCGCCGAGGTGGCCGGCGCGGCCCGCGCGGCGGAGCTGCCCGCCGCCGAGCCGAGGCAGCTCGGCGCGTTCTTGGTGGCGGCCATCGCGCAGGGCGCGAACGGCCCGTTGACCGTGGAGGTCGCCGACCCGGACGGGGAAGGGCCCGCCGAGCGTTTCAAGCTGATCGTCAAGGACGGCGACAAACCGGTCGAGACGTTCGACGTGAGCGCCAAGAAGAGCAACCGCTCCTACGTCGTCACCCAGGTCAAGGAGCGCTCCAGGCTCATCACCGTGGCGGAGGCCGCCGCGGCGGCGCAGCTCGTCCGCCCCGAGAACCAGACGGTCACCCTCGCCGCGCCGCCCGCCCCGGCCCCCGCGCCGGTGCCCGCGGAGCGGGACACGACCGCGAACCCCGGCCCGGCGCAGTACCTCGGCGACTCCGCGGATCGCACCGGCTTCGGCGGCCTGGAGGCCGTCGACCAGGTGTCCATGGTGGCCGTGCCCGACCTCATGGCCGCCTACCAGCGGGGGGCGATCGACCTGGAGGCCGTCAAGGCCGTACAGCTCGGGCTCATCGCCCACTGCGAGCTGATGGGCGACCGGGTGGCGGTCATCGACCCGCCGCCCGGCCTCAGCGCCCAGCAGATACGGGTGTGGCGCCAGGAGACGGCGGGCTACGACTCCAAGTACGCGGCCCTCTACTACCCCTGGCTGAAGTCCTTCGACCCGGCGACGGGCCAGGCCCGCATGGTCCCGCCCAGCGGCCACGTCGCCGGCATCTGGGCGCGCAACGACTCCGAGCGCGGTGTGCACAAGGCCCCCGCCAACGAGGTCGTACGCGGCGCCGTCGACCTGGAGCTCCAGATCACCCGCGGTGAGCAGGACCTGCTCAACCCCGTCGGCGTCAACTGCATCCGGGCCTTCCCCGGCCGGGGCATCCGCGTCTGGGGAGCCCGCACCCTCTCGTCCGACCCCGAGTGGCGCTACCTGAACATCCGCCGGTACTTCAACTACCTGGAGGAGTCGATCCTGATCGGCACCCAGTGGGTGGTGTTCGAGCCGAACGACCACGCGCTGTGGGCCCGCATCCGGCGCAACATCTCGGCGTTCCTGGTCAACGAGTGGCGCGGCGGCGCGCTCTTCGGCCAGCGGCCCCAGGAGGCCTACTACGTCAAGTGCGACGAGGAGACCAACCCGCCGGAGTCGGTCGACCTGGGCCGGGTCGTGTGCGAGATCGGTGTCGCCCCGGTCAAGCCCGCGGAGTTCGTGATCTTCCGGCTGTCGCAGTTCTCCAGCGGCAGCGGTGAGCTGGAGGAGTAGGCGGCCCGCCCGCGCCCCCAGCCCTCGCACCTCACCGTCACACAGCCCAGAAAGACAGCGAACCCATGGCTCTCATGCAGGGTGACTCCCTCACCTCACACAATTTCGGCCTGCAGATCGACGGCGTGATGGTCGAGTACCTCTCGGAGGTCAGCGGCCTGACCATCGAGCAGGACGTCATCGTCAGCCCGCAGAACACCGCGCAAGGCAAGATCGACATCAACATTCTGCCGGGTGTGCAGAAGAACGGGCAGTGCACCGTGGTGCGCGGCATGACCCAGTCGTCCTCGTTCACCCAGTGGATCAACGACTCGATCAACGGCCGGATGAGCACCGCCCGCAAGAACGCCTCCATCATCATGATGGATTACGAGGACAATCCGGTGAAGCGGTACAACCTGCGCAACGCCTGGTGCAGCAAGATCGACGCCAGCACCCTGAAGGCCGGCGAGGCCGCCGTGCTCAGCGAGACCGTGACAATCGTCTTCGAAGAACTGGTCATCGAATAATGCGGCGTACGGCTGCCGGTGCGCCGGGCGCGGACACGGCCGCGGCGCCACCACCGGCCCCCCGGACCGCGGCGGCGGGGACGGAGGCCCCCTCCGTGCCCTCCGCCGCCGCTCCGGCCGACGCGGCGCCCCGCGGCCTGCGCACCGAGTTCCCCTTCCAACTGCCGCGCGGGTACGTCGACGAGGCGGGCGCCGTGCACCGGGACGGCGTGATGCGCCTGTCGACGGCACGGGACGAACTGGTCCCGCTGCGCGACGTCCGGGTCCAGGAGAACCCCGCGTACCTGTCGGTGGTGCTGCTCGGCCGGGTCATCACGCGCCTGGGCACGCTGCCGATGGTGCACGACGGGATCGTGGAGAACATGTTCGCGTCCGACCTCGCGTTCCTCCAGGACTTCTACCGCCAGATCAACGCCGAGGGCCACACCCGCGCCGCGGTGGACTGCCCGCACTGCTGCGAACCGTTCGAGGTGGAACTCGGCGGGAGCCGCCTGGGGGAATCGTGACGTACGCGACCGACCGGCTGCACGAGGAGATCGCGTACGTCGCCTACCACTTTCACTGGAACCTGGAGACGATCCTGGACCTGGAACACCACGACCGCCGCGGATTCACGGACCGGATCGCGTCCTTCGTGACGCGCGCCGGGGCGGAGGGCTGAGCCATGGGTTTCCTGGAGCGGCTGCGGGGCCGGAGTGGCCGTGGACCCGGTGGGGACGCGGAAGCCCGTCACTCTGCTGACGGCAGGGGCGGTGGCGCCGGAGTCGGCGGCGCCGGGGAGCCGCCGGCGGCTCGTGACGTGCCCGGCGGTGCGGCATCCGCGAACGCCTGGCGCACGCTGCCGGCCATCCGGCGGTCCGTGGCCGACGGCCGGCCCGAAGTCGCGGACACCGGGTTCGGCAAGCGGCTGCCGACGTGGCAGAACCCTTCGTTCACGGGTGCGCCAATGCGCCTCGGAGTTCTCGACACCACGCCCCGCAGCCTGCTGTCGGGGACGATGACCGACACGGCCCGCCCGGTGACAGGGCTGGAACGGCCGTCGAACGCGCTGCCCTGGACACCCGTTTCACCGCAGCCGACGGTGCAGCGGGTGCCGGTGGCGCCGCTGCGGGCCTTGGCACCGGGTGTGGCACCGGGTGTGGCGGGGGTGGAGTCGGGCGGTGGGGCCGGGGCTTCGGCGTCGGCTGGAGGGGCGTCGGCGGGGGTGTCGGCTTCTCCGGTCGGGGTCGGTGGAACCGGCAGGAGTGGTACGGGTGTTGGGAGTGCCCGGGGCCTCGGGGCTGTGGAGTCTGCCGGGTCCGTCGTTCCGGTTCCGCAGGCTCCGCGGGCCCGGCCTTCCGGCGGTGCTCGTCGGCACACGCCTGCCGCCACGAACCGGCCGCCGGTGGCGGCCTCGCGCCCCTCGATCACACCGGCGGCTCCGCCCGCCGCATCCGCGTCTCCGGCGCCTCGGGACGCACATGTGCCTGCGGCCCGGCACGTACCTGCGGCTCCGCACGCGTCGGCGACCCCGCAGGTGTCTGCGGCTCCGCATGTGCCTGTTTCGTACGTGCCTGTGCCGTACGCGCCCGCCCCGGCCCCCGCGCGCGGTGTCCGTGTGACGCCTGCTCCGCCCAGCCCGCCGGCTCCGTCCGCCGCGTCCGGGCTGCCCCTGACCAAGGCGCCGACGGGGGCCGGGGTCGTGCAACGGCGGATGCTGCCGGTGGCGCGGCGGGACTTCGCACCCGCGGAGCGCACGGTGGCGGCTGCGGGAGCCCCGGCGGCAACGCCTGCCCCGAGGGCCGCGCGGGAGCCGGGCGCTGTTCCCAGCGAGTCCGGAACGGCCGCACCGGCCGAAGACGGCCGAGGGGGGACCGACGCGACTGCCCCTCGCGCTCCCCGCAGCCGCCCCACGCCGTCGCCGAAGAGCACGAGCACCGGTACACCCACACCCGGCTCGCACGCGCCCGGCCCGCCCACACCCGGCCGAGCGTCGACATCGCACGGGCGGACAGCGCCTGGAGGAGGGACGGAGGCCGGCACCACGGTGCAGCGCGCGGCCGTCCAGCGCGATAGTGCAACGGAAGCACCGGGCACCGGCAGGGCGCGCACCGGTCCGACTCACGTACAGCGGGCCACGGTCCGGCAGCAGGGCGGCGCCGCACCATCCGCCCCCGGCAGCGCGCCCGACGAGGCGGCGCCCGCCACCGTACGGACCGATGATTCCGGTGGCGCGACACCGGCACCGTCCGCGGACCTTGACGGCCCCGCCGCCCACGGCAGCCCAGCCCACCCGTCGCCGCGGCCCGCAACAGCCGCCCCTGCCGCTACGGCGGAGACCGGCCCGGCGACCGGTCCACAGACAGGACCGGCGCAGAGCGTACGCACCGATCCGTCACCCGCTCCGAGCAGCACCGACTCCAGCACCGGCGCCACCAGCACCACCGGTGCCACCAGTCACAGCACCAGCACCAACACCAACGTCCCGGTCGTTCAGCCGCGCGCGCTCCCGCGTGCTCAGGAGGCCGCGCCCCGGCCTGTCATGCCCTCGGAACAGGCGCCGACCGCTCCCCCGGCCGCAGTCGGCGGGCCGGCCGAGAGCGCCGCTTCGGCAGTCGCGCCGACCTCGGGCCCGCCCAGCGCAACCGCCCCGGTCCAGCGGTCGCTTCAGGCACCGCGGTCGCTTCAGGCACCGCGGCCGTTCCCGGTCGCCGACGGTCACGCCGCACCCACCGCGCCTTCGGCGGCCGGCTCCGGCGCCCCCTCCCCGGCCCCCGGCCGCCCCCCGGTTCTTCCGGCCACGACCCCGTCCCCCACGTCCCGTACCAAGCCGGCCCCTCCCCCGGACCGGACCCCAGGCCGCCCCGCGCCCCATCAGACGGTTCAACGCAGCGCCACCCGTGGGGTCGCCGGAACCGGCCTCGGCGCCCCCATCCCGGCGGCACCGGCGCCCGCGCCGCCGAACACCGCGCCCCGGGCCACTGTGCCCCTCTCCCCCTCGCCCGCACCCAGCCCCACCACGCACACCCCGCTGCCCACCGCGCCGCCCCTGCCGGAGAACGCACCACGTACGCCTGGAAACCAGCCCTCCCCCGCAGTCGTCGCACGTCGCCGTTCCCCGCTGGGTGCCCCGGTCGGCAGTGCTCCCGCGGACGCCGTATCCCTGGCCAGGGCCTCGGCCCGTGCGGACGCCGTGCTTCCCGCCGAGCCCCCGGCCCGCGCGACGGCCAGGCCCGCTCCGGTCCGACACCCCGCGCCTCCGGCCGCAGGACTCCCGGCCGTCGAGCGGTCTCCAGCAGTCCCCACCCCTGCCCCCGTCAACGTCCAGCGTCGCACCGCGCTTTCCACGGCTGCACCGCTGCCCCGCCCCACCCCGCACAACGTCACGCGCAACCCGACGCACAACCCGACGCGCAACCCTACCGCCCCTTCCCGCCCCCTCCCCGTGGTCTCTCTCGCCCCGCCCGCAGCACGGCCCCCAGTACCGCCCCCGGCATCACCGCCACGCCCGCTCCCGCCCGCCCCCACAGTCGACGGCGCCCCACCCCCGCTTCCGGTCACCGTCCAGCGTGACCGGAACCCGGCCACCGGCACACTCGCGGCCACGGCCGCGGACACCCTGCTCCGAGCACCTGCTCCACGCCAATCGGCGCCCCCGGGCGCGCCCCCATCTGCGTACGCCCCGCCTTCCTACGCCCCTCCGTCCGAAACCTCGCCGTCCGAAACCTCGCCGTCGTACGAGCCGCCTTCACGGGAGGGGCCCACGGGGAAACAGTCCCCGCCACCCGGCTACGCGGAATCCCCCGCCGGCGGATTCGATCC
Source organism: Streptomyces sp. NPDC059788 (assembly GCF_042732265.1). Classification (NCBI taxonomy): domain Bacteria; kingdom Bacillati; phylum Actinomycetota; class Actinomycetes; order Kitasatosporales; family Streptomycetaceae; genus Streptomyces; species Streptomyces sp. NPDC059788. The sequence goes on along the minus strand of NZ_JBHWHY010000070.1, from coordinate 7,688 downwards.
GCGCGCCATCACCGACTTCCAGCTCGACGAACTGGTGCACCGGATCATCGGCCGCGTCACCCGGCTGATCCGCACCGAACTGCGGATGGACCGCGAGCGGATCGGCAGGCTCCGCGACCCCCGCCTCTGACCGGCCGGCGACCCCGCCCCACCGACGCCGTACCGCCGACCGCTCCTACAGAAAGGCCCCCGCGACATGTCCCGCCAGGACCCGGGCTCGTCCCTCTGGTTCACCCTCTCCATCGACGGCGAGAGCCTCGGTTACTTCAACGGGTGCGACGGGCTGTCGTCGCAGGTGGAGACGGAGCAGCGGCAGGAGGGCGGCAACAACGGCTTTGTCTGGCACCTGCCGACCCGCGTCACCTTCTCCACGATCCGGCTGACCCGTCCGCTCACTCCGGACACCACGAAGGTCGCCAAGTGGATCTCCTCCGTCCAGACGGGCATCGAGCGGCCCACCGCCCAGATCACGGCGCTGCGCGCGGACGGCTCGGAGGTCGCGCGCTGGGGGCTGATCGACGTACTGCCCGTCAGCTGGCAGGGCCCCGCCCTCGACCCGGCCAGCCCGGCGGTCGCCACGGAGGTTCTGGAGATCGCCCACCACGGGTTCACCGACTGAAGACCACCGACCGAGGAACGAAGAGACGACCCCCATGCCCAAGAGCAGCAACGGCGCCGGCAAGAGCCTGGTCCGGGCCACCCTCGCCATCCATGAGCCCCCGCTCGGTACCGGCACCAGTCCGGGCGCGCTCATCAGGACGTTCGCCTTCGACTTCAATCCGGCGCAGCTGTCCCTGAGCCGTTCCGCCCAGTGGAAGATGACGCCGGCCATCGCCGTACGGGACGGCGCGCGGCTGGAGTTCATGGGGTCGCAGCCGCGTGCGATGTCCCTGGAGGTCTTCCTGGACTCCTCCGACCGTCCGACCAGCAACTCGGTGCTGAAGAAGGTGGCGGCACTGATGAGCTGCTGCGTGGTGACCGCGAAGAGCAAGGCGGCCGAGCAGCCCTCCCCGCCCTGGGTGGTCTTCCAGTGGGGGTCCTTCTCCACGGCCCGGTTCACCGCGTACGTCAGCTCCGTCGAGGCGTCCTACACGCTGTTCGGGACCACCGGTGTCCCCATCCGTGCCACCTGCCAGATGCAGCTGCACGAGATTCCCCGCAAGACCCGGCGGCAGAACCCGACGTCGGGCGCGCTCACCGCGCGGCGGGTGCACCAGGTCGTCGCCGGTGACTCGCTGCAGTCCCTCGCCTGGCGGGAGTACGGGGACGCGGCTTCCTGGCGGGCGATCGCCGAGGCGAACGGCGTCGACGATCCGTCCCGGCTGCCCACGGGCACCGAACTCGTCCTGCCCGCCGCCGAGGAGGTACGTCACTGATGCCCGGTCCCGCCACGTCCGCCGTCCTCCAGGTCTCCATCGGCGGCACACTGCCCGACGACGCCGTGGAGGCTCTCGTCGACGGCTGGGTCGACCAGGGCGCCGGGGTCCCCGCCGCCTTCGAGCTCACTTTCCGGGACCCCTACCGGGTCATGATCAGCCGGCTGGGCGCCACGTTCGGCACCCCGGTCACCATCGCGACCGTCACCGACGGCCAGGGCGCCGGTGACACGCTGCTGACCGGTGAGATCACCGGTTTCGAGGCCGATTACGACGGCACCGGCACCTTCACCGTCATCCGGGGCTACGACTTCGGGCACCGGCTCATGCGCCAGCGCCGGGTGGCGGCGTACCGGAACCAGTCCGCCTCCGACATCGCCAGGAAGCTGGCGGCGCGGGACGGCGTGCCGATCGGCACGATCCAGTCGACGAAGACGGTGTACGAGTTCATCAGCCAGTCCAACGTCAGCGACTGGGACTTCCTGGCGCGGCTGGCCGACGAGAACGAGAGCGTCATGTCGATCGACGCGAAGGGCAGGTTCTGCTTCGTCAGGCCGAAGCCCGCCGCGGGCGCGCCCGCGGCGAGCCTGGAGGGCGAGGACCCGCTCGAACTGAAGGCCGGGATCGACGTTCTGCGGCTGCGGGCCGCCGTCACCGCCGCCGACCAGGTCGGCAAGGTGGAGACGCGCGGCTGGGACGTCACGCAGAAGAAGGCGCTCAGCTCCGTCTCGCCCGCCACGGACAACCCGGGCTTCGTCATCGGCGAGACGCCCGGCAGGGCCGCGGGCAGGTTCAAGGCGGGCAAGCTGGTCGAGACCTCGATCCCGTACGACAGGTCGGCCGAGGTGCGGTTCGCCTCCGACGCCCTCGCCGACGACGTGACCTCGGCCTTCGCCGAGGTGGAGGTCGTGGTGCTGGGCAACACGAAGCTGCGGCCGGGGGTGCCGGTGATGCTCTCGGACACCGGCGCGCCCTTCGAGGGCAAGTACACGGCGACCTCCGTACGGCATGTCTTCGGCGACGGGAAGCACTACGAGTCGTGGGTGACCGTCAGCGGCCGGCAGTGGCGTTCGCTGTTCGGGCTGGCCTCCGGCGGGGGCGGCACGGGCACCGGCCCGAAGCTGCCGAGTGTGGCCAACGCGCTGGTCACCGATGTGAACGATCCGCTCAAGCAGGGCCGGGTGCGGCTGCGGTTCCCGTGGCTGGACGACACCTACGTCAGCGACTGGACGCGGACGGTGCAGCTGGGCGGGCTCGGCGGCGGCGGGGTGTTCCCGATGGACGTCAACGACGAGGTGCTGGTGGGGTTCGACCGGGGCGCCCTCGACCATCCGTTCGTGATCGGCGGCCTCTACAACGGCAAGGACAAGCCGACCGTCGTCGGTGACGTCCCGCTGCACGACACCGTACGGAAGAAGGCGAGCCGGCACACCGTCTCCGACCGGGACGGCAACCGGATGGACCTGCTCAGCCAGAAGACCGGCGGCCGCAGGCAGGGCGTCCGGCTGACGTCCGGCGACAAACGGCTGACGGTCAACCTGGACCGGACGAAGACCGAGATCGTCGTGGACAGCAAGGGGTCGGTCACCATCAAGGGCAGCAGGTCGGTGTCCGTGGAGGCCGGCACCGACCTCACGCTCAGTGCCCGGCGCCGGCTGAGTCTGCAGAGCGGCGGCCTGCTCAGCATCAGGAGCGGCGGCCCCCTCACCGTCGACTCCACCGGCCTGATCAACCTCAAGTCCGTGGGACAGATCGGGCTCACCACGGGTGGGGCGCTGAACATGACCGCCGGGGGCGTGGCGACCCTCACCGCGGGGGCGAGCGCCACGATCACCTCGGCCGCGAACCTGCTCAACGGCGCCAAGACCACCGTCACGACGCCGCTCTTCTTCTCCGTCACACCACCCGTACCGCCGATGGGATGAGCGCCGTGTCCTGCCCCGGTCCTGGTTTCTTCGTCCCTGTGCCCTGTCCGTGGAAAGCGGGTGTGTTCTGATGGCCGAACAGTTCGTCGGCTCCGGGTGGTCGTTCCCGCTGCGTATCGGGCCGACCGGCGGTATCGCGCTGGTCAGCGGCGAGCGGGAGATCGAGGAGGCCGTCCGGCTGGTCCTCGCGACCGCGCCGGGAGAGCGGCCCATGCGGCCCGAGTTCGGCTGCGCCATCCACGACCTGGTGTTCGCCCCGGTCAACGAGCAGACCGCGGGCCGTATCCAGCACGAGGTGTACATCTCCCTGGACCGCTGGGAGCCGCGCATCGAGGTCACCGACGTCCAGGTGACCACCGGAGCCGACCGCAGCGTCCTCTACATCGACATCCGCTACCAGATCCGCGGCACCAACAACCCGCGCAGCCTCGTCTTCCCCTTCTACGTCATCCCCTCCCACGAGGAGGACGGCCCCGGCGGCGGCCCCTTTGACGACGGCTCCGGCACTTCCTTCGAAAGCGACCGCTGATGTCCCTGCCCTCCCCCAACCTCGACGACCGCCGTTTCCAGCAGTTCGTCGACGACGCCAAGCGCTACATCCAGCAGCGCGCGCCGGAATGGACCGACCACAACGTCTCCGACCCGGGTGTCACCCTCGTCGAGACCGTCGCCCACATGGCCGACCAGATCGTCTACCGCCTCAACCGGGTGCCCGAGAAGAACCACCTGGCCTTCCTGGACCTCATAGGGGTCACCCTCTTTCCGCCGTCGGCGGCCCGTACGGATGTCACCTTCTGGCTGTCCGCGCCCCAGGAGGAGACCGTGCCGGTGCCGGTCGGCGCCGAGGTGGCCACGCTGCGCACGGAGCGGGAGGAGGCGGTGGTCTTCGCCACCGAGTGCGAACTGGCCATCGTGCCCTGCGCGATGAGCCGCCTGATGGTGCAGCGACGGGGCGGGCCCGTGACCGACAGCACCATCGCGCTCGTCGAAGGCGGCGACGTACACTGCTTCGCCGAGGCCCCCGGCCCCGGGGACTGCATGCTGATCGGTCTGACGGCGGCCGTCCCGCACTGCGCCGTCGCCCTGGAGCTCGACAGCCGGGTGGACGGTGTCGGCGTCGACCCGAGGCAGCCGCCGCTGGTGTGGGAGGCGTGGACCGAGGACGGCTGGCAGCCCTGCGAGGTCGACCACGACGGCACCGGCGGTCTCAACCGCGCCGGCGAAGTCGTCCTGCACGTCCCGGGCGGCCACGTCCTGTCCCGCAACGGCGGCCACGAAGCCGGCTGGCTGCGCTGCCGGGTCACCGACCCGCTGCCCGGCCAGCCCTTCTACACCACGTCGCCGACCGTACGGTCCGCCGGGGCCTGCACCATCGGCGGCACCACCGGCGTCGTCCACGCCGCCACCGTGTACGACGAGGCGCTCGGCGAATCCAGCGGCCTGCCCGCGCAGCGCCGACGGCTCGCCCACGCGCCCGTCGTCGGCGACGACCCGCCCCTGCTGCTCCAGACCGCCGAACGCGACGGCTGGCAGGACTGGCAGGTCGTCCCGCACTTCGCCGCGTCACGGGCGGACGACCGCCACATCACCCTCGACGCCACGACCGGCGACATCGCCTTCGGCCCCGCCGTCCGGGAAGCCGACGGCGCCCTGCGCCAGTACGGCATGGTCGCGCCCAAGGGGGCGGTCATCCGGGCGCGCCGTTACCGCACCGGCGGCGGCCGGATCGGCAACGTCACCCGGGGCGCCGTACGGGTCCTGCGGACCTCCATCCCGTACGTCTCCGAAGTCGTCAATGGCGAGGCCGCGCGCGGCGGAGTCGACGGGGAGACCGTCGAGGAGGCCAAGGTCCGGGCCCCGATCACGCTGCGCGCCCAGGAGCGCGCCGTCACCTTGCGCGACTACGAGGAACTGGCCCGCCGGGCCGCGCCCGAGACCGCCCGCATCACCTGCCTGGAAGGCGACCGGGACGAGCACGGGGCCTACGCGGTACGGGTGCTGGTCGTCCCGCAGGCCGTCCCCGACCCCGGCGGCCGGCTCCGCTTCGAGCAACTCGTGCCCGGCGACCGGCTGCTGGACCGCATCACCCGCCATCTCGACGAGCGCCGCCTCATCGGCACCAGGCTCGCGGTCGGCCCGCCCTACTACCAGGGCGTCACGGTCGTCGCCACCGTCCACGCCTTCCGCGGCACCGACACCGACCTGGTGCGCCGCCGGGCCCACGACGCCCTCTACCGTCATCTGGACCCGCTCACCGGCGGAGCCGAGGAACGTGGCTGGCCCTTCGGGCGCCCGGTCCAGGCCGGTGAGGTCTTCGCCGTCCTGCAACGCGTCCCGGGCGTGGAGCTGGTCGACGAGGTCGTACTGCATCCCGCCGACCCGCTGACCGGTCAGCGCGGTGACCCGACCGACCGTATCGATCTCGAACCGCCGGCCCTGGTCTTCTCCTTCGACCACCGCGTCCGGGTGATCGGGGACGGGGCATGAGGTGCTCGCTGTGTTCGGGAGGCCGCTCATGAGAGGCTCCGTCGACGGTCTGGGCTCCGCCGCCCCCATCGGCCTGATGCTCCCGGCCGTCTTCGCCGACGACGATCTCGCCCAGCGCTTCGTGGCGGGACTCGACGACGTCCTCGCGCCGATCCTGAACGTGCTCGACTGCCTGGACGCCTACTTCGACCCCGCGCTCACCCCGGACGACTTCGCCCGGTGGCTCGGCACCTGGGTGGGCGCCGAGACCGACGGCACCGAACCCGAACCGCGGCTGCGCGCCGCCGTGGCCGCCGCGGTCGCCCTGCACCGCGTCCGTGGCACCCGGCGCGGCCTGTCGGAGGCGGTACGCCTCGCGTTCGGCGCCGAACCGGAGATCACGGAGAGCGGCGGCGCCGCCTGGAGCGCCCGTCCCCGCGGCGCCTTCCCGGGAAGGTCCCGCCCCCGTCTGCACGTCGTGCTCCGGCTGCCCGATCCCACCCCGGCCGACACCCACCGTCTCGACACGCTCGTGGCGGCGGCCCGTCCCGCCCACATGCCCTACACCGTCACGGTGACCACCACCGAAAGGACCTCGGAGAGATGACCATGCCGGACTGCGGCGAGTGCGGCACCCGCGCGGAGCCGGGGCAGTCGTTCTGCGACGCCTGCGGAGCCGTCCTTCGCTGGGATCGGGCCGGTGCCCCGGCGGCCTCCGAGGCCGGTTCCGGCCGGGGCGTCTCCGCGCGCCCCGACGACGCCGGCGTGGCGGCCGCTCCATCCGTCCCATCCGCTCCTTCCGCCCTGGGTGGCCACCGCCCCACGGGGACGGTCGCGGAGCGCACCGGAGAGCGCGGCGGTGCCGGAGCGACCGGCGCGTCCCGGTCCGCGTCCGGCACCCCGGACCTGGAGGACACCGACCCCGCCATCCCGCCGGTCGCGGCGCAGGACGGCTTCCCGCCGGGCGGCCCTGTCGCCGACCGGGCGCGTTCCCTCGTCGTGCCCGTCCCGGAACAGGCGGATGTCTCTGCCGTACCGGCCCCCGCCGTGGCCCCGGTCCTGCCCGGACGCCCCGACACCGACCGGCCCCACGTACGCGTCCCCGGCCCCCAGGAGACGGGGCACGGCCCGCCCTGTGCCTGGTGCGCCACGCCGAACCACCCGGACCGCCACTTCTGCAACCGCTGTGCGATGCCCCTCGCCGAGAGCGGCGCCCCCGCGCCCGGACGCCGCCCCTGGTGGCGCCGACTCCTCGGCCCCGGCGGCCAGGAGACCCCCTGGGCCGGCGACCGCCCCCGCCTTCGCCGCGCGTTCGACAGCGTCGGCACCTGGGTCACCCTCGCCCTCGCCGTCACGCTGGTCATCCTCGGGGTGCTGTACGTGCCGGACGGCGTCCAGGCCGCGCGCGACCACTTCGCCAAGCGCGCTCCGGTCGAGCCGGACGAGATCCGGGTCTCGCACTCCTACCCCGGCCACGGGCCGAAGCTGGCCTTCGACAAGCTCAACAACACCTGGTGGGGGCCGGGGGTGGTGCAATCGGGCCAGGGCGAGTGGATCGAGGTGCGTTTCGCGCGCCCGGCGCGGCTGCTCGACGTCATCATCACGCCGGGTGTGTCCGCCCGCGCCGATCAGCTCGACCGGTCCGCCCTGCCGCACCGCATCAGGGCGACGATCACGGGGAAGGACGGGGGGACCGAGACCCGCGAGCTCACCTTGGACCCGGGCGCGGGCGGGCAGCGCCGCGACTTCCGCGTCGGTGAGGCGACCAGAGTCCGCTTCACCATCGAGTCGGCCCACGCCGCGTCCGCCGACAAGCAGGTGGCCATCGCGGAGATCGAGCTGTTCGGCCGGTCCGGTGGGGACCAGTCCTGAAGCGGCCGTGGTACGTCGGCCCCTCGACGGGGGCGCGGGGGCGCCGGAC
>NZ_JBHWHY010000069.1:0-43253 GCF_042732265.1 Streptomyces sp. NPDC059788 | reverse complement strand
GGTTGATAGGCCAGATATGGAAGCCTGGTAACAGGTGGAGTTGACTGGTACTAATAGGCCGAGGGCTTGTCCTCAGTTGCTCGCGTCCACTGTGTGGTTCCCGGGTTGCGAACAGTCGCAGCGTCGGTTGAACCAAGTTCCACTGTTTCATTCTTTAACTGAAGAGTGTGCTTGTTCGCTAGAACCCGATAGGGTTTCGGTGGTCATAGCGTTAGGGAAACGCCCGGTTACATTCCGAACCCGGAAGCTAAGCCTTTCCGCGCCGATGGTACTGCAGGGGGGACCCTGTGGGAGAGTAGGACGCCGCCGAACAATCTTTGGAAGGACCCTTGGTCCCAGCGTTCACGCTGGGACCAAGGGTCCTTTTTTGTTTGGCCGGAGCGCGCCGAAGTGGTCGGTGCGCGAGAATGTTTGCAGTACCGAAGACAGGAGTCACGCCGATGTCCCCCAACTCTTCCGACGATCGCTCGGAGCGCCGGCCGCAGCGGCGCGAGGACGGTGACCGCGGCGGTTTCCGGCGTGACGACCGCGGTCCTCGCCGGGACGACCGGGGCGGCCGGCCCTCTGGTGGTGGCTTCGGCGGCGGGCGCCGTGACGACCGTGGCGGTGGTTTCCGCCGTGATGACCGTGGCCCGCGTCGCGATGACGACCGTGGTGGTTTCCGCAGGGACGACCGCCGTGACGACCGTCCGCGCGGCCCCCGCCGTGATGACGACCGCGGTGGCTTCCAGCGCGACGACCGCGCTCCGCGCCGCGAGGGCGACCGTGGCGGCTTCCGCCGCGACGACCGCCCCGGGTTCCCGCGCGACGACCGCGCTCCCCGTGGTCCGCGCCGTGACGATGACCGCGGTGGTTTCCGTCGCGATGACCGCGGCCCGCGCCGCGATGACGACCGCGGCGGCTTCCGCAGGGACGACCGCCGTGACGACCGTCCCCGTGGCCCGCGTCGTGATGACGACCGCGGCAGCTTCCGTCGTGACGATGACCGTGGTGGTTTCCGCAGGGACGACCGTGGTCCGCGTCGCGATGACGACCGTGGTGGTTTCCGTCGCGATGACCGTGGTCCGCGCCGTGACGACGACCGTGGTGGTTTCCGTCGCGATGACCGCGGCCCCCGCCGTGACGACGACCGTGGTGGCTTCCGCAGGGACGACCGCGGCCCCCGCCGTGACGACGACCGTGGCGGTTTCCGTCGCGACGACCGCGGCCCCCGCCGCGATGACGACCGCGGCGGCTTCCGTCGTGACGACCGCCGCGACGACCGCCCCCGTGGGCCTCGTCGTGATGACGACCGCGGCAGCTTCCGCCGTGACGACGACCGCGGCGGTTTCCGTCGCGACGACCGCGGCCCCCGCCGTGACGACGACCGCGGCGGATTCCGCAGGGACGACCGCCGTGACGACCGCGGCCCCCGCCGTGACGACCGCCGTGACGACCGTGGTGGCTTCCGTCGCGACGACCGCGGCCCGCGTCGGGACGACGACCGTGGCGGGCGCCGCCCGTACGGTGCCGGTCGGGGCCGTGACGACCGTGGCGGGTTCCGGAACGACGACCGGCGGGACGACCGGCGGGACCGGGAGCCGATCAAGCGGCTGCCGATTCCGGAGGACGTCACGGGCGAGGAGATCGACAAGGACGTACGGCAGGAGCTGCTGAGCCTGCCGAAGACGCTCGCCGAGGATGTCGCCAAGAACCTCGTCATGGTGGCCAAGCTGCTCGACGAGGAGCCGGAGCGGGCGTACGGCTACTCCCGTGTCGCGCTGCGGCTGGCATCGCGTGTCCCCGCCGTGCGTGAGGCGGCCGGCTTTGCCGCGTACGCGGTCGGGAAGTACGGCGAGGCGCTGGCCGAGTTCCGGGCGGCGCGCCGGATGACCGGCAGCGTGGAGCTGTGGCCCGTGATGGCCGACTGCGAGCGTGGTCTGGGCCGGCCCGAGAAGGCCCTGGCGATGGCCGGTGAGCCCGAGGTGCAGAAGCTGGACCGGGCGGGCCAGGTCGAGATGCGGCTGGTCGCGGCCGGTGCGCGGCGCGACATGGGCCAGACCGACGCGGCCGTCGTGACGCTGCAGAGTCCCGAGCTGGCGTCGAACTCCGTGCAGCCGTGGACGGCCCGACTGCGCTACGCGTACGCCGACGCGCTGCTGGAGGTCGGCCGCGAGGACGAGGCACGCGAGTGGTTCGCCAAGGCGCTGGAGGCCGACCAGGGCGGCACCACGAACGCCTCGGACCGGCTGGCCGAGCTGGACGGCGTGGAGTTCACGGACGCGCTGGAGGACGAGGACGAGGACGAGGGCGAGGCGGAGACCGAGATCGCGGACAGGACCGCGGACGAGGTCGTGCCCGAGGCCGGTGACTCCACCGAGCCCGTCAAGGCCGCCGAGCCCGTCAAGGCCCCCGAGGCCCCCGAGGACGCGTCCGGCGAAGGCCGCTCCGAGCAGGCCTGACGCCCTCGCGGCCCGGCCGCGTGACGGCATATGAGTGAAGGGCGGGACCCCACCGGGGGTCCCGCCCTTCACTCATGTGTACGCAGGTGTCATGCTCCGGCGGCCGGGGCGTACCGGGCGATCGGGTTCTCCAGCGTGCCGATCAGCTGGAGGGCGCCGGCCGGGTCCTGGAGGTCCACCATCTGCTCGTTGTTCCGCAGCTGGAGACGGTTGAGGCAGGAGAGCGCGAACTCGTCCGCGAACATGTCGTACTGCCGGAACTTGTCGGCGAGCTGCGGATTGGCCTCCTGGTAGGCGGTCACGGAGTCGGCGACCGTACGCCAGAAGGTGTCCTCGTCCAGCACGTCGCCCGTGACGAGGATGCCGCTCAGGAAGCGGAAGAAGCAGTCGAAGACGTCCGTGAACAGGGAGAGGAGCTTCTTGTCCTCCGGGACGTCGGCGCGGATGCGCTCCACGGCCGGCGGCAGCACCGCGTCCGGGTCCATCACCGCGATCTCCTCGGCGATGTCCTTGAAGATCGCGCGCTGTACGGTGCCGTCCTCGACGACGAGGATGACGTTCTCGCCGTGCGGCATGAAGACCAGGTCGTAGGCGTAGAACGCGTGCAGGACGGGGGTCAGGTACGCGTCCACGTAGCGGCGCAGCCAGTCCGCCGGTTCCAGGCCGGACTCCTCGATGAGGGCCGCGGCCAGCGAGCCGCCTTCGGGGTCGGTGTGCAGCAGGGAGGCCATGGTGGCCACCCGCTGGCCGGGCTCCAGGGTGGGCACCGGGCTCTCGCGCCACAGGGCGGCGAGCATCTTCAGGTACGGGGAGCCCTTGGCGGTGGCGGCCTCGTACTGGCGGTGGTGGTAGCCGATGGCGGCGCGCTCGCGGATGATCGAGAAGCGGGCGGCCCGGAAGGTCTCGTCGCGCTCGATCAGGCCGGCCAGCCAGTCGTTGATGGCCGGGGTGGCCTCCATGTAGGCGGCGGACAGGCCGCGCATGAAGCCCATGTTGAGGACCGACAGGGCCGTCTTGACGTAGTGCTTGGACGGGTCGCTGGTGTTGAAGAAGGTCCGGATGGACTGCTGCGCCAGGTACGCGTCGTCGCCGGCGCCGAGGCAGACCAGGTGCTGCTGGGCGACCTCGGCGGCGAAGGTGACGGAGAGCTTGTTCCACCACTGCCACGGGTGGACGGGGATGAGGCGGTAGTCGGCCAGGTCCAGGCCGAGGTCGCGCATCGTGGTGGCGAACCGCTCCAGGGTGGCGTCGCCCAGTTCGTCGCGGATCAGCCCGTCGTAGTCCAGGCCCTCGCCCGCGGTGAACGTGGCGCGGTCGTGGCGCGCGGCGAGCCAGATCAGGTGGACGGGGCTCGCGGCCTCGGGGGCGTACGCGTGGTACTCGTGCACGCCGAAGCCGAGGCGGCCGTTGTTGGCGACGAAGCAGGGGTGGCCCTCGGACATTCCCGTCTCGATCGCCTGGAAGTCGCCCTTCGCCAGCTCGGCGGCGGCCGCGGGCCCGGCGGCCAGCTTGTACGCCGTACCGGAGAGGGTGGAGCTGATCTCTTCCAGGTAGACGGGCAGGATGTCGTCGCCGAGGGCGAGGGTGCGGCGCAGCTCGATGAAGAAGTCGAGGGCGTCCAGGGGGACCTCGGCGCCGTCGCGGTGGCGGGTGATGTCGTCGGCGTCGATGTGCCAGTGGTCCAGGCTCAGCCGGCGGGCGGTGAAGCGGTACTCGACGCGGTCGTCGTCGCTGCGTACGACGTAGTGGCCGTCCTCGGGCAGGCGCTGCGGCGTCAGCAGGCGCTCGTGCGCGAACTCGGCCAGGGCCTTGCGGACGAGGAGGCGGTTGGCGCGCGCCCACAGTTCGGGGGTGAGGTGGCGGACGGCGTCGCGCGCCGCGGCGCCGGAGGTGTCCGCGGTGGGGTTCAGCATGGGTTTTCTCCTCGGGCGGCCAGGAACCGGCCGCGGGTGCAGGTGCTCAGGTACGCCTCGCCCTTGGGCAGCGTGACGGTGCGGACGATCTCGAAGCCGACGGCCTTGTTGAGGGCGTGCACCGCGGTGTTCTCGGCGGCCGGTTCGACGACGACACGCTGGTTGCCCGGTTCGGCGAACAGCATGTCCATGACGGTGGTGATCACGGCGAGGGTGAAGCCGTGCACCGGGGTGTCGGTGGGCGCGGTCAGGAAGTGCATACCGACGTCGCCGGGCGCGGCCTCGTGGACCTCGGTCACCTCGCGGTGCGCCGGGTCGTAGCGCTCCATCAGGAAGGCGGGGACGCCGTTGTGCAGGCCCAGGAACGCGTCGTGGTACGGGTCGGCGTCGATGCGCGCGAACTCCTTCTCCACGGCCGCCGGGTCGGCGTCCTGCATCATCCAGAAGACGGCTTTGGGGTGGGTGACCCAGCCGTGCAGCAGCTCCGCGTCGCCGGCCGGGTCGACCGGGCGCAGCGCGAACTCGCCGAGCGAGGCGTGGGTGCGGGTGAAGACGGGCGCGGTCATACGGGCGAGACCTCCACGGGGTGGTGCGGACCGGCCGGGGCGGCGAACTCCTGGAAGGCGATGGACTTCTCGACCGGGTAGTACTCGCGGCCGAGCAGCTCGCGGATGATGCAGGAGTTGCGGTAGGCGGCCATGCCCAGGTCGGGGGTGACGAAGCCGTGGGTGTGCAGCTCGGCGTTCTGCACGAAGATGTCGCGGCCCGCTGTGTCGATGCTGTAGTTGCGGGCCACGGCGTAGCGCCCGGCGTCGTCCCAGGCGATGCGGCCGGTCAGCGGGGTGAGGAACTCCGGTGTCGTGTACCGGTATCCGGTCGCGAGGACCAGGCCCTGGGTGGCGAGGGTGAAGTCCTGGCCCTGTTCCTCCTGGCGCAGGCCCAGGGTGTACGTGCCGGAGGCCGCGTCGTAACCGGCTTCGCGGAGCGCGGTGTTGGTGAGCAGCCGGGTGGGGCAGGGGCCGTGCAGGTTCTTCTGGTAGAGCAGGTCGAAGATCTCGTTGATCAGCTCGGAGTCGATGCCCTTGTAGAGGTTCTTGTGCTGGGCGTTGAGCCGGTCGCGGGTGGCGGGCGGCAGGGCGTGGAAGTAGTCCACGTATTCCGGAGAGGTCATCTCCAGCGTGAGCTTGGTGTATTCGAGGGGGAAGAACCGCGGGGAGCGGGTGGCCCAGGTCAGGTGGTAGCCGTGGCTGTCGATGTCCTGGAGGAGGTCGAGGTAGATCTCCGCCGCGCTCTGGCCGCTGCCGACGATGGTGATGGAGTCCTTGGCCTGGAGGGCGGCCTTGTTCTCCAGGTAGTCGGCGTTGTGCGCGAAGTCGCCGCCGAGGTTTCGGCAGGCTTCGGGGATGTGCGGCGGGGTGCCGGTGCCGAGGACCAGTTTGCGGGCGCGGTAGGTCTTCTTCTCGCCGGTGGGCAGGTGGTCGGCGTGGACGACGTAGACCTGCTCGGTCCCGTCGTACTCGACGGTGGTGACCTGGTGGCCGAAGCGGACGGTGTCGAGCTTGGCGGCGGCCCAGCGGCAGTAGTCGTTGTACTCGGCGCGCAGCGGGTAGAAGCTCTCCCGGATGTAGAAGGAGTACATCCGGCCCGATTCCTTGAGGTAGTTCAGGAACGAGAACGGCGAGGTGGGGTCGGCGAGGGTGACCAGGTCGGCCATGAACGGCACCTGGAGGGTGCTGGTCTCCAGCATCATGCCCGGGTGCCAGTCGAAGGACGGTTTGTTGTCCAGGAAGAGGCCGTCCAGTTCGCCGATGGGCTCGGTCAGGCAGGCGAGGCCGAGGTTGAAGGGCCCGAGGCCGATGGCGATGAAATCGTGAGGGGCGGACACGTGGGGTCTCCGTTTGCGGGGGTCGGTCGGCCGCGGGGCCGGTCGGCGGGGACGGTCAGCTCGCGGCGCTGAGGGCCGGTTCGGGGCGCTCGGCGAGGTAGCTGCCGGCGTGCTCGGCGATCAGGTCGAGGACCGTGGCGATGTCGGCCAGCGTGGTCTCGGGGTTGAGCAGGGTGAACTTGAGGTAGTGGCGGCCGTCGACGACGGTGCCCGCCACGATGGCGTCGCCGGAGGCGAACAGCGCTTCCCTGGCGTGCAGGTTGACCTCGTCGCTCAGCACCGGGTCCCGGTCGTCGGGGTACGGCAGGTAGCGGAAGACCAGGGTGCTCAGCTGGGGCTCGACGACGACCTCGAAGCGCGGGTCGTCGTTGAGGATCTTCCAGGCGTCGGCGGCGCGGTCCACGACCTCGTCGAAGAGTTCACCGATGGCGTCGGCGCCCATGGTGCGCAGCGTCAGCCACAGTTTCAGCGCGTCGAAGCGGCGGGTGGTCTGGATCGATTTGTCGACCTGGTTGGGGATACGGCGCTCGGCCATCCGCGCCGGGTTGAGGTAGTCGGCGTGGTACGTGACGTGCCGCAGGGTGGCGTGGTCGCGGACGAGCACGGCGCTGGAGCTGACCGGCTGGAAGAAGGACTTGTGGTAGTCCACCGTCACCGAGTCGGCGCGCTCGATACCGTCCAGGAGGGCGCGGCGGCGGGAGACCAGCAGGCCGCAGCCGTAGGCGGCGTCCACGTGCATCCAGGCGCCGTACCGGGTGCACAGGCCGGCGATCTCGGGCAGCGGGTCGATGCTGCCGAAGTCGGTGGTGCCCGCGGTGGCGACGACCGCCATCGGGATCAGGTCCTCGGCCTCGCAGCGCGCCAGCTCGGCGGCGAGCGCGTCGGCCCGCATCCGCTTGTCCGCGTCGCACGGCACGGCGATCACGGCTTCCGCGCCGAGGCCGAGCAGGGTGGCGGCCTTCTCGATGCTGAAGTGGCCGACCTGGGAGGCGAAGATGCGCAGCCGGGGGAGGATGTCGGTACGGCGTACCGGAGTTGTGGCGCCCTGGGGCCTTTCGTCCGGGTTGTTCTCGCGGGCCAGGGCCAGGCGGCACGCCTCGTCCCGGGCCAGCAGCATGGCCTGGAGGTTGGACTGCGTACCGCCGCTGGTGAAGATGCCGTCGGCGCGCTCGCCGAGGCCGATGCGCCGGGCGGTCCAGTCGATCAGGCGGCGCTCGATGAGCGTGCCGCCGGCGCTCTGGTCCCAGGTGTCCAGCGAGGAGTTGACCGCGGACAGCACCGCCTCGCCGACCAGGGCGGGGATGACGACCGGGCAGTTGAGGTGCGCGAGGTAGCGCGGGTGGTGGAAGTAGACGGCGTCGCGGAGGTAGACCTCTTCGAGTTCGTCCAGCGCGGCGGCGGGGTCGTGCAGCGGCTGTTCGAGGTCGATACCGGCCACGGTGGGGGAGAGGCCGTCGACCGTGACGCCGGTGAAGGGGCGCTCGGTACTGGATATTTTGTCGGCTATGCGGTCGACGCCTTCGGCGACGGAGCGGCGGTAGTGCTCGGTGGTGCTGTCGTTGAACAGCTGCGACCGGCTGTCCGGCGCCCCGGTGCCTGCGGCGGGCGACGGGTCCTCGGCGGAGTGCGCGAGGAGACTCATGAACGTGTCCTCCCTGATGCGGACTTGCTCACGTGGGGGGATGCGCATGGAACGCCCGCGCCTGGGCAGAAGACCGAACGGCGCAGGGGGGAACGGCTCCATCCGCTTACGTGATGAGGTAAGCCTAACCTAACTTGTGTGGCGGGAGGGAAAGGGGTGCCGAGGCGCCGGCGCGGGACACGCGCGCCGGGCCGTCATCGGGCGTCAGGGGGCGAAGCGGCCCGGAAACAGGCCGCGCAGGGCCTGGATCAGGCGTCGTCGTCCAGCACGCGCAGCACGAGACCGGTGGCCGGCTTGGGGCCGAACGAGGTGGATTTGCGCGGCATGGTCACCCCGTCCAGCGCGAGTTGGCGCACTGTTTGCTCCAGGACCGGGCGCAGTAGTACGGCCGTACCGCCGCGCTTCGCCGCCTGCTCGACGGCGTCCCCGGCGCTGTGCAGATAGCTGATCTCGGACGGGTGGTCGCGCACCCGCCACACCTCGTCCAGCAGGACCGAGTGCAGCACGGTGGCGTCCAGCTCGCGCCACGCGGCGGGGCGGTCC
This sequence comes from Streptomyces sp. NPDC059788, assembly GCF_042732265.1. NCBI lineage: Bacteria > Bacillati > Actinomycetota > Actinomycetes > Kitasatosporales > Streptomycetaceae > Streptomyces > Streptomyces sp. NPDC059788. The sequence continues at coordinate 34,829 of NZ_JBHWHY010000069.1, read as the reverse complement.
CGGCGGATCGTCCGGTCTAGCAGCTCCGCGTCCGGATCGTCCAGCAGGCAGAACCGCTCCGGACCGTTCGACAGGAGGAAGGCGCTGCCGGGCGTCCCGTCCAGCTTCGCCAGCGCCGCGTCCAGCGGGCCGTCCACCGGCCGGACGCGGAAGGCGCCGCCCAGCCCGGCCAGCGCGTCGTCCAGCGGGAGGTGCGGCAGGACGCGGTGGATGGCCCGGACCTGGAGCGGGTGGCGGGCGGAGTCCACGAGCAGCACGAGGCCGCTCGCCCAGGGGCCCGGTGCGCCGTCGCCGGGGTGCTCCTCGCGCAGCCGCTGGTAGGTCGCCCAGCGGTGGTGTCCGTCGGCGATCAGGGCGTGCCGCAGGGCGAGGTCGTTGTCGACGGCGCTCAGGTCGGCGGGGTCGGTGACGGCCCACAGGCGGTGTGCGAAGCCGTCCTCGGTGGTGGTGGCGAGCAGGGGAGCGGTCAGGACGGTGCGTTCGATGACGCCGGTGGCGCCGTTGCCGGTGCCCTGGCCGACGTAGGAGAGCAGCAGCGGCTCGAAGTTGGCGGCGGCCTCGCGCATCAGGGCGGCGCGGTCCTCGACGACCTCGGGGATCACGTCCTCGTGCGGCAGGACGGGACCGTCGAGTTCGAGCGCGCCGATCAGGCCGCGCTGCAGGAGGCCGCCCTTGGCCTGCTCGTACACGTAGAGCGCGGGCCGCTCGTCGGTCGCCAGGACGCCCTGTGCGCGCCAGCGGCGCAGCGTCTCGGCGGCCTGGAGGTGCCGGGTCTCGGGGTCGGGTGCCTGCGGGAGGATCAGCCGCACGATGTTGTACGGGTCGGCCGTTTCGAGGTGGCGCACGCCGTCCGGCCGTACGACGACATCGTACGGCGGCGAGGTGACGGCCGTGAGGCTGCTGACGCGGTCCGGGGCGTAGCGCAGCCCGCGGAAGGGGTGGAGGCGAAGGCCGTCGGTGCTGGTCATTGGGGAATGCTATGCCGCCTTCCCGGGTGCGGGATGATCGGGGGGAAACCGTTGTCCTGCTGGATATATCGGTAGGCGGGGTTCCGCTTGCGGGACTCCGTACCACCACCTCTGTACCTGTGTGCATAAGGAGCGAAACGGCATGAGTGAGCGGGTGCGCAAGCGGCCCGGACGGTGCGAGCGGGCACTGGGCGAGGCGTACGACACGGCGCTGCTGGACCTGGACGGAGTCGTCTACGCCGGCGGCTCGGTGATCGAGCACGCCGTCGCGTCGCTCACCACCGCCCGGGACGGCGGGATGCACCTGGCGTATGTGACCAACAACGCCTCCCGGACGCCGGACGCGGTCGCGGACCAGCTCACCGGGTTCGGGCTGCCCACGGCCCCGACGGACGTGATCACCTCGGCGCAGGCGGTCGCGCGACTGATCGCCGGGCAGGTGCCCGACGGCGCGCGGGTGCTGGCGATCGGCGGCGAGGGCCTGCGGGTGGCGCTGCGCGAGCGCGGGCTGGTGCCGGTGGACTCCGCTGCGGACGGCCCGGCGGCGGTGGTGCAGGGCTTCGACCCGAAGCTGGACTGGGAACGGCTGGCGGAGGCCGCGTACGCGGTGCAGAGCGGCGTGCCCTGGTTCGCCTCGAACACGGACCTGACCATCCCCAAGGAGCGCGGGATCGCGCCGGGCAACGGCGCGCTGGTGGAGGTCGTACGGACCGCCACCGGCGGCGCGCCCCAGGTGGCGGGCAAGCCGGAGACGCCCATGCACCGCGAGACGGTGCTGCGTACGGGCGCGCGGCGGCCGCTGGTGATCGGCGACCGGCTCGACACGGACATCGAGGGCGCCTACAACGGCGGCGTGGACTCGCTGCTGGTCCTGACCGGTGTGACCACCGCCGCCGAACTGCTGGCCGCGCCGCCGCGGCACCGCCCGACGTACGTCGACGCGGACCTGCGCGGCGTGCTCGGCCCGCAGCCGGAGGTGACCGAGGGGACGGACGGCGGCTTCGGGTGCGGCGGCTGGACGGCGTCCGTACGCGACGACGTGCTGACGCTGGACGGCGAGGGCGCGCCGCTGGACGGCCTGCGGGCACTGTGCGCGGCGGCCTGGACGGCGGCCGGGGACGGCAGTTGCGACGCCGACGCGGGGAAGGCGCTGGCGCGGCTCGGGCTGTGAGGCGCGCGCCGCGGGGCGCGACGTACGAAAAGGGGAGGGGCCCCGCTCGGTGATGAGCGGGGCCCCTCCCTCAGGTGCGTGTACGGACCGTCGTACGCGCACGGTATGGGGGCCGCGGTTCAGTCCTCTTCGGTGGACGCCGCGGTGCCCGCCACGTACTCGGCGAGCAGGTCCTCCTCGCTGGCGCCGCGCCGCCAGTAGCCGGTGAACTTCACGGCCCGGCGGTCGAATTCGCGCTCCCGCACGAGGTGCCGGCGCAGGGCCTTCACGTTGCCCGCCTCGCCCGCGATCCAGGCGTACGGCGTGCCCTCGGGCAGCTCGGCGGTACGGACCGCCTCCAGCAGCGCGTCCTGACCGGCCGCCGGCCGCTCGTCGGCGGCGAGCCAGGTGATGTCGGCGTCCGCGAAGGTGGGCAGGTCCTGGCGGTCGGCCGCGTGGGCGACGGACAGGAAGACCTTGGCCTGGGTGCCGGGGGAGAGCCAGGCCAGGATGCCGGCCACCGCGGGCAGCGCCGTCTCGTCGCCGGTCAGCAGAATCCAGTCGGTGCCGGGCGGCGGACGGAAGTCGACACCGCCGTTGTCCTCGACGGCCGGGCCGAGGATCGAGACGCGGTCGCCGGGCACGGCGGACGCCGCCCAGCGCGAGGCCGGGCCGCCGGCCGGGGCGCTCGGGTCGTCCGCGCCGTGCAGGGCGAAGTCCACGTCGACCTCGGCCGGTTCGTGGCGCTGCTCGCGGATCGTGTACGAGCGCATCAGCGGCCGCTCGGCCGGGTCCTGGGCGCGCCAGGCGGGGTACCAGTTCTCGCCCTGGTCGGCGAAGACCGGCTCGGACTGGTGGGCCTGCGGGAGGAACAGTTTGAAGCGCTGGTCACGGCCGCCGGAGGCCAGGTCGCCGAGGCGTTCGCCGCCGAAGGTGATCCGGACCATGGAGGGTCCGAGCCGCCGGGTGCGCAGGACGTGCACGTCGAAGAAGCGGAACGGGGTGGTGGCGGGTGCGGCGGTCGTGGTCATGCGGAGGAACCTCCCGGAACCGTGACTCGGTGACTGCGGTGGGGGCGAAGCGGGCGGGGCCGTCGCCGGCCGGTGCGGCGGCCGGCGACGGCGTGCGTCAGGCGACCTTCTTGGCGTTCTGGATGACCTTGGTGAGCTCTTCCATCAGCGGCGCGGCGCCCGCGTAGGAGAAGCGCGGCTCGCTCGACCAGCCGGTGACCTGGCCGGCCTTGACGGCGGGCAGCTTGTTCCAGGCGGGCTTGGCGGCGAGGTCCTTGGGCTGGAGGGCGGAGGTGCGGTTGTCCAGCATGAGCACGTCGGCCGGGTACTTGTCGGCGTTCTCCCAGCTCAGGTTCTCGAAGTAGCCGCCCTTGTCCAGGTTGTCGGGGACGATGATGTCCACGCCCAGGGACTTGAAGTACATGATGTCGGAGTTGATGCCGGGGTTGGAGGCGTAGAAGAGGTCGGCGCTGCCGGAGCAGGCGAGGACCCGGACCGGGTTGGACTTGGCGGCCTTGCGCAGGTCGGCGGCGGCCTTCTCGAAGCGGGCCTTGGCGTCGACGACCTTCTTGGCCTTCAGGTCGGCGCCGAGGGACTGCGCCAGCTCGGCGTACCGCTCGATGATCTTCACCAGCGGGGTCCGGGACGCGGTGATCGCCACCTGCTCGGCCAGCTTGGTGATCTTGTCCTTGCTCTCGTCCGGCACGAACCACAGGGCGCCCGGCTCGAACATGTTGGTGATCAGCAGGTCGGGGTTGAGGGCCGCGTACTTCTCGACCGCGAACTGGTTGTAGGTGTTGCCGATGATGGTGAGACGGTCCACGTCGATGTCACCGGCCTGCGGGTCGGCCTTGCCGTCCTTGAGCTTGGTCGGGCCGAAGACGCCGACGACCTGCTTGTCGATGCCGAAGTCGTACAGCGCGGCGGCGGTGCCGGTGAAGGCGACGATGCGCTGCGGCGTGTGGTCGAGCGAGACCTTCTTCTTGCGGTCGTCGGTGAAGGACCAGGCGCCGCCCTTGACGTTCCCCAGTGCGCCCGAGTCCTTGTCCTTGCCGCCTCCGCAGGCGGCCAGCAGGGCGCCGATGCCGACGGCGCCACCGGCGGCGAGGACGCCGCGTCGGGACAGGGATACGCTGCGGGGGGTGCTCATGGCTGATGTGCTTCTCTCTGGGCGGGGCCTCGGGTACGGCCGGCGGGGCTTGACGGGACTTCGGCCGGTCGTTCACGGTCTTCGGTAGATTTCCGGTCGGACTTCAGGACGTACGGCAAAGGCCGGGTAAAAGGCCCTGCGGAACGACTTGATGTCTGATCGTGAGGGTAGGCTAACCTAACTCCCGTGTTGGTTGACAGTCCCCCCGAAGCAGCAAACGCCCCCGCGGCGCCGCGACGGCGGCAGATCACTCGCTCGGCCGGGCTCGTCGCCTCCGTCGCCGCGCTGGTCGTCGTCACCGTCCTGGGCATCGCCGTCGGCGCCAAACAGGTCCCCCTCGACCAGGTGTGGCACGCCCTCTTCCACTACACGGGCGACGACACCGACGTGGTCGTACGGGACGTGCGCCTGCCGCGCACCCTCCTCGGCCTGCTGGCCGGCGCCGCCCTCGGCCTGGCCGGCACGGTGATGCAGGCGCTGACCCGCAACCCCCTCGCCGACCCCGGCGTCCTCGGCATCAACGCGGGCGCCTCGGCGGCCGTCGTCTCCGCCATCAGCTTCCTGGGGATCACCTCACTGACCGGGTACGTCTGGTTCGCCTTCCTCGGCGCCGCCGTCGTATCGGTCGCCGTGTACGTGCTCGGCGGCACCCGCAGCGCCACCCCCGTACGGCTCGCGCTCGCCGGAACCGCCCTGTCCGCCGTACTGATCGGCTACATCAACGCCGTCAACCTCATGGACACCGCGGCGCTGGACAAGATGCGCTTCTGGACGGTCGGCTCGCTGGCCTCCGCCACCATGACCACCGTCCAGGAGGTCGCGCCGTTCCTCGTGGCCGGCGCCGTGCTCGCGCTCGCCGTCGGACGGCCCCTGAACGCCATCGCCCTCGGCGACGACCAGGCGCGGGCCCTGGGCGCGCGGCTGACCCGCACCCGGGTGCTGGCCATGGTCGCCGTCACCCTGCTGTGCGGCGGCGCGACCGCCGCCTGCGGCCCCATCGTCTACGTCGGCCTGATGGTCCCGCACGTCGTCCGCGCCGTCACCGGCCCCGACCTGCGGTGGATTCTGCCGTACTCGGCGGTCCTGTCGCCGGTCCTGCTGCTCGGCGCCGACGTCGTCGGCCGCGTCGTGGCACGGCCCGGCGAGATCCAGGTCGGCATCGTGACGGCCGTCGTCGGCGGCCCGGTCTTCATCTACCTCGTACGGCGCCGGAGGATGGCCCAGCTGTGACTTCCACCCTCAAGACCGACACCGACAAGACCGGCACCGGGCAGGCCGGGGCCGGGAGGACCGGCAGGTCCGTACGGGCGGTACGCACCGCGGGCGGGCTGTCCGTGCGCCTGGACGTGCGGACCGTCGTCGTCACCGTGCTGCTGGCCGCCGTGGCCCTGTCCGCGAGCGTCCTGCTGATCGGCACCGGCGACTTCCCGATGAGCCCGGCGGACGTCCTCGCCACCCTCACCGGGTCCGGCACCACCGCCCAGGAGTTCATCGTCAACGACCTGCGGCTGCCACGGGTCCTGGTCGGGCTGCTGGTAGGCGCCGCCTTCGGGGTGGCCGGCGCGGTCTTCCAGGCCGTCTCCCGCAACCCGCTGGGCAGCCCCGACGTGCTGGGCTTCTCCCAGGGCTCGACCGTCGGCGCGCTGCTCGTCGTCGTCTTCTTCCAGGGCGGCACCTTCGCGATCGCCGCCGGTTCGGTCGTCGGCGGCCTCGTCACCGGACTGGCGATCTTCCTGCTGGCCTGGAAGGGCGGCATCCACGGCTACCGCTTCGTCCTCGTCGGCATCGGCGCCGCCGCGATGCTCTACGCGATGGTCCTGTACCTGATGACCAAGGCGAACATCGTCGAGGCGTCGCAGGCCGTCACCTGGATGACCGGCACCCTCAGCGGCCGGGACTGGGCCCAGGTCTGGCCGCTGGCCCTCGTCTGCGCCGTCCTGATCCCGCTGTCCCTGCTGTACGGACGGCCGCTGCGGATGCTGGAGATGGGCGACGACGCCGCGTACGCGCTGGGCGTCCAGGTCACCCGGGTACGTATCGTCCTGCTGGCGGCCGCCGTACTGCTGGTCGCCGCGGCCACCGCGGCGGCCGGACCGATCGCCTTCCTCGCGCTGACCGCACCCCAGCTGGCCCGTCGCCTCACCCGTTCGCCCGGCCCCAACCTGCTGCCCGCCGCCCTCATGGGCGCCGCCCTCCTGGTCACCGCCGACTGGGCCTCGCAGCAGATCTTCGGCGCCGACCAGCTCCCGGTGGGCGTGCTGACCGGGCTGCTCGGCGGCGGCTACCTGCTGTGGCTGCTGGCCTCCGAGCGCAAGGCGGGCCGCATATGAGCACCCGGGGCGCCCGGTCGCGGTCCGCGCCGCCCCCGGCCCCCGCGAAACCGACCGCTACAAGGAGCAACGCAGTGAGCCGTCTCACGGCCGAGAACGTGACCCTCGCCTACGACCAGCGGGTCATCGCCGAGGACCTCTCGGTGGCCATACCGGACCAGTCCTTCACGGTCATCGTCGGACCGAACGCCTGCGGCAAATCCACGCTGCTGCGCGCGCTGTCCCGGATGCTCAAGCCCACCGCCGGATCGGTGCTGCTGGACGGCTCGGCCATCGCGTCGCTGCCCGCCAAGAAGGTCGCCCGCACCCTCGGCCTGCTGCCGCAGTCCTCCATCGCGCCCGACGGGATCACCGTCGCGGACCTGGTGGCGCGCGGCCGCTACCCGCACCAGGGGCTGCTGCGCCAGTGGTCGGGCGAGGACGAGCGGATCGTACGGGAGTCGATGGACGCGACCGGCGTCGGCGAGCTGGCCGAACGCTACGTCGACGAACTCTCCGGCGGACAGCGGCAGCGCGTGTGGATCGCCATGGCGCTCGCCCAGCAGACGCCGCTGCTCCTCCTGGACGAGCCGACCACGTACCTGGACATCCAGCACCAGATAGAGGTGCTGGACCTGTGCGCCGAACTGCACGAGGAACAGGGCCGCACCCTCGTCGCCGTCCTGCACGACCTCAACCACGCCGCCCGCTACGCCACACACCTGATCGCGATGCGCGACGGCGAGATCATCGCCGAGGGGGCGCCGGAGCAGGTCGTCACGGCCGATCTCGTCGAGCGGGTCTTCGGCCTGAAGTGCCAGGTCATCGACGATCCGGAGACGGGTACTCCGCTGGTGGTCCCGGCGGCGCGCAAGGCCCGTACGGTGGCGGGCGCGGGCGCGGGCGCGGGGGCCGGGGCGAGCGCGGGGGGCTGAGACGGTCGGCGGGCCGGTCGGCGGGCCGGTGGTGGCCGGGGCAGTGGTCCGTTCGGTGGGCCGGTGGTGGCCGGGGCAGTGGTCCGTTCGGCGGGTCGGGCGCGGTCAGAGAAGCGCGCGCAGGCGCAGCAGGTCGCGCAGGCCGGCCTCCAGCTTGACCCGGCCGCTGCCCCACGCCTTGGCGAAGTGCAGTTCGCCGTCGACCATGGCCACCAGGTCGTCGCCGCGCATCGTCAGGCGGATCTGGGCCCGCTCCGGCGGCGGCCCGGTGACGCTCGTGACGTCCTTCAGGGTGCCGTTCGCCAGCCGGCCGGCGAAGGTGACGTCCAGGTCGGTGATCCAGCAGCTCAGCGAGCGGTCGAGCGCCGCGGCGCCGCGGACGTCGCCGTTGGCGGTGGAGAGGTTCTGTGCGAGCCGGCCGAGGGCGGCGCGGCACTCTTCGACGGTTGCCATCGAGATCGACGATACGCCGGTACGGGGCGGGCGGGCGGTGGCCCGGTCGGCGGGCGGTTCGAGGTAGCGTCAAGGCATGGAAGAGCCGAGACAGCCGGTGACCGACGAGGCGCCGGGCGGGCCTGCGCCGGATGCCGCGGCCGCGGGCGGGGCTGAGCCGGAACATCCGGAGTCGGACCGTCCGCAGTCGGTCCGTCCGGAGTCGGACGGGCAGGCGCCCGACCGAGCGGCGTCGGACCCTTCCGAGTCGGTGGAGCGGCAGGCGCCCGACGGGCCCGCCGGTCCGCAGCCGCTCGGCGTCGCGGTCACGCCCACCGGGGACGCCGCCGTCGACGCCCAGCTGCGGCGCCTGGCCGACGCCGACCACCTCGCCGCGAGCGGGCACCTTGAGGTGTACGAGGATGTCCACCGGGGACTGCGCGACGCGCTGGCCGCTCTCGACCAGCGCCCCGGGCCCGCCGGCCCGTCCGGCGCGCCCCGGCCCCCGCAGCCGTCCGCAACGTACGACAACAGGAGCTGAACCACAGGTGGCAGGAGTGGCACGACGCCGACTCGACGCGGAGCTGGTGCGCCGCAAGCTGGCCCGCTCACGCGAGCACGCGGGCCAGCTGATCGCCGCGGGGCGGGTGACCGTCGGCGGGACGACGGCGACCAAGTCCGCCACCCAGGTCGAGACCAGCGCGGCCGTGGTCGTGCGGGAGGACGAGAACGACCCGGACTACGTCTCGCGCGGCGGCCACAAGCTGGCCGGAGCCCTCGCCGCGTTCGAACCCCTCGGCCTGAAGGTGACGGGCCGCCGCGCGCTCGACGCGGGCGCCTCCACCGGCGGCTTCACCGACGTCCTGCTGCGGGCCGGGGCGGGACACGTCGTGGCCGCTGACGTCGGGTACGGCCAGCTCGCCTGGTCGCTGCAGAGCGACGACCGGGTCACCGTCAAGGACCGCACCAACGTCCGCGAACTGACGCTGGAGCAGATCGACGGCGAACCCGTCGACCTCGTCGTGGGCGACCTGTCGTTCATCCCGCTGGGCCTGGTCCTGCCCGCCCTCGTCCGCTGCGCGGCGCCCGACGCCGACCTGGTGCTGATGGTCAAGCCGCAGTTCGAGGTGGGCAAGGAGCGGCTCGGCAGCGGCGGGGTGGTGCGCAGCGCCGAGCTGCGGGCCGAGGCGGTACGCGGCGTCGCCGGGCGGGCCGCCGCGCTGGGACTGGGTGTGGCCGGCGTGACCGCGAGCCCGCTGCCCGGCCCCTCCGGCAATGTCGAGTACTTTCTGTGGCTGCGCGCCGGGGCGGCTGCACTGGACCCGGCGGACGTCGACCGAGCAGTGGCGGAGGGGCCCCGTTGACCAGTTCTGAAACATCCGGAGCGGCTGAAGCAGCCGGCTCGCGCACCACGTGTACCGCACCGTCGCCGGGCGGCCCGGTGCCGCCCGCGGCGGACGGGAGTCGCACCGTCTTCCTGCTCGCGCACACCGGCCGCCCCGCGGCCGTCCGCAGCGCCGAACTCGTCGTCCAGGGGCTGCTGCGCAGCGGCATCGGCGTACGGGTGCTGGCCGAGGAGGCCGCGGACCTGCCACTGCCGGCGTCCGTGGAGCGCGTGGAGTCCGAGCAGTGCGCGGCCGAGGGCTGCGAACTGCTGGTGGTCCTCGGCGGGGACGGGACCCTGCTGCGCGGCGCGGACTTCTCCCGTACGTCCGGGGTGCCGATGCTCGGCGTCAACCTCGGCCGGGTCGGCTTCCTCGCGGAGGCCGAACGGGACGACCTGGACAAGGTCGTCGACCGGGTCGTCACCCGCTCCTACGAGGTCGAGGAACGGATGACCCTCGACGTCCTCGTACGCAACAACGGCAGCATCGCGCACACCGACTGGGCCCTGAACGAGGCCTCGGTGGAGAAGGCGGCCCGGGAGCGGATGCTGGAGGTCGTCACCGAGGTCGACGGACGGCCCGTCTCGCGCTTCGGCGGCGACGGCGTCGTGTGCGCCACGCCGACCGGTTCCACCGCCTACGCCTTCTCGGCGGGCGGCCCGGTGGTCTGGCCCGAGGTCGAGGCGCTGCTGATGGTGCCGATCAGCGCCCACGCGCTGTTCGCCAAGCCGCTGGTCACCTCGCCGGACTCGGTGCTGGCGGTGGAGGTGCAGCCCAAGACGCCGCACGGCGTGCTGTGGTGCGACGGCCGCCGCAGCGTCGAACTGCCCGCCGGTGCCCGCGTCGAGGTCCGCCGCGGCGCGGTCCCCGTACGCCTCGCCCGGCTGCACCACGCCTCCTTCACCGACCGCCTGGTCGCCAAGTTCGCCCTGCCGGTGGCGGGGTGGCGGGGGGCGCCGCAGTAGGGGGCGACGGAAGGCCGGGGGAGCGGGCCGGGCCGCCGGATCTTCGGCGGGGCCGGCCCGCGGGCTCATGGCCGGGTCGCGCGGGCCGGGGCCCGGCTCCCCGCGCCCACACCACGCCCATGGCGGTCAGCGCCGCGAGCAGGCCGTAGAGCAGCGCGGGACCGGCCTGGTCCGGATAGCCGGGGAACAGCGACTGGGCGAGGTTGATCGTGGTGTGCACGACGACGGCGACGAGTACGGTGCCGCCGGCGCTGGCGACCAGCCGGACCATCAGGACCCGCACCGCGACCGACCCGAGCACCTGGCCGACGATCCAGGGGACCGAGCGGCCCGCCTGGACGTACGCGACCAGGTGCCAGGCCCCCCAGACCAGCCCGATCACCAGCCCGGCGCCGAGCGCCCCGTACCGCTCCGACACGGGCCGCAGGAGATATCCCGTCCAGCCCGCCTCCTCGGCCAGTGCGGCGAGGAGGTACAGGGCGAGCAGCAGCGGGACGGACGCGAGCGGGGAATGCGACCCGCGCGGCGGCTCCCCGGCCAGCGCTGTCAGTCCGTAGGTCACGAGCATCAGAGCCGGAACCAGGAGGACGGCGACGGCCCACCGGATGCGACGCGTGGTTCCGCCCCCGGACACGGTCCGTTTCATCAGCCGCCGCACTCCGCCCCCGCCCTCCTCCCGGAAGACGAGGACCGCGGCCACCGTGACCGGCAGGACGAACTGGAACGCGCTCACCGGCATGCCCATCGGCAGCGACCCGGTCCGGTCGAAGACGGCCCCCAAGAGCCAGAACGGGACGGAGAGGACGGTCAGCAGCGTGACGAACGCCAGCGGTGATCCGCCGCTCGCCGGGGTCCGGCTCATGGCTTCCGTCCGGTCGTGACTCCTGCGTGGTTCATGGTTTCCCCTGGTGGTCGGTGGTCGGCGGTCGGCAGGGCGCGGGCCCGCGCGAGGGCCGGATCGCGGCGGGACGCCAGGTCCTCGGGGGCGAAGACCGGCGTGCGGATGGTCGGGGGTATGCCCGTGCCGTCGAAGGTGCGGCCGTCGGCGGTGCGGAACTCCTCGTTCGGCAGGGCGAACTTCCAGCCGTTGGGCAGCGTGCGGTCCAGGGTGTCGGAGAAGACGCCTTGCGTGTTCTCGCCGATCCGGGCCGGCGCGGGCGCACGGCTCAGTAGCGCCTGGGTGAAGGTCTCGCCCGCGCTGATCGTCAGCGGCCCGGTCAGCAGCGTCAGCGGGCCCGTGTAGCGCGGGCCGTCGTGCGGGCGGACCTGTACGGGCTGGGCGGGGGTGAACTTCCGCGGGTCGTCCGGGTCGTTGCGGGCGTGTTTGCGGTAGGCGGGATACGGGCGGCCGGTCAGCCGGGAGGCGACGCGCAGCCCGAGCCGGTCCGAACCGCCGCCGTTCAGCCGCAGGTCGACGACGAGGCTGCGCAGGGCCTTCGGGCCGGACGTGCGGGCCTTGGTGAACACCGCGTCCAACGCGCGGTCCAGCTCGGCCACATCGCTGTCGTGGTCGTCCCGGTCCGTGTAGCCGTGGAACGCGGTGATGCGGAGGTAGCCGAGGCGGCCGGGGAGGTCGGCGTAGGAGAGCGCGCCGCCGGCCCAGCGCCGCAACGTGGCGTCCCGGCCCAGGTTGGCGGCTGTCGCCGCGTCCACCTGCTTGAGGAGCGCGGGCGTGGGCGCGGTTGTCCCGGGCCGCGCTCCCGCGTACCCGCGGCCGGGGCCCGCGGACAGGTTGGTGTGCCCGTCGTGCAGCGGCTCGATCATCTCGCGCAGGATCGCGAAGAGTTCGTCGTCGGTGGTCCGCGCCGTGACGCGCGGGCGGTACCGGGCGCGGACCGCGGCCCAGTCGGTCTTCTTGGCGGCGAAGAACGGGTAGTTCTCGGCGTAGGTGTGCCAGAAGACGTCGAAGACCGTACGGGGGTCCTTCGCCGGGCTCTGGTGGCAGCGTGCGGGCAGTTCGGCGATCCGGTGGAGGGCGCGGTGGCCGACGTTGTCCTGGACGCTCAGGCGGGCCGTGTCGCCGCCGCGCGGCACGATCGTGATGCGCGCGCCGTCCCGTACGGCGAAGTCGACCCGGCCCCCGGCACCCGGCGGGCCCGTACGGACGCCGCGCGCGGAGCCGGGGAGGCAGCTGACGGCCGTGGTCTCGTACGTACGCAGCTGATGCCCGTCGATCGTGACGAAGGCGCCGTACCCGTCCGTCCGCCACACGCCGTCCAGGGAGGCCGCCGCGGCCGGCCGGGCCGACCGGTCCGCGTCGTCCGGCCGGTCCGGGTGCGCCTCGGTGGGCGCCGCGCAGGCGGTGGTCAGGGCGGTCAGGGCGGCCATGGTCGTCAGGACGGCGAGGGCGGTTCTGACGGCCCCGGCGGTCCGGCCGGTCCGCGGGCGGATGGGACGGCGGGTCGGACGGTGGGTGGGGCGGCGGGTGGTCACCGACGCCGGTTCGGGCTGGTGCGGATGCTTGGTCATGATCATTTCCCCCGATGGTGTTCCGTGTCGTTCGTCGGCGGGCGCCGGGCCGGTCACGCCGCCGCCAGCGTCTCCACGGCGCGGCGGCGCAGGGACGCGTGGACCGGCAGGCCGGTGGCGAGCAGCGTCAGCAGGAGTACGCCGCCGGATATCCCGAGGGCCGTCATCCAGGGCAGGTACGGCAGCGGGCTTCCGTACGCGGAGCGCAGCAGCGGGGCGAGCGTGCAGAGCGCGATGGCGGTGCCCAGGAGCAGGGCCGTGCCCGCGACGACGGCCGCCTCCCAGGCGGCCATGGAGCGCAGCCGGCGCGGATGGGTGCCGATCAGGCGCAGCAGTGCCAGGTCGCGACGGCGCTCAGTCGTGATCATGGCGAGGGTGTTGGCGGCGGCTATCGCGGCGAAGCCCGCGTACAGAGCGGTGCCGACGTAGTCCATCCAGACCGACTGCGCCGGGCCCGCCGAGCCGGTGTGGCGCAGGGCGGTGGTGTGCAAAGCGATCTTCGTCGTGCCGAACGCGACCACCAGGACCAGCGGGACCACGGCCGCGGAGAAGCGGCGCGACTGGGTCGTCACATTCAGCATGGCCAGTTCGGCGGCGCTGCCGAGGCGGCCCGCCGACCGGGCGACCAGCCAGGCCACCGGGCCGATGACGCGGGGCCCGAGCAGGCCGACGCCGAAGCAGAACAGGAGCAGGACGAGGAACGCGCCGCTGCCCGCCTTCTCCGGCCGGTCGGCCAGGAGCCCGGAGACGACCACCGCGCCCGCGATCGCGGCCAGGCCCAGCGGCAGCCGCAGCAGTCCCAGCTCGCGGCGGCCCGCGGCGGCCTCCTCCAGGGCGCGCGCGGGACGCAGCGCGGCGAACCGGCTCGCGGCGAGCACCCCCGCGAGAGCCACGGTGAGCGTGGACACGGCCAGGCACACGGGCAGCGCCACCCAGCTGAACGAGAAGGCGACACCGGGCGGGATCAGGCCGTGGTCCGCCAGGCCCGCGAACCACCAGCGCGCGAGCACCCCGCCGAGCGCGAACCCGGCCACCGCCGACGGCACCGCCGCGGCCACCGCCTGCGCCGCGACCGCACGCCGGAGCTGCCAGGGCCGGGCGCCGATGGCGCGCAGCATCGCGAACTCGCGGTGCTGCTGGGTGACGGCCGTGCCCATCGTCGAGGCGATGACGAACACCGAGAGATAGACGGAGACGAGCAGGAAGCCGGCGGCCATGACGCCGACGTCGGAGGCCGCCAGGGCGCGCCGCGCGGCGGCGGGGACGCCCTCCGCGCCGGTCGCGGCCAGCAGCATCGTCGAAGCGCTGACCACGACGGCCGCGAACAGGGCCGCGACGGCCGTCCCGGCGAAGGACGCCCGGTGACCACGCAGCGCGGCCCGCGCCAAGCCACTGGTCGCGGGCTTTTTGGGGGCCTGGTCCGCGAAGGGCTGGCACGCAGGGGTGTGGCCCATGGTGGTCCGGTCCGCGGGGGCCGGACCCATGGTGGTCCGGTCCGCGGCGGCTCGGCCCACCGCGGACCGGCCCCCGGACGCGGGGCCTCCGGACGCGGGGCCCCCGGATACGGACCCCCCGGCCCCGGGACCGGCGTGGACAGGACCACCCGACACGGGACCCCCGTGCCCGTGCCCGTGACCGCCGTCCCCGGCCCCGCCGTACGCAGGCACCCCCGCCCCCGTACCGCCGCCCGCCCTCGCTCCGCCGGACATGTGGCACACCCTTCCGATCGTGTTCTCTTTTCAGCGTGACGGGCGGGACGGGGGCACCGCCATGAGGAAACCACCCGTTCCCGGGGTGGGGTTTTCCGCAGGGCGGAGCGGTAAGACGAGGGGGAGCCCGTCGCGGGGTGGGCCCGCGACCTCGTAAGGTCGTATCCGTGTTGGAGGAGATGCGGATCAGGTCCCTGGGCGTCATTGACGATGCCGTCGTCGAGCTGTCGCCGGGTTTCACGGCGGTGACCGGCGAGACGGGCGCGGGCAAGACCATGGTCGTCACCAGCCTCGGGCTGCTGCTCGGCGGGCGCGCCGACCCCGCCCTGGTGCGGATCGGCGCCAAGTCGGCGGTCGTGGAGGGCCGCATAGCGGTGGGCTCCGCGGCCCCGGCCGCGGTGCGCGCCGAGGAGGCGGGCGCCGAGCTGGACGACGGAACGCTGCTGATCAGCCGCACCGTCTCGGCCGAAGGCCGCTCGCGCGCCCATGTCGGCGGGCGGTCCGTCCCGGTCGGGCTGCTGGGGGAGTTGGCGGACGACCTGGTCGCCGTACACGGCCAGACCGACCAGCAGGGCCTGCTGCGCCCGGCCCGGCAGCGCCAGGCGCTGGACCGTTACGCCGGCGACGCGGTGTCCGTACCGCTCGCCAAGTACACCGCCGCGTACCGGAGGGTGCGCGCCGTCGCCGCCGAGCTGGACGAGCTGACCACCCGGGCCCGCGAGCGGGCGCAGGAGGCGGACCTGCTGCGCTACGGCCTGGAGGAGATCGCCGCCGTCGAACCGCAGTCGGACGAGGACACCGAGCTGGCCGCCGAGGCCGAACGGCTCGGCCACGCCGAGGCGCTGGCCTCGGCCGCCGCGTCCGCCCACGCCGCGCTCGCCGGCAACCCCGAGGACCTGGAGGCCGTGGACGCCACCACCCTGGTCGCCGGCGCGCACCGGGCGCTGGACGCCGTACGCAGCCATGACCAGGCCCTCTCCGCGCTCACCGAGCGGCTGGGCGAGATCGGCATCCTGATGGCGGACGTCGCGGGCGAACTGGCCAGTTATGCGGACGGACTGGACGCCGACCCCCTGCGGCTGGCCGCCGTGGAAGAGCGCCGGGCCGCGCTCACCCACCTGACGCGCAAGTACGGCGAGGACATCGCGGCCGTGCTGGCCTGGGCCGAGGACGGCGCGACCCGGCTCGCCGAACTGGACGGCGACGACGACCGGATCGGCGAACTGACGGCGGAGCGCGACGCGCTGCGCGCGGAACTGGGCGAGCTGGCGCAGGCGTTGACCGACGCGCGCGAGGCGTCGGCGAAGCGATTCGCCGACGCGGTGACGGCCGAACTGGCCGAGCTGGCCATGCCGCACGCCAGGGTGAGTGTCCAGATCAGCCAGTCCGAAGCCGCCGACGAGAGCGACGGCATCGAGGTCGGCGGCCGTACGGTCGCCTTCGGCCCGACCGGCGCCGACGAGGTGGAACTCCTCCTCGCCCCGCACCCCGGCACGCCGCCCCGCCCCATCGCCAAGGGCGCCTCGGGCGGTGAACTCTCCCGCGTGATGCTCGCGGTCGAGGTGGTCTTCGCCGGTTCCGACCCCGTACCGACCTATTTGTTCGACGAGGTGGACGCCGGTGTCGGCGGCAAGGCGGCCGTGGAGGTCGGCCGCCGCCTGGCCCGTCTGGCCCGGTCGGCGCAGGTCGTCGTCGTCACCCACCTTCCGCAGGTCGCGGCCTTCGCCGACCGCCAGCTGCTGGTGGAGAAGACCCACGACGGTTCGGTGACCCGCAGCGGGGTCACGGTCCTGGAGGGCGAGGACCGGGTACGCGAACTCTCCCGGATGCTCGCGGGCCAGGAGGACTCCGAGACGGCGCGGGCCCACGCGGAGGAACTCCTGGAAACCGCCCGCGCGGGACGCTGAGCTGGGAGCTGGGAGCTGGGAGCTGGGAGCTGGGAGCCGGGAGCCGGGGGGCCGGGGGGCCGGGGGCTTGAGGCTTGGGGCAGGGGGCTTGGGTCGGGGGACCAGCGGGCCAGGGGCAGGGGCATGGGGTCGCGGGGCGGGGAGGTGCGCGCGTCGTGGTTCTAGTGTTCTGCCCATGATCGAAATGCTGCGCAAGGCCCTGCCGTTCGGCATCGCGGCAGGCGCCACCCGTGCCGCGTACGCACAGCTGCGGCGCCGACCGCCCGGCGGGCACGCACGCTGGGCACGGACGAACTACGCGGGCCGCGCCGTCGACCTGTACGGCGGCCCCGCCACCGCGGCGGGCACCGCGTTCGCGGCCGTGACCGCGCCGGGCCTGCCCGTCCGTACGCGCGCTGCGGCGGCACTGGCCGTCCTGACGGCCGGCGGCTGTGGTGCTTACGACGACCTCGCCGGGGCGGGCGACCCCCGGCGCGGCTTCCGCGCCCACCTGTCCGCCCTCGGGGAGGGCGAGTTGACCAGCGGCGCGGTCAAACTGTTCGGAATCGGGGCGGCGGGACTGGCCGCCGGTGCGCTGCTCAAGGACCGGCCGCTGGACAAGGCGCTCGCCGGAGTGGTGATCGCGGGCGCCGCGCACTTCGTGAACCTGGTGGACGTACGGCCGGGCCGGGCGTCGGCGGCCGTGCTCGCCGCGGCGGCGCCGGGGCTGGTGCGCAGCGGTCCGGCCGGGCCCCTGTCCGCCGCCGTGGCGGGGGCAGCGGCGGCGGTCCTCGCCGACGACGTGGGGGAGCGCACCATGATCGGTGATGCGGGGGCCCATGCCCTGGGGGCGGCGCTCGGCCTCGCCGTCGCCGACGGATACGGCCGTGTCGGGCTGGCCGCGCACGCCGCCGCCCTGGTCGCGGCCGCCGCGTTCGGCGACCGGGTCAGCCGGGCGGCGGGCGCCGTCGGCGCGTAACGGCCGGACTCCGCACCAGGTCACTGCCACTGGGCCACAGGAGTGGGCGGTTTGTCGCCCATATGGGTGGTCACGTGGGTGTATGGGCGATGTGTGCCTTTGGGAGGGCTCGTCGGCGGTGCCGAATTCACAGCCGGGGCTGGCATCCTGGGGCGCAGCGCGTACGGCCGCGCGACCGCGGCACCGTGCCGGCGCCCGCCCCGGCGGCGCCGGAACCGCGGCGCGCCGCCCGGCCCGCCCACCGACCCCCAGGAGTACCGCCCACGTGACCAGCACACCGGCCCCGCCACACGGACAGTCGCCGCTGCGCACGGTCCAGGTGCTGGGCCGGGGCAGCGCGGGCAGCGCCGCCCATGTGCGTTCGCTGGCCGCCGGGCTGGTGGCCCGCGGGGTCCGGGTGACGGTGTGCGCCTCCCCGGCCGCCGAGGACACGTACGCCTACACGGACGCGGGGGCGCGGTTCGTACCGGTCCCGCCGCGTGCCGATCCGGCGAGCGTCGCCTCGCTGCGGGCCGTGTGCGGGGACGCCGACCTCGTGCACGCGCACGGTCTGCGGGCGGGCCTGCGCGCCTCGTTGGCCCTCCAGGGCCCGCGGGGCCGCCAGGTCCCCCTGGTGGTCACCTGGCACACCAAGGCGCATACGGACGGGGCGCGGGCCCGCCTCGTCCACCTGCTGGAACGGCGGGTGGCGCGGGCCGCCGCGGTCGTCCTGGGCGCCTGCTCGGACCTGGTGGACCGGGCGCGCGAACGCGGCGCCCGCGACGCGCGCCTGGCCCCCGTCGCGATCCCGGGGCCCCGGCCGGGCGGCCGCCCGCTCATGGCGGAGGACCGCCCGGCCCACAAGCAGCGCGCCGAACTGGGCGCGGTGGACCGCCCCTTGATCCTCGTCGTCGGCCGCCTGGAGACGCATCAGGGGCACGACCTCCTGCTGGACGCGGCACACGCCTGGTGCGCGCTGGACCCGCAGCCGATGGTCGTGGTGGCGGGGGAGGGCGGGCAGCGCGAGGCGCTCCAGCGGCGCATCGACGCCGAAGGGCTGCCGGTGCGCCTGCTCGGTCGCCGCGACGACGTACCCGAACTCCTCGCCGCCGCCGACCTCCTGGTGCTGCCCAGCCGCTGGGAGGCCCGCTCGCTGATCGCCCAGGAGGCGCTGCGGGCCGGCGTGCCGCTGGTGGCCACGGACGTCGGCGGCACCCGCGAACTGGTCGGCCGCGCCGCCGAACTGGTCCCGTACGGCGACGCCGCCGCCCTCGCCCGCGCGGTCCTGGCCCTGCTCGCCGACCCCGCCCGCCGGGACGCCCTCGCCGCGGCCGGCCGCGCCCAGGCCGCGGGCTGGCCGACCGAGGACGCCACGGTCGCACAGGTACTGAGCGTGTACGACGAGCTGATGCAGCGGCGGGAGCGCTGAGGCTCCCACGGGACAGGCCCCCGGGCCGCGGAGGGGCTCCGGGCCGCCGGAAGGCCCCCCGGAACGCGGAGGGTGCCCCGGTCGCTGGTCTGGGCCGTCGCTGCCGCAGCCGGGCCGGCGGCGGCTTTGCAGCGCTGGTACGCCGCGTTCATGACCGTATGACTGGTGGGCGAGGCCTACCTGGTGGTGCTGGGCATCGGCGCAGCGGCCGAGACGCTGCGGGCCTGACCGGCCCCGCACGAGACCGGGCGCTCACGCTGCGCCCGTACCGGTCCCGCGCCAGCCCCGTACCGGTCCCACCGGCCCGCACCGCTCCCGTACGAGCACAGCCGCTCACCCCCGGTCCGTATGCCGCCTGGCCCGCAACGCGAGTCGCAGGCCGAGGACCGTCTGCGGGTCGTCCAGGTCCGTGCCCAGCAGCTGGGCGATGCGGGCCAGCCGGTCGTACAGGGTCTGCCGGTTGACGTTCAGGTCGCGGGCCGTCTCCGCCTTGCGTCCGGCGCTGGCCAGGTACGCCTCCAGCGTCGGCAGCAGCGGCTGGCGGGCGGAGCGGTCGTGGACGAGCAGTGGACCGATGGCGCGGTCCACGAAGTCCGTCAGGACACCCTGTTCGCCGTGTTCGCGCATCCGCCACAGCAGCAGTTCGATGTCCAGCCGGCGCGCGTCGTGCCAGGGCTGTTCCGGCAGGCCCTGCGCGGCGGCCGCCGCCTCGGTGGCGTGCCGCAACCCGGGACCCGCCGCCGGCCAGTCGCCCGCGGCGCCGACCACGACCACCGGGCGCCGCGCCGCCGGCCGGTCCGCCCCGGCCCGTACGACGCCCGCGCGCAGCGCCTCGGCGACCCGGTCGGCGACGGCCGTACGGTCCTGGCTCGCGCGCAGCGCCACCAGCAGCGGCACCCGGCCTTCGACGGGCCGTACGCCGAGGAGGACGGGCACGCCCAGGGCGGCCAGTTCCTCGCGCAGGGCGCGGGCCAGCACCGCCCAGCTGCCGGGCGCCGGGAGCTGGGAGGGCAGGTGCATGACCACCGGCACGATCGGTTCGCCGCCCGGCCGGAAGCCCAGCATGCGCGCCTGCGCCGGTGCTTCGCCGGGGGTGATCCGTCCCTCCGCCAGGTCGGCCAGGAAGTCGCCGCGCCCGCGCGCCGCCAGTACCTCTTCCTGACGGGACTGGAGCATCACGACGGCCAGCAGGTCGGCGGCGCGTCCGGCGGCGATCCGGTGCACCGGCGCGACGGGCGCGTTGACGGGGAGCAGGACCAGGCGGGCGCGTACGGCGTCGGCGCCGGGCCCGCCGCCGGGCACGTCCACCCGCAGGCCGGTCTCGCGCAGCCCCTCCCACGCCTGGAGGGGGTCGGCGTCCGCGGCGCCGCCGTCGTCGGGGCCCGCTGCGTACAGGGGGCTGCCGTCGGGCGCCTCCAGGCAGAGCGGGTTGCCGGTGAAGGCGGCCAGCCGCCGCAGTACCTCGGGGGCGCCGCCGCCGCGCAGCAGGACGTCCGTACAGCTGCGCAGCAGCTCGTCGGCCTGCCGCAGCAGCAGGTAGTGGCTGTTGACCAGCTCGGTGTGGATCTCTTCTGTGACGGCGACGTAGGGGACCTCGCGGTGCAGCTGCACCAGCGGCAGTCCGCAGGCCCGCGCGCTGTCGACGACGGCGGACGGCAGCGCCTCGAAGCGGGAGCCCAGCTCCACGACGAGGGCGGCGATCTCGCGGTCGGCCAGCTCGCGCACGAAGGCGCGCTGTTCGGAGGGGCGGGTGCCCAGGCCGAGGCCGGTGGTCAGCAGCAGCTCGCCGCCCTTGAGCAGCGAGGCGATGTGCGGCACCTCGCCCGCGTGCACCCAGCGTACGGCGCGGTCGAGACGGTCCTCGCCGGCCAGCACCTCGGGCAGCCCGCGCCGCAGCGCGGGCAGCTCCAGTGCCCTGCGTACCGTGATCACCGCTTCGATCTTCGCTTCCGGCCCCATGGCGTCGAACGGTACCCGCAGTCCGCTATCCGGACGTACCGGGCCGCGGGCGCGCTCACGCCGACTCCCTGACCACCAGCGTCGCCGCCGTGACCACCGGGGACAGTCCGTCTCGGGCGGCGTCCGGGCCCGCCTCCATTCGCCGCAGCAGCAGCCGCGCCATCAGGCCGCCCATCTCCTCCACGTCCTGGCGGACCGTGGTCAGCGGCGGGTCCGTCCACGCGGCAGGGTCCAGATCGTCGTACCCGACCACACCGACGTCCTCCGGCACCCGGCGGCCGTGCGCCCGCAGGGTCCGCAGCGCCCCGGAGGCCATCAGGTCCGAGCAGACGAAGACGCCGTCCAGGTCCGGTGCGGCGGCCAGCAGCCCGGCCATCGCGCGCTCGCCGCCCGGGGCGGTGAAGCCGCCGTCCGCGATCAGCCGCGGGTCGGCCGCGGCGGGGGCCAGCGCGTCGCGGTAGCCGTCCAGGCGGTCCTGGGCGGAGGTCTGGTCGAGCGGGCCGGTGATCACGGCGATCCGGCGGCGGCCGCGGGCGCGGAGATGGCGTACGGCCTGCCGGGCGCCGTCGCGGTTGTCGGTGTCGACGTACAGCGCGTGCTCGGCGCCCGCCCAGCCGGGACGGCCGCCGTAGACCGTGGGCAGGCCGGACGCCTCGGCCATGGCGGGCAGCGGGTCGTCGCGGTGCAGCGAGAACATCAGCACGCCGTCGACGTGCCCGGCGGACAGGTAGCGGCCGATACGGTCGAAGTCGGCGCGGGTCTCCTGCAGGAGCAGTAGCAGTTGGACGTCGGCGGCCGACAAGGCGCGGCTGACGCCGCGCAGTTGGCGGCCGAAGAACGGGTCGGCGAAGACCCGGGATTCCGGCTCGGCGATCACCACGGCGACCGCGCCGGTACGGCGGGTCACCAGCGAGCGGGCCGCGCTGTTCGGTACGTACCCCAGGTCGGTGACGGCGCGCCGGACCCGTTCGCGCACCTCGTCGCGCACTCCGGCACCGCCGTTGACCACGCGGGAGACCGTGGCGCGCGAGACGCCGGCCCGCGCGGCGACCGCCTCCAGTGTCGGACGCCCGCCATTCGATGTATGCACCATTGAACCCCCGAAGTCGAAAACGGGCCAACTCCTGCGGTCATGCCAAGCCTTGACGGCTCGGCGGGAAGTCGGCACTGTGTGCCCCTACACGGCGTGAGAGCGCTCTCAACCCTCCCAGGCCGCGTGCGCACACGGAACTCCTCAGCCACCCCCACCTTGACGAGGAGCACATGTCATGAACGCGAAACCACCCCGACGAAGGCGGCCCCGGGCGAGAACCGCGGCCCTGCTCGGCTCGCTCGGCGCCGCCTTCGCCCTGGTCCTCGCCTGGCCGCCCGCCCTGCCCGCCGCGTCGGCCGGCGTACCGGCGGCCAAGTTCGCGGAGGTCTGGCGCACCGACTTCAACGGCCCCGCCGGCTCCCGCCCGTCCTCCGCCGACTGGATCACCGACACCGGCACGGGCTACCCGGGCGGCCCCGCCAACTGGGGCACCGGCGAACGCCAGACCTACACCGACCGCCCCGAAAACCTGCAACTCGACGGCGCCGGCCACCTGAAGATCACCGCCCTGAAGAACGGTGCCACCTGGACCTCGGGCCGCATCGAGACCCGCCGCACCGACTTCGCCGCCCCGGCCCGCGGCAAACTGCGCATCGAGGCGCGCGTCAAGATGCCGGACGTCTCCGGCGACGCCGCGCTCGGCTACTGGCCGGCGTTCTGGACGCTCGGCGCCGAATTCCGCGGCAAGTACTGGAACTGGCCGGGCATCGGCGAGTACGACATCATGGAGAACGTCAACGGGGCCAACCGCGTCTGGGGCGTACTGCACTGCGGCGTCAACCCCGGCGGCCCCTGCAACGAGTCCCAGGGCAAGGGCAATTCCCGGGTCTGCCCCGGCGCCTCCTGCCAGGCCGGCTTCCACACGTACGCCCTGGAACTGGACCGCACCGGCTCCACCGAATACCTCCACTGGTCCGTCGACGGGCAGCGCTTCCACACCGTCAGCTCCGCCGACATGGACGCCGGCACCTGGGCGAAGACCACCCACCACGGCCACTTCATCCTGCTCAACCTCGCGATGGGCGGCGCCTTCCCGGACGGCGTCGCGGGCCGCGCCACCCCCACGAACGCGACACGCCCCGGCGGCTCCCTGCTCGTCGACCACGTGTCCGTATCCGTACAGCAAGGAGCCACCGCATGATCTCCCGTCGAACCATCCTCGGCGGCCTCGCCGCGAGCGCCGCCGCCGGAGCCGGTGCCGGGCTGCTCGCCCGCACCGCCGGAGCCGCCCCGCTCGCCGGCGCGGCGGCGGCCGGACTGCCGCTGCACGTCGTCAACCGGACCGGTCGCTACGCCAACAACGCCATCTGGATCTACATCGTCGGCAACACCGGTGGCCAGCAGGTACGGGTCACCGCGAACGGTGAGATCAAGCCCATCGCCCTCTCCGACAACCGCCCGGACGGCTTCACCGACTACGGCATACCGCTCGCCGCGAACGGCAACACCACCCTGCACATCCCGCGGATGTCCGGGCGCGTCTACGCCTCGCTCGGCAGCAAGCTCAAGTTCAAGGCCGTGAAGGACGGCAACGGCAAGCCCGCGCTGGCCTACCCCGCCGGCTGGGTGTCCGGCGACCCCAACTACCAGATCGTGCACGACTGCGCGGAGTTCACGTACGACCAGGCCGGCATGCACTGCAACACCACGGCCGTCGACATGTTCAGCGTCCCGATGTCCATCCGCCTCGTCGGCGCCCGGGACCAGACGGCCGGGGCGCTCAAGGCCGGTGCCCGCTCCCGTATCTTCTCCGAGATCGGCCGTACGCCGGGCTTCGGCAAGCTCGTCGTCGGCGACAAGCGCGTCATCGCCCCCAGTCACGGCCTGGACGCCGGGCTGTTCGACGGCAACTACCTGGCGCCGTACATCGACCGCTCCTGGAACGCGTACACCTCCAAGGACCTGAAGGTCACCACCAACCGGGGCACCTTCACCGGCCGGGTCAGCGGCGGCCAGTTCAATTTCCGCGGCCCCGCCCAGTTCTCCATCGCCAAGCCCTCCACCCGCGACGTGCTCTTCTGTCACGGCACCCTGCAAGCCCCCAACGACGGACTGCGCGGCCCGGTCGCCGCGGTGCTCGGCGCCGCCCTCAACCGCGCCACGCTCGCCGACCACGCGGCCCAGCCCACCACCAACCCGGGCACCTTCTACAAGGGCCAACTCGCCAACCACTACGCGCGGCTGCTGCACGAACAGTCCGCCGACGGCAAGGCCTACGGCTTCGCCTTCGACGACGTCGGCAACTTCGCCTCGTACATCGAGGACGGCGCGCCGCGCGAGATGACGCTCACGCTGACGGCCTTCTGACGGCCTTCTGACGAAAGGCGCGGAACGAGCGAGGGGTCACGGCACCGGCCGTGACCCCTCGCTCCGCTCGCGTGCCGGCTACCCGCCGTACGCGCCGCTGGCCGTCAGCCGCAGCGCCGTGTCGATCAGCGGGACGTGGCTGAACGCCTGCGGGAAGTTGCCCACCTGCCGCTGGAGGCGGGAGTCCCACTCCTCGGCCAGCAGCCCCAGGTCGTTGCGGAGCGAGAGCAGCTTCTCGAACAGGATGCGGGCCTCCTCGACCCGCCCGATCATCGCCAGGTCGTCGGCCAGCCAGAACGAGCACGCCAGGAACGCGCCCTCGTCGCCCTCCAGGCCGTCCACGCCCGCGTCCTCGCCCGAGGTCGGGTAGCGCAGCACGAAGCCGTCCTCGGTGCCCAGCTCCCGCTGGATGGCCTCGATGGTGCCGATGACCCGCTTGTCGTCCGGCGGCAGGAAGCCCATCTGCGGGATCAGCAGCAGCGAGGCGTCCAGCTCCTTGGAGCCGTAGGACTGCGTGAAGGTGTTGCGCTCCGGGTCGTAGCCCTTGGCGCACACCTCCCGGTGGATCGTCTCGCGCAGCTGCCGCCAGCGGTCCAGCGGGCCGTCCACGTCACCCGACTCGATCAGCTTGATCGTGCGGTCCACCGCGACCCAGGTCATCACCTTGGAGTGCACGAAGTGGCGGCGCGGGCCGCGCACCTCCCAGATGCCCTCGTCCGGCTCGTCCCAGTGCTTCTCCACCCACTGGATCAGCTTGAGCTGGAGCAGCGAGGCGTAGTCGTTGCGGGCCAGGCCCGTGTTGTGCGCCAGGTGCAGCGCCTCGGTGACCTCGCCGTACACATCGAGCTGGAGCTGCCCGGCGGCGCCGTTGCCGACCCGGACCGGCTGGGAGTTCTCGTACCCGGTCAGCCAGGTCAGCTCGTTCTCGCCGAGTTCCCGCTCGCCCGCGATCCCGTACATGATCTGCAGGTTCTCCGGGTCGCCCGCGACCGCGCGCAGCAGCCACTCGCGCCAGGCGCGGGCCTCTTCCCGGTAGCCGGTGCGCAGCAGCGAGGACAGGGTGATCGCCGCGTCCCGCAGCCAGGTGAAGCGGTAGTCCCAGTTGCGGGAGCCGCCGATGTCCTCGGGCAGCGAAGTGGTGGGCGCCGCGACGATGCCGCCGGTCGGCGCGTAGGTGAGGGCCTTGAGCGTGATCAGCGAGCGCACCACCGCGTCCCGGTACGGGCCGTGGTACGTGCAGTGGTCGACCCACTCGCGCCAGAAGCCCTCGGTCGCCTCCAGCGCCGCCTCCGGCTCCGGCAGGCCCGGCGGGCGGCTGTGCGAGGGCTGCCAGCTGATCGTGAAGGCGATCCGCTCGCCCGGGCCGACCGTGAAGTCCGCGTACGTCGTCAGGTCCCGGCCGTAGGTCTCGGCCTCCGTGTCCAGCCACACCGCGTCGGGGCCCGCGACCGCGACGGTGCGCTCGTCGACCTTGTGGACCCACGGCACCACCCAGCCGTAGGAGAACCTCATGCGCAGCGCCGAACGCATCGGCACCCGCCCGCTGACGCCTTCCACGATGCGGATCAGCTGCGGCGTCGCGTCCTCGCGCGGCGGCATGAAGTCGATGACGCGCACGGTGCCGCGCGGGGTGTCCCACTCGGACTCCAGGACGAGCGAGTCGCCCCGGTAGCGGCGGCGGTCGGCGGGCAGCGGCCCGCCCTCGGGGCTGTGCGCGGGCCCCAGCCGCCAGAAACCGTTCTCTTCCGTGCCCAGCAGTCCTGCGAAGACCGCGGGTGAGTCGAAGCGGGGCAGACACAGCCAATCCACCGTGCCGTCCCGGCACACAAGAGCGGCGGTCTGCATATCGCCGATGAGTGCGTAGTCCTCGATGCGCCCGGCCACGTGCATCTCCCGTCGAACTGGAGTGACGCCCCCCATGGGACGTGTGATCTTGTCCGTCCTGCCCATGAAACTCCGACGAGCAGCAAGTCCGGAAATCGGGCGGGGGTGGTGCCTTGCCGGACGGCCCGTGGCGAGTGTCCGAGCAGGATACGACGCACGGCAGTGATCCGCTTGCCGCTGCGGGAAGACAGCACTGCGCCGAACGGGTGGCCTGGGTCACGCGAGGGCCCGCGCGCCCCGTGCGGGACGGCCGTACGTGTGCGGCGCGAGCGTCGCCGGGCACGACCATGCCCGGTCGCTGATAGCCTGGTACCCCGTGGACCGGTGGGCCCGGCGCAAGTCACAGGCACCCCCGACCGCAGCGACGGCACCCCTGAAAACCGCAGTGGGTGGCTGATTCGCACCTCTTCACCACGCGACCACGGGAGCCCCCTCTTGGCCATGCCGCCCAAATCCACGACGACCAAGCATCTCTTCGTCACCGGGGGCGTCGCCTCCTCGCTCGGCAAGGGCCTCACCGCCTCCAGCCTGGGCGCGCTGCTCAAGGCGCG
The DNA here is from genome assembly GCF_042732265.1 of Streptomyces sp. NPDC059788. NCBI lineage: Bacteria > Bacillati > Actinomycetota > Actinomycetes > Kitasatosporales > Streptomycetaceae > Streptomyces > Streptomyces sp. NPDC059788. Next base: position 8,280 of record NZ_JBHWHY010000069.1, on the reverse strand, counting down.
GGGCCTGCGGGTCACGATGCAAAAGCTCGACCCGTACCTGAACGTCGACCCCGGCACGATGAACCCGTTCCAGCACGGCGAGGTCTTCGTCACCAACGACGGCGCCGAGACCGACCTGGACATCGGCCACTACGAGCGCTTCCTGGACGTCGACCTCGACGGCTCCGCGAACGTCACCACCGGCCAGGTCTACAACACCGTGATCGCCAAGGAGCGGCGCGGCGAGTACCTCGGTGACACCGTGCAGGTCATCCCGCACATCACCAACGAGATCAAGCACCGCATCCGCCGGCTGGCCCACGAGGACGTCGACGTCGTCATCACCGAGGTCGGCGGCACCGTCGGCGACATCGAGTCGCTGCCGTTCCTGGAGACCGTCCGCCAGGTCCGCCACGAGGTCGGCCGGGACAACGTCTTCGTCGTGCACATCTCGCTGCTGCCCTACATCGGCCCCTCCGGCGAGCTGAAGACCAAGCCGACCCAGCACTCGGTCGCGGCGCTGCGCAACATCGGCATCCAGCCCGACGCCATCGTGCTGCGCGCCGACCGCGAGGTGCCCACCGCCATCAAGCGCAAGATCTCGCTGATGTGCGACGTGGACGAGGCCGCCGTCATCGCCTGCCCGGACGCCCCCTCCATCTACGACATCCCCAAGGTCGTACACGCCGAGGGCCTGGACGCCTACGTCGTGCGCAAGCTGGACCTGCCGTTCCGCGACGTGGACTGGACCGTCTGGGCCGACCTGCTGGACCGGGTGCACAACCCCGACCACGAGGTGAAGGTCGCGCTGGTCGGCAAGTACATCGACCTGCCCGACGCCTACCTGTCGGTCACCGAGGCGCTGCGCGCCGGCGGCTTCGCCAACAAGGCCCGCGTGAAGATCAAGTGGGTCACCTCCGACGACTGCAAGACCCCGGCGGGCGCCAAGCAGCAGCTCGCCGACTGCGACGCGGTCTGCATCCCCGGCGGCTTCGGCGACCGCGGCGTGGACGGCAAGGTCGGCGCCATCACCTACGCCCGCGAGAACAAGCTGCCGCTGCTGGGCCTGTGCCTGGGCCTGCAGTGCGTGGTCATCGAGGCGGCCCGCAACCTGGCCGGCATCGAGGGCGCGAACTCCACCGAGTTCGACCCGGCCGCCGCCGACCCGGTCATCTCCACCATGGCCGAGCAGATGGACATCGTCGCGGGCGAGGGCGACATGGGCGGCACCATGCGGCTGGGCATGTACCCGGCCAAGCTGGCCGAAGGATCGATCGTGCGCGAGGTCTACGACGACCAGCCGTACGTCGAGGAGCGCCACCGCCACCGCTACGAGGTCAACAACGCCTACCGCGGCGAGCTGGAGAAGAAGGCCGGCCTGCTGTTCTCCGGCACCTCCCCGGACAACAAGCTGGTCGAGTACGTCGAGTACCCGCGCGAGGCGCACCCCTACCTGGTCGCCACCCAGGCGCACCCGGAGCTGCGCTCCCGCCCGACCCGCCCGCACCCGCTCTTCGCCGGCCTGGTGAAGGCGGCCGTCGAGCGCAAGACCGGTGCGGCGGCCGGTGACAAGAAGGGCGCCAAGGCCTGACCCGCGGCGGCCGGTCCCGTCCCGCCGAGCGCGCGGGAAGGGACCGGCCGCCCGGTACGGTTGACCGGGGCACCTGGCCTTTCACGGCCGGGCGCCCCGGTCGACTGCTTTGCGGAAGGACGTACATGGCCATCCAGGACACCCCGGAAGCGTGGCGGGTCACCTCGACCGCGACACCGTTCACCGGCAACAAGACCAGCATGCGTACGGACGAGGTCGTCATGCCGGACGGCTCCACGGCCACCCGCGACTACCAGGTCCACCCCGGCTCGGTGGCCGTCGTCGCGCTCGACGAGGAGGACCGGGTGCTGGTCCTGCGCCAGTACCGCCACCCCGTGCGGCACAAGCTCTGGGAGATCCCGGCCGGACTCCTGGACGTCCCCGGCGAGAACCCGCTGCACGCCGTCCAGCGCGAGCTGTACGAGGAAGCACACGTCAAGGCGGAGAACTGGCGGGTACTGACCGACGTCTACACCACCCCCGGCGGCTGCGACGAGGCCGTACGGATCTTCCTCGCCCGCGAGCTGTCCGAGGCGGAGGGCGAGCGCTTCGAGGTCTCCGAGGAGGAGGCCGACATGGAGCTGGCGCGGGTGCCGTTCGACGAGCTGGTGCGTGGCGCGCTCGCCGGTGAACTGCACAACAACTGCCTGGTGGTGGGCGTCCTCGCACTCGCCGCCGCCCGCGCGGGCAGCGGCCTGGACGCGCTGCGCCCGGCCGACGCGCCGTGGCCCGCCCGCCCGTTCGAGGCCTGAGCCCGCTCCGCGTACCGTCCGCGCCCCCTGCGCGGCCCTGCGGTCCGATGATGCGCTGATCCGGACGGGTGACTCAACCGTCGTGCTCCACAGGGTGCGTGACGGGTCGTGAACTACGCTCGACAGCGTCCCCGTTCGCGACCGCGGCGGGCTCGTAAGCGCAGGTGGACGGGAGCGTGACCCGTGGCGGATCAGGCGGTGGGCAAGGAGCATGTCCCGCCGGGGAAGGCGGGCGCGCCCGCGACGGCGGCGCGGCGGACGGAACCGGAACCGGACGGCACGGCCGCGGAATCCGCCACCGACCGCACCGCCGCCGGCCGGGACCCGGGCGGGCACACCGCCCCGGACCGCCCCGGCAGCCGCCGGCCCCCCGCCCGCCGGACCGTGCCGCCCGCCGCCACCGCGGCCGGCGGCTTCATCGGCCGCCGCCGCGAACTGAAAGCCCTCCGCGCGGACATCGCCCGCACCGGCCTGGACACCCTCTCCGGCCGCCGCGGCGCCCGCAGCCGCGTCCTGCTGATCGCCGGGCGCCCCGGCTCCGGCCGCAGCGCCCTCGCCGCCGAACTGGCACGGCAACTCGCCGACGACTACCCCGACGGAGTGCTGCGCGCCACCCTGAGCACCCCGGGCGGCGGCCCCGTACCCCTCGACCTCGTCGCCCGCGAACTGCTCACCGAACTCGGCGCCCCCGTCCAGCCCGGCGCCGCCGAGGACGAGCTGACCGAGGCGCTGCGCACCGCCCTCGCCGAGCGCCGCGCGCTGCTCCTGCTGGACGACGCGGCCGGGGCCGAGCAGGTCGAACCGCTGCTGCCGGACGCCGCGGACTGCCTGGTGGTCGCGGTCTCCGAGGGCCCGCTCACCGGCATCACGGACGTCCGGCCCTGCACCCTGGGCGGCCTGGACAACGCGTCCGCCGTCGAACTGCTCAGCCGGTACGCGGGCCCCACCCGCATCACCGTCGACCCCCGCTCCGCCGACGCCGTCGCCGAGGAGTGCGGCGGCCGGCCCGCCGCGCTCGTGCTGGTCGGCGGCTGGCTCGCCGGACACCCCAAGAACTCCGTGGCCGACCTCCTCCAGGCGCTGCGCGACGTACCGGAGCAGGCCGACGAACCGGCCGGCGGCCGCCCCCTGGCCCGCGCCTTCCGCCTCGTGTACGACACCCTGCCGCCCGTCGCCGCCCGCACCCTGCGGCTGCTCGCCCTCGCCCCGGCCGGCCTCGCGGACGCGCACATCGCCTCCGCCCTCGCCGGCTGCTCGGTCGCCGCCGCAGAGTCGGCCCTCCAGGACTTCGCCACCCGGGGACTGCTGCGTCCGGTGGAGAGCACGGAACCGCACCCGCCGGGGGCACCGGCCGGGAGCGCCGGTCTCCAGGCGCAGTACCGGATGCCCGGCTGCCTGACCCTGCTCGTACGCGCCGTGCTGCACGAGAAGGAGCGCCCCGCCGAGATCCAGCTCGCCCGCGCACGGATGCTGGAGCGCACCGTACGGCTGCTCCAGTCGTGCCGGGCACTCGGCGAACCCGCCGGATCGCCGGCCCGGCAGAAGGTGGCCGGCCTGCCGCGCTCACTGCGCTTCTCCTCCACCGCCTCGGCGGCGGCCTGGCTGCGCAGCCGCCGGCCCGCGCTCCTGGAGGCGGCCCGGATCGCCGTCGAGGAAGGCGGGCTGGACACCCTGGACCGGCGGCTGATGGCCGCCATCGTCCGTACCCTGATCGCCCACCAGGGCGCCGAGGCGGCGGCCCCCGACCTCTACGGGCTGCACGGTCTCGTCCTGGAGGTCGCCGAGCGGCGCGGCCTGGCGCGGGAGCGGGCCGCGGCGCTGCTCAACCTCGGCGACCTGGACGCGCAGGCCGGGCGGACCGCGGACGCGATGGCCCGCTACCGGGGCGCGCTGACCGCGGCGCGCGAGGTCCGGGACCCCATCGCGACCGTACGGGCGCTGGAGTCGCTGGGCGGCACGTACACGGAGCTGGGGGACTGGCAGCGGGCCGCCGACTGGTACGGGCGGGCCCTGGAGCTGCGCCTGACCCGCGGCGAGAACGCGGACGGGGCGCGGCTGCACGGCCGGATCGGCGCGGTGCACACCTACGCGGCGCGCTGGGGCGAGGCGCTCAAGGAGTGGCGGGCCGCCTACGGCGCGTACCGGAGGCTGGGCGATGTGGCGGGGCAGGCCCGCGCGCTCGGCGAGGCGGCGCGGGTGCAGGAGTACGCGGGCCGGCCCGAGGAGTCGCTGCGGACCTGCACCGCGGCCCTCGCGCTGGCCGCCGAGGCCCGCGACGGACGGCTGGAGGCGGCGCTGCAGCTGCGGATCGCGGACACCCTCGACCGGCTCGGTGACCCGGCAGGCGCAAGGCTGCACCGGGGGATAGGGGAACGTCTCCTCTCAGATCACCCACAGTGACCTACGAAATCGGTGGTGCTTCTCTCAGTAATTGATGCTTTGCAAGGCTAGACAACTCGGAATCCTTAAATAGACTGGCCAGGCCGCGGACGCCGCGGTCAGTCCCGGCATGTTTGTCATGCATGGATTTCTCCCTGCTAGCTCTCTTACAAGGACCGTGATCGACGTGAAGGTCGGCATCCCCCGCGAGGTCAAGAACAACGAGTTCCGGGTGGCGATCACGCCTGCCGGTGTGCACGAGCTGGTCCGCCACGGCCACCAGGTCTTCATCGAGAAGGACGCCGGTCTCGGATCGGCCATCCCGAACGAGGAGTACGTCTCGGCCGGCGCCGACATCCTCGACACCGCCGACGAGGTCTGGGCCACCGCGGACCTGCTGCTGAAGGTCAAGGAGCCGATCGCGGAGGAGTACCACCGCCTCCGCAAGGACCAGACCCTCTTCACCTACCTGCACCTCGCCGCCTCCCGCGAGTGCACGGACGCCCTCCTGGAGTCCGGCACCACCGCCATTGCCTACGAGACCGTCGAGACCCCCGGCCGCCAGCTGCCGCTGCTCGCCCCGATGTCCGAGGTCGCGGGCCGCATCGCCCCGCAGGTCGGCGCCTACCACCTGATGCGCCAGGCCGGCGGCCGCGGCGTGCTGCCGGGCGGCGTGCCGGGCGTGGCCGCGGGCAAGGCCGTCGTCATCGGCGGCGGCGTCTCCGGCTGGAACGCCGTGCAGATCGCCGTGGGCCTCGGCTTCCACGTCACCCTGCTCGACAAGGACATCAACAAGCTGCGCGAGGCGGACCGGATCTTCGGCACCAAGGTGCAGACGATCGTCTCCAACGCCTACGAGCTGGAGAAGGCCGTCGTCGAGGCCGACCTCGTCGTCGGCGCGGTCCTCATCCCGGGCGCCAAGGCCCCGAAGCTGGTCACCAACGAGCTGGTCGCCAAGATGAAGCCCGGAAGTGTCCTTGTCGACATCGCCATCGACCAGGGCGGCTGCTTCGAGGACTCCCGTCCGACCACCCACGCCGAGCCGACCTTCCAGGTCCACAACTCGGTCTTCTACTGCGTGGCCAACATGCCGGGCGCCGTGCCCAGCACCTCCACGTACGCGCTGACCAACGCCACGCTGCCGTACATCGTGTCGCTGGCGAACAACGGCTGGGCCGAGGCGCTGCGCCGCGACGCCGCCCTGGCCAAGGGTCTGAACACCCACGACGGCAAGGTCGTCTACGGTCCCGTCGCCGAGGCGCACGGCCTGGAGGCCACCGAGCTGAGCACGCTTCTCGGCTGAGGCGTCAATAGCGCGCGTCAATGACGCACTGCCGGCCGGGCCTTGTCCACAAGGCCCGGCCGCGGCCGTTCGCCGACACGCCGCACGCCCGAAACCGCACGGGCGGTCCTCAACTCGCCGAGAACGTAACCCTTTAACCGATTCGCACACCCTCGAAACCTCGGGGTTGTGCTGCTTGCACCCTTGACATCGGCATGTTCGATTGCCGACACATCGGGCCGGGTCCGGCGGATTGTGTTGCTGCGAACGCCCGACACGCCATAGAGTCGCCAACCGTCGGCATAGTGCCACGCTGACCTATCGATAAAGTTTCCTGGTCACATCCAAGGAGGTAAGACGACTTGTGAATGAGTCGACATTTACTCCCGGAGGTGGACGACCAGGAGCGGTTGCACGGGGCCAGGGTCCCTCGGGGCTCCAGGCTGTCGGCTCCGTCGCTGTCCACACCTTCGCGACCCAGCAGAGCCCCACGACGACAGCCCACCAGAGCATGGACGGCCATCACGTGAACGCCATGGCCGGCGACCGGGGCGGCTCAGATCCCACCCGGCTCGCCGACTACGACGACCTGCCCGAGGGGCACTTCTACGACCCGGACGCGGAGTACGAGCCGGACCCCGAATACGCGGCCACGCTCGCGCCGGACGCCGCCCGCCAGCGCCGCGAACGTGTCGGCCCGACCGGGCGCCCCCTTCCCTACTTCCCGATTCCAGGACCGTTGACGGACCACGGCCCCGCCAAGATCATCGCGATGTGCAACCAGAAGGGCGGGGTGGGAAAGACCACCTCGACCATCAACCTGGGTGCCGCGCTCGCCGAATACGGCCGACGGGTGCTGCTCGTCGACTTCGACCCGCAGGGCGCCCTGTCCGTCGGGCTCGGCGTCAACCCGATGGAACTGGACCTGACGGTCTACAACCTGCTCATGGAGCGGGGCATGTCGGCCGACGAGGTGCTGCTGAAGACAGCGGTCCCGAACATGGACCTGCTGCCCAGCAATATCGATTTGTCAGCCGCCGAGGTGCAGCTGGTCAGCGAGGTCGCGCGCGAGTCGACGCTCCAGCGCGCGCTGAAGCCGCTGATGGCCGACTACGACTACATCGTCATCGACTGCCAGCCCTCCCTCGGCCTGCTCACCGTCAACGCGCTGACGGCGGCTCACAAGGTCATCGTCCCGCTGGAATGCGAGTTCTTCGCGCTGCGCGGTGTGGCCCTGCTCACCGAGACGATCGAGAAGGTCCAGGAGCGGCTCAACCCCGACCTGGAACTCGACGGCATCCTGGCGACGATGTACGACTCGCGGACCGTGCACAGCCGAGAGGTCCTGGCGCGCGTCGTCGAAGCGTTTGACGACCACGTCTACCACACCGTCATCGGCCGCACCGTGCGCTTCCCCGAGACGACCGTCGCGGGTGAACCGATCACCACGTACGCGTCCAACTCCGTCGGCGCCGCCGCCTACCGTCAGCTGGCCAGGGAGGTGCTCGCCCGGTGTCACGCCGAGTGAGTCTGCCCGGAGCCGACGAATTGTTCCGCACGACCGGGGGGTCGGGGCTGCAGTCCCCGGCGCCCCGCAAGTCCAACGGCCCGGCCGGCGGCGCATCCCCTGTCAACGGGGATACGCCGCGTGTTCCGGCGCCCGGTGGTGAGCCGGGGGCGGGGGCCGAGTCAGGGGCGCCGGCGACGGCGCCCGGCGAGGAAACGACCCCGCGGCAGCGGCGGGCCGGATCGGAGACCGACACGGACGGGTCGGCGCCGACCGAGCACGGTGGGCGCGGGGCGGTGGCCGACGCGGAGGCGCCCAAGGGGCGCCGTCGCCAGGATGCGGAGGCCGCCTCGGCGGCCGGTGGAACGCAGGGCGGCAGCTCTCGGCGGCGCGGTCGCGGTGCGAATCGGCGGCCGAGTGGTCGGGAACGGCACGACGAGAAGATCACGGTCTACGTGTCCGCCGAGGAGCTGATGGATCTCGAACACGCTCGGCTCGTCCTGCGCGGTGAGCATGGGCTGGCGGTCGACCGTGGGCGCATCGTTCGCGAGGCGGTGGCGGTGGTTCTGGCGGATCTGGAGTCTCGCGGCGAGGCGAGTATTTTGGTGCGGCGGTTGCGGGGTCGCTGACGCGACGGGGGGCCGATACCTCAGGGGGCTGGGCCCGTTTTTGGGTTCACCTCGGTGGGGGTGGGCGTTTGCGCTTCGCGCGGGGGTTGCGCTGTCGCGCGGGTCGCGTTGGATTCGTTCTGGGGGCGGGGGTGCGCAGGGGGCCAACTCCTCGACACCGT